>NZ_CM173234.1:973946-1298595 GCF_057748015.1 Microbacterium sp. STRO-1N
TCGCATGCGCCCCCGACCCCGTCGCCGAGCAGTATCTGAACGGCGAGGACAAAGGCTACATCGCGGCCGACGGATTCACCGTCGTCGAGATCGCTGCCGACGATCGTGGGGAACCCGTCGAGTTCGGCGGAGTGACCGAGGACGGCGAGAAGCTCGACAGCGCTGATCTGGCCGGTGACGTCACGGTGGTGAACTTCTGGTACGCCGGGTGCGCGCCGTGCCGCGTCGAGGCGGCCGACCTGGAGTCGGTCTGGCAGGAGTATCAGGACGAGGGCGTCTCGTTCGTCGGCGTCAACACGTTCGACGAGCCCGATACCGCGAAGGCGTTCGCCGAGACCTACGGGGTCACCTATCCCAGCCTCATGGACGCCAAGACCGGAGAGGCGAAGCTGGCGTTCGCCTCCGTGACTTCGATCCAGGCGACTCCGACGACGCTCGTGCTCGACAAGCAGGGCCGTGTCGCGGCGCGCATCATCGGTCAGCTCGAGAGCGCGTCGATCCTGGAGACGCTGGTCAAGGACGCGCTCGCGGAGAGCGTGTGAACATCCAGGCGCTGATCGGGGACGGCAGCCTGCTGCTCGCCATTCCTGTCGCGATGCTCGCCGGGCTCATCTCGTTCCTCTCGCCGTGCGTGCTGCCGCTCGTGCCGGGGTACCTCGGATTCCTCGGCGCGGCCGTGCCGCAGCGCGGCGCATCGACGTCTGCCACGGGGACGACGGCGACCGCCACGACCACCCGCAGCCGTCTCGTGCTCGGCGTGCTCCTCTTCATCCTCGGCTTCACGCTCGTCTTCGTCGCGTTCACCGTGCTCGGCGGCGCCGCCGGCGTGTTCTTCCTGCAGTGGGGCGACCTGCTCACCCGCATCCTCGGCGTCGTGATCATCCTGATGGGTCTCGTCTTCCTCGGACTGTTCGGATTCGCCCAGCGCGAGTGGCGCTTCCACGTCGATTCGAGGGCCGGCATCATCGGCGCTCCGCTGCTCGGCATCGCCCTCGGCATCGGATGGGCGCCGTGCATGGGCCCGACGCTCGCCGCGATCGTCGCGCTGTCGATCAACGTCGGCGACCCCGTTCGCGCCGGATTCCTCGGCATCGCATACTCGATCGGCCTCGGCATCCCGTTCCTGCTGGCGGCGCTCGGATTCGGGTGGGCCACCCGCACGATCGGCTTCCTCCGTCGGCACATCCGCGCCCTCAACATCATCGGCGGAGCGATGCTCATCGGCCTCGGCATCCTGATGGTGACGGGCGTCTGGACGACCATCATGTCGCGCCTGCAGGCGGTGATGGGCAGTGTCTACCTCCCGCTCTGATTCGATCAAGAAGGATGCTGTGAGCTCCGAGTCCTCCGATCCGCTGCGCCCGTCCGACCACATCGACGGGTCCGGCGAGGGCGTGAACCAGCCCAAGCTCGGCTTCGTCGGCTGGCTGCGCTGGGGCTGGCGGCAGCTGACGTCGATGCGCACCGCGCTCGTGCTCCTGCTGATCCTCGCGATCGCGGCGATCCCCGGGTCGGTGTTCCCGCAGCGCATGGCCGACCCCAACGGCGTGACGCAGTGGGAGGCCAACAACCCCGAGATGTTCCCCGTGCTCGACGCGATGAGCATGTTCGACGTCTATCTGTCGCCGTGGTTCTCGGCGATCTACCTGCTGCTGTTCACGTCGCTCGTCGGATGCGTCATCCCGCGGATCAGGCACCACGCAAAGGCGCTGCAGACCCGGCCGCCGCGGACCCCTGCCCGGCTGAAGCGCCTGGCCGACCACGCCGAGGTCGACCGCGAGGTAGCCGGTGATCGGGATGCCGCATCTGAAGCATCCCGTGCCGCAGACGTCGCGCAGAAGCAGCTGAAGGCGCTCGGCTACCGCGTGGAGCGGTACGACGCGGGAAAGACGTTCTCGGTCTCGGCCGAGCGGGGCTACTGGCGCGAGACCGGCAATCTGCTGTTCCACCTCGCGCTGGTCGGCGTGCTCGTGACCGTCGGCATCGGCGGCGGGTTCGCGTACACCGGGCAGAAGGTCGTCGTCGAGGGGGAGACGTTCGTCAACTCCCTGGTCGACTACAACTCCATGAACCGCGGCCGCTTCGTCGGCGACGCCGCCCTCGCGCCCTACGCCATGACCCTCGACTCGTTCGACGTCACGTACCAGGAGTTCGGTTCCACCGCATCGGGACAGGCCGGCGACTACTCGGCGAACGTGTCGGTGCGCGATTCGGACGGCTCCGAGTGGGACGGCTCGGCACGGGTGAACCACCCGCTCGAGATCTCGGGCGACAAGATCTACCTGCTCGGCAACGGCTACGCGCCCACGATCACGGTGCGCAACGCCGACGGCACGGTCGTATTCCGCGACTCGGTCGAGTTCCTGCCGCAGGACACGAACATGACCTCGCTGGGCGTCGTCAAGGTGACCGATGGGATGCCGGAGCAGCTGGGCATGCTCGGGTTCTTCTATCCGACCCAGGGGCAGCTCGAGTCGGGGGCGTACACGTCCATCTACGGCGACACGTACGCACCGCTGCTGACGCTGCGGGTGTACCAGGGCGACCTCGGAATCGACGACGGAACCCCGCGATCGGTCTACACGCTGGACACCACCGACCTCACCGAGATCGCCGGCGGCGACTCCGGCATCGAATCGCTCGAGCTCATGCCCGGCGAGACCGTCGATCTGCCGAACGGGCTCGGAACCGTCACGTTCGAGGACGAGTCCCCCGAGGGGACCGCCGAGGGCGATTACACCGAGTCGGTCAAGCGCTACGCATCGCTGCAGGTCCACCACGATGCTTCTGCGGTGTGGGTGCTGGTGTTCGCGCTGCTCGCGCTGGGCGGTCTCGGCCTCGCGCTGTTCGTGCCGCGCCGGCGCATGTGGGTGAAGGCGACCGCGAGCGACGGCGTCGTGCACCTGGAGTACGCCGGTCTCGCCCGCGGCGAGGATCCAACGATCGCCAAGGCCGTCGCCGATCTCGCGGCCGGGCACGAACGACTGCTCGACGATCCCCGTAACGACCCCCGAAAGTAGACTGACACCATGGAAGCGCTGGCGCTCGACGACTACTCGCTGCTGTGCATCTGGACAGCCATCGCGATCTACGCTGCGGCCTTCGTCGCGTACGCCTTCGATCTGGCCGGCCGATCAGCGGCCACCGCTGACGCCCGATCGGAGCGGGAGCTCGTGTACGCGGGCGCCGGTTCGTCGGCCGACGCCGGCGCTACGGCATCCGGAACCGAGGGGCCGAAGAAACCCCGCTTCGTCATGGCGCGGATCGGCACGGCGCTCACCGTTCTCGCTTTCCTGTTCCACGTCGCCGCACTCGTCATGCGCGGCGTCGCGGCCGGACGCGTGCCGTGGGCCAACCTCTACGAGTTTGCGATGATCGGCACGGCGCTGATCGTCCTGGTCTATCTCGTCGTTCTGACCCGCGTCGACCTGCGCTACCTCGGCACGTTCATCATCGGGCTCGTGGTCGTGCTGCTCGGGCTCGCGGCCACGAACTTCTACGTCGAGGTCGTCCCGCTGATGGACCCCCTCAAGAGCGTGTGGCTCGTGATCCACGTTTTCGTCGCCTCGCTGGCGACGGCGTTCCTGGCGCTCGCGTGCTCGCTGTCCGTGCTGCAGCTGCTGCAGGCGCGGCGCGAGCGCAAGGTCGCCGAGCAGGCCGAGAAGACCGGTCCGCGCTTCCTCGCGACGCTGCCGACGGCCGAGCGCCTGGAAGGCCTCGCCTACCGGTTCGCGATCATCGGCTTCATCTTCTGGACGTTCACCCTCATCGCCGGTGCGATCTGGGCGCAGGATGCCTGGGGCCGCTACTGGGGCTTCGACGTCAAGGAGACCTGGACCTTCATCATCTGGGTGCTCTACGCGGGCTACATCCACGCCAGGGCGACGCGCGGGTGGCGCGGCAGCCCGTCGGCCTGGCTGTCGATCGTCGGCTTCGCCGCCGTGATCTTCAACTTCACGATCGTGAACGTGTTCTTCAAGGGCCTGCACGCGTACTCCGGCCTGAGCTGATCGCTCGCAGGGCGGCTCAGAACGGCCAGATCAGCGGCACGTAGAACACCGCGACGACGAAATACAAAGCCATCAGGGGTAGGCCGAGCCGTGCGTAGTCGCCGAAGCGGTAGCCGCCCGGTTCCATCACCATGAGGTTCGCGGGCGTCGCGACCGGGGTGAGGAGGGCTGCGGCGCCGGCGACCGTGAGAGCCATCATGAACGGCATCACGGACACCTCCATCGCGCTCGCCAACGCGATCGCGACGGGAGCGACGATGAGCACGGTCGCGGTGTTGCTGATGAGCTGACCGAGGACCAGGGTGATGAGCACGACGACTGCGACAGCGACGTGCGGCCCGGCATCCCCGAGCATCGACTGCAGCCCGTCCGCGATGAGCTGGGCCGTCCCGGTCTCCTGGAAGGCCGTCGACAGCGGGATCATGCCGGCGACGAGGATCACGGTCGTCCAGGAGATCGCGCGATATGCGCGGGTGACCGACACGACGCGGGTGAGGATCAGCGCCCCGGCGGCGAGCAGTCCCGCGATGGCCGCGGGGACGATGCCGGTCGCGAGCAGGATGATCATGGCGACGAGGATCACGATCGTGCGCTTCGCGCCGACGCCCAGCGGCACGGAGCGCCGCAGGGTCAGGGGAGCTTTCACCACGAGCACCTCGTCTCGCTGCGCCGTATGGCGCTGCAGGTCGTCCCAGGAACCGTCGAGCAGCAGCGCGTCACCAGCACGGAGATCCGTCCCCGACTCGTCCAGGGCCTCGGTGCCACGGCGGACGCCGAGCACCACTAGATCGCCGCTCGGGGTCGTCATGCCGGGGAAGACGTGGAGTCCGATCAGTGACGAGCGCGGCGGGACGACCACTTCCGCCACGCCGCGTGAGCGCGACATCAGCTCCCGATCCGGCGAGATCGCGTAGTCCTCACGCAGCGCCGACGCCAGTTGCTCCAGGTCGACGGGGGCGGATGCCGGCGTGCGATCGGGGAGCAGGCGCGATCCGAACAGCAGGATGATCGCCAGCGTGCCGACGACGAGGGGGAGCCCTGCGAGGGCGAACTCGAAGAAACCGAACTCCCGGCCTCCGTTGTCCTCGGCCATCCCCGAGACGATGATGTTCAGAGGTGTCCCGGTGAGGGCCAGCAGAGACCCGGCATGGGCGGAGAACGCGAGCGGCATGAGCATCTGCGAGGGCCGGATGCCGGCGCGGGCCGCCACGACGACCACGAGCGGCAGGAGGGCGGCGACGGATCCGTTGACGCTGATCACGGCAGTCAGCGCCGCGGTGAGCAGGCCGATCGTCAGCAGCAGCGGCCGTCGGCTCGTCCCTGTGCGGGCGATCACCTGCTGACCGGCCCACGCCACGATCCCCGTCGATTCGAGTGCCTCGCTGACCACGAACAGGGCCGCGATGAACAGGACGGTCGGATCGCCGAAGCCCGCCAAGGCGCTGTTCAGATCCAGCACACCGGTCAGGTAGAGCGCGATCGAGACGCCGACCGCGACGATCCCGAGCGGGATCCGGTTCGACACGAAGGCGATCACCGCGCACAGCAGGATCACAAGGGTGGTGATGATCGGGTCCATTGCGTCAAACATAGGACCGCGAGTCGCGCAGCCGCACCTGTTTCGTCGAAAGGCTTGCACGATACAACCTCGCATCGACAGGATGAGTGCCATGTCTGAAGCAAGGGCCTCGAGCCCGGTGGGTGCGCCGAACAAGGGATTCTTGAACTGGATCGAAAAGGTCGGCAACAAGGTGCCGAACCCGACGATCATGTTCATCTATCTCATCGGACTCATCGCCGTCCTCTCCGCGATCCTCGCCTGGGTGGGGGTCTCGGTCACGGATGAGGTCGTCATCCCCGGCCCGCAGGACGAGCTCACACAGATCAACGAGCAGTTCGGCGGCGGCTGGACGATCTACGACACGACCACCGGCCAGCCGGCTGTGATCCCGGACTACACGATCGAAGAGCGCACGTTCGAGGTGCGCAACCTCATCTCGGTCGAGGGCGTCCGCTTCTTCTTCTCGTCGTTCGTCGACAACTTCGCGAGCTTCGGCGTCGTCGCCGTCGTGCTCATCGCGATGGCCGGCGTCGGCGTGGCCGAGCACGCGGGCCTCATGGGCGCGCTCATCCGCCGGGTCGTCAAGGTCGCGCCGCGCCGACTCATCGCAGCGATCCTCATCTTCGTCGGCGTGCTCTCGTCCGTGGCGACGGATGCCGGGTACCTGATCCTCGTCCCGCTCGCCGCAGCGGCATTCGTCACGGTCGGTCGTCACCCGCTCGCGGGTCTCGCTGCGGCCTTCGCAGGCGTCGGCGCGGCGTTCGGCGCGAACCTGCTCATCACCCCCAGTGACAGCATGCTGACCGAGATCACGAACGAGGTGCTCGTCGGAGCCGGCATGGAGCCGATCGAGGTCACGCAGAACTTCTACTTCGGCATCGTGTCGACGTTCCTGCTGACGGCCGTGGCCCTTCTCGTGACCATGTTCATCACCGAGAAGCGGCTCGGCAAGTACGACCGCAGCGAGATGACCATCGCCGACGATGCGGGGAACGTCGACCACGATGCGGAGGCGCGCGGCCTGAAATTCTCGTTCTGGGCGCTGCTCGGATTCGTCGTCGTGATCCTCGCGCTCACGCTCCCACCGGGTGCGCCGCTGCGCGACCCGGAGACCGGGGACATCATCGGAACGACGCCGTTCATGGCGAGCCTCGTCTTCATCATCTCGCTCGCCTTCCTCGTCTGCGGTGTGGCCTACGGAGCCGGCGCCAGGACGTTGCGCGGCGGGGATGCCGCAGTGGCGGCCATCGCGAAGACATTCGGCACGCTCGGTGGGCTGCTGGTGATGTTCCTGATGATCGCCCAGTTCATCGCGCTGTTCAATTGGACGAATCTGCCGACGGTCGCCGCGATCTCGGCCGCGGAGCTGCTCGAACAGGCCAGCGTCCCGGCGATCGTGCTCCTGCTCGCCTTCATCGTCGTGATCGTGATCCTCGACTTCATCCTTCCGGGCCTCGTGCCCAAGTGGGTCATCTTCGCGCCGGTGTTCATCCCGATCTTCGCCTCGCTGGACGTCGCGCCCCAGACGCTGCTGGCCGCCTACCGCGTCGGCGATTCCCCGGTGAACGTGCTGACGCCGCTGATGGTCTACCTGCCGTTCATGGTCACCGTCGCCCAGCGCTACAAGAAGGATGCCGGCATCGGCACGATCATCGCGCTCATGATCCCGTACGCCGTATGGATGCTGCTCGCATGGACAGCGCTCTACGTCGTCTGGTTCGCGCTCGGCATCCCGTGGGGCCCCGGTTCCCCGGTGGACATCGCCGGCTGACCCCGACCGACTCGACCGAAGGAGCACTGCCATGACCCGGAGCCCGAACAAGTTGATCCCCGCCGACTTCCGCACCGTGCCGGGTCTCGACGCGCTCGACGAGACGAGCGTGCACCTCGGTGCGCCGTCGGATGCCGAGGCGATCGGCATCGGCATCCACACCGACGGCGACGTGCCGGATGCTGTCGGCTTCAGCCGCGCACAGTTGGCGGATGCCGGCTTCACCGGGGACGCGGGCTCGACTCTGGTGCTGCCGCAGGCCGGCGCGGCCGACCTCGTGGCGGTCGGGCTCGGTGCTCGCGACGAGCTGTCCTCCGACGTGCTGCGCGACGCCGCGGCGAACGTCGTACGAGCGGCGGCGCGGAGCGAGAAGGTCGCGATCCGGCTCTTCGGGCCGATCACCGTCGAGCCGGATGGGGTCGTTCGCGCGCTCGTCGAGGGTGCGCTGCTCGCCCGATACCGCTACACGGTGCTGTCGAACGCGAGCAGGCACGTGGCGCTGAAGGCCCTCACGGTCGATGTCCCCGGGGTCGGCGAGGTGGCGGATGCCGTCGAGCAGGGCATCGTCGGCGCACGCGCCGCGATCGTCGCCCGCGACCTGGCCAACACCCCTCCGGGGCACCTGACCGCGACCGACATGGGAGACATCGCCGTCGAGCTCGGGAGCCGCTTCGGCTTCGACGTCGAGCTCTTCGACAAGCAGGCGCTCATCGAGCTGGCGTGCGGAGGGCTGCTCGGGGTCAACCAGGGCTCGACGGAAGAACCCCGCATGATCAAGCTCAGCTACGCCTCGACCGGCGAGGCACCAGGGCACCTCGGCCTCGTCGGCAAGGGCATCATGTACGACTCGGGCGGGATCAGCCTCAAGCCGAGCGACCCCATGCACCTGCTCATGAAGATGGACATGGGCGGCGCCGCCGCGGTGCTCGGCGCCTTCACCGCGCTTCGGGACGCCGGAGTGGAAGCGAAGGTGACCGGCTGGCTGATGTGCACCGACAACATGCCGTCAGGGACCGCGTACAAACTCGGCGACGTGCTCACCGCGCGCGGCGGCACCACGATCGAGGTCAAGAACACCGACGCCGAGGGAAGGCTCGTGATGAGCGACGCTCTCGTGCTCGCCAATGAGGACGGGGTCGACGCGATCATCGACATCGCCACCCTGACAGGAGCGGCCCTGGTGTCGCTGGGAGGCGCGACGGCGCCGGTCTTCGGCAACGACCAGCCGACCGTCGACCTCGTCCGTGCGGCCTCGGCAGCGGTAGACGAGCCGGTGTGGCAGCTGCCGCTGGAGAAGAAGTACCGCAAGCAGCTCGATTCCGACATCGCCGACATCGCGAACCTCGGCGGACCGTTCGCCGGGGCGACGACCGCGGCGCTGTTCCTCGCGCACTTCGTCGGGGAAACGCCATGGGCGCACCTCGACATCGCGGGAACAATGCAGACCGAGAAGGACGACTCCTGGCGGACCGCGGGCGCCACCGGGTTCGGAGCCCGGATCCTGCTCGAGGCCGCGCGGAACTTCACCGCGAAGGCCTGATCAGGTCGCGAGGACCGCCTTCGCGGACGTCGTCCGTCGCAGCGCGACCGCCAGTGTCGTCGCCCCCAGCGCCAGGACGCCCCACACGATCAGCGCGGCGACAGCGGCACCGTTCCCGGCGATCAGTCCGGTGTACGCCGGCTGCGTCGGCAGCGCGGCCCCGAGCGAAGCCAGCCACGCGGGCACGGTCGAGATGAGTCCGGTCGCGATGGCCAGCACGCCGACGAGCGCGCTGATCCAGCGTCCGACACCGCCGAGCACCGCCACCAGCGCCTGATTCACGGCGGCGAACGAGATGCCAGTGAGCACAGCGGTGCCGGCGAACACCCACCAGCTCGCGGCGTCGTACTGCGCCACGATCTGAACGATGATCGAGACGAGCAGGCCCTGCCCTGCGCCGATGAGCGCGGCCGGTGCGAACGCCCGAAGCGCGAGCGAGATCGACGGCCGTCGTGAGGTGAGCGTGCGCGCCGTGTGCGGCCGGAGCACGAGGAACGTCGCGAGCCCGCCGAACCAGAGCACGACCGCCGTCAGCAGCGGAATGGCCGTCGGCCCGAAGATCGTCGACGTCCCGGTGTTCGAGGAGACGGGGTCGGCGATGACAGAGGCCAGATCGGACGACTCGTCCTCCGAGAACGAGGGGATCGACTCCACGGCCGTGTCCAGACCACCGGCCAGTTCGTCGGTGCCCGTGGCGAGTTCGCCGAGTCCATCGACGAGTTCGGTCGCGCCGTCCGCGAGCTGCGTCGCGCCGTCGCCGAGCTGTCCGGCACCCGAGCTCAGCTCGTCGGCCCCCGCCGCGAGCTGGCCTGCGCCCTCGCCGATGCCCGCTGCGCCGGTCGAGAGTCCGGTCGCGCCGTTCGCGAGCTCGCGCGCACCGGCCGCGGACTGGTCGACGCCTCCGGCGAGCTGACCCAGTCCGTCGCCCAGCGCGACTGCGGCGCCTCCGGCTTCGGTGAGCTGCGCCGACAGGGTCTGCGGCAGTGCGCCGATGCCCTCGGCGAGTGGGGCGGCGTAGCCGGACGCCGTGCCGGCTGCCGTCGCGGCGTCGCCGGCCGAAGCTGCGGCCGTCCCGGCATCCGCGGCAGCCGTGGCGAGCTGGGCGCAGAGCTCGCCGGACACCGCCGGATCGCACTGCGCAGCCAGAGCGCCGAGGGTCCCCGCGAGCTCGCCGACCTGCGTCGCCGTCACGACGGTCGACTCGGCGGCGGTCGCGGATTCCGAAGCGACGGTTCCGGCGGCACCGACGAGCTGGCTCATCTCTCCGGCGGGGTCGGTCATCGCAGCGGCACCGCCGAGAAGACCCTGTCCCAGGGTGGTCGCGCCAGCGCCAGCTTCGCGGGTCTTGACGGCGATCGTGTCCAGGCCGGAACCGAGCGAGTTCGCGCCGCCTGACAGCTGCGTCGCGCCATCGGCGAGCTGCGTCGCACCGTTCGAGATCTCGGATGCGCCGTCGCCGAGCTGGGATGCGCCATCGCCGAGCTGGGTCACGCCGTCGGCGAGCTGCGTCGCGCCCTCGGGGAGTGCGGTCGCACCCTCGGCGGCCTGTCCAGCACCGTCGGCCAGCTGCGTCGCGCCATCCGCTGCCTCGCCGAGTTGCTCGCCGAGGGTCGTGAATCCGACCAGCACGTTCTCCATCGTCGCCTCGCTGAGCATGGTGCCCATCGTTGCGGTCGCGGCCGTCGCGATCTGCGACGTGATGAGATCGTCCGCCACGCGGCCGTCGTCCGGCGTCGTGACGGTGATCAGCGCCTGCTCGGCCTCGCCACCGCCGTCGGCGATGGCCTGGCCGGACGACGTCGCCGCCGCCGAGAAGTTCTCCGGGATGGTGATGACGGCCTGGTAGGTGCCGTCCTCGAGGCCCTCTGCCGCGTCGTCCTCGTTCGAGATCACCCAGGTCAGGTTCGAATCGAGCTCATCGGAGCCCTCGACGAGACCGGAGGAGAGCTGACGGCCGAGCGGCGTGTACTGATCGTCGATCGTGACCGGCTCGTCGAGGTTGACGATCGCCGCGGTCATCGTGTCGAGGCGCTCGGTCGGGTTCTGCAGCGCCGCCACGAGCAGGCCGCCGATGATCGCGGGCAGCAGCAGCACACCCAGCACCGTCAGCCAGGTGACCGACCTGCGCGAGCGGGTCCGTTCGATGGAGAGGGTCATGCGGTCACCTCGGTGGTCTCGGTGCGGTGGGGGAAACGGGTGTCGGTCACGTCGGCATCCGGCCATCCGGCATCCGCCAGGATCGCGCGGGCGACGTACGCATCGGATGCCGTGGCGAACACGGCCAGCGGACGGGATGCCGCAGCATCCCTGAGCATCGCCTCGGCCTGATCGCGCTGCGCGCCGCCGAGCAGGTCGAGGCCATCGATCACGACGAGCTCCGATCGACCGCGCAGTGCTTCGCGCAGATCGGTGAGCGCGGCATCCGCGTCGTCGACGAGGACGCAGCCGACGTGTGCGCGCACCCAGGCCGCCCGGCCGGGCAGCAGGTGCCCGGCGACCCGGAGGCGGCCGTCATCGGGGGCGATGCGACCGGCGACGGCCAGAGCCAGCGCTCGTCGCACCCTGGCATCCGGAGCCGTGGCGACCAGCGCGGTGCCCGGGGCGATGCGCAGGGTGACGCCTTCCAGAATCGGCGCGTCGGCACTGAGCACGAGATCGTCCGCCGCGACGACCGAGTCGTCGCCGGGCCACGACGCGAGGTGCCGTTCGCGCTCGACGGCCTCGCCCTCGATGTCGACGCTGGGGAGAATCCGCTCCAGCCAGCGGGGCAGCTCCCAGGCGCGCTGACCGAGGATGGCCATCAGCGCGGGGATCAGCGTCATGCGCACGAGGAACGCATCGATCGCGATGCCGGCCGCGAGGCCGAGCGCGATGGGCTTGAGCGACGAGTCGCCTTCGGGGACGAATGCGACGAAGACGGCGAACATGATGAGTCCTGCGGCCGTGACCACCTTCGCCGAACCGCTGAATCCGGTCCTGACCGCGCGGATCGCCGCCTCACGCCGTTCCGCGCGGTCCTTGCTCTTCGACGCCGGGTCGTGCACGAAGTCCTCGCGCATGCGCGACACCAGGAAGACCTGGTAGTCCATGGCGAGACCGAACAGCACGCCCATCAGCACGATCGGCATGAAACTGATGATCGGACCGACCTTCGCCACATGCAGCGCATCGGCGAACCAGCCCCACTCGAACACCGCACCCACGACGCCGAAGGCCGCGATGATCGACAGCAGATAGCCGAGCGCCGCGGTGATCGGCACCCACAGCGAGCGGAACACGATGGTCAGCAGGATCAGCGACAGCCCGATCACGAAGATCCCGAACGGCAGCAGGGCGGCGCCGAGCTGGTCGGAGATGTCGATCGCCACGGCGGTGAAGCCGGTGACCTTCACATCGATGCCGAACTCGTCCAGCCACTCGTCGTGGTGCGAGCGCAGCTCTCGGACGAGCTCGCTCGTGGCCGGATCATCCGGAGCCGTCTCGGGGATCACCTGCACGATGCCGGTGTCGGCGGTCTCGTTCGGGGTCGCGAGGGCGACCTCCTTGACGCCGTCGATGTCCGCCACGGCATCGCCCAGGTCCTCCATGAGCGCCAACGGATCCGTCGACGTGACGATCGTGCCGGTGAGGATGAGGGGGCCGTTGAAGCCGGGGCCGAATTCCTCCGCGACGAGGTCGTAGCTCTGCCGTGCCTCGGAGTCCTTCGGCAGCACGCCGGCGTTGGGAAGCGCGAGATTCAGGCTGAGGGCCGGAATGGCGATGACGCCGAGTCCGACGATGACCGCGAGCGAGGTGAGGATCGGCCGCTTCGTGATGCCGCCGACCCAGCGCTGGCTGAACGACCGCCGCGGCGCAGCGGATTCCTTCACCGGACGCGGCTTGCGCTTCCACCCGATCACACGGCCCTTCATGAACCCGAGCAGAGCGGGTGTGAGGGTCACCGCGATCACGACCGCGATCGCGACCGCGACGGCTGCCGCGATGCCCATGGTCGTCAGGAACGGGATGCCGGCGAAGCCGAGACCGATCAGTGCGATGAGCACAGTGATGCCGGCGAACACGACGGCCGACCCCGCCGTGCCGACGGCGCGGGCGGCCGATTCCTCCGGATCGACGCCCTCGCGGACCTGATCCTGGTGCCTCGCCATGATGAACAGCGCGTAGTCGATGCCGACGGCGAGGCCGAGCATGAGGGCGAGCAGCGGGGTGGTCGAAGACACCGGCGCGAAAGCCGTGGCGGCGAAGATGCCGGCCATCGAGATCCCGACGCCCAGGATCGCCGTCGCCAGCGGCAGCCCGGCGAGAGCGAACGAGCGGAACGTGACCACCAGGACGATCAGCGCGATGAGCAGACCGATCGCCTCGGTGATCGTTACGCCGGGGATCGACGTCGCGAACAGGTCGCCCCCGAGCGCCGTCTCGGCGCCCTCGGGCAGCGCGGACGACAGATCGTCCACGACGGCCGCGAGTTCGTCCTTGGTCTCCTGCGACACGTCGGTGGACTGCCCGTCGAACTGCAGCTGGACGATCGCGGCTGTTTCGTCGTCGTTGATCATCCCTTCGACCATCTCGTCGTAGGGGGAGGTCACGGCGAGGACGCCGTCGAGATCCTCGAGGTCGCCGACGGCATCCTCGATGTCGTCGTGATACGCGTCATCCGTGATGCTGTCGCCGTCCGCTGCCACCACGATGAACTGCGCGTTCGTCCCGCTGACCTGGGGGAACGAGCGGGAGAGCTGCTCGAGGCCGGCCTGGGATTCGGTGCCGGGGATCGAGAACGTGTTGTCCGTGCCTGCGCCCAGGACCAGGGCACCACCGCCGGCGATGCCGAGCACCAGCAGCCAGGAGACGAGCACCCGCCACGGGTGGCGGAACGACCAGCGTCCGAGGGACGACAGGAGTGTGGACACGAGGATCCTCCGAGGGGCGGCGCGGGTTAGATACACAAGTGTATCCGATACAACTCTGTATCCTACGGTGGGTCGGGCGTGCGAAACTGTGGGCAGGGTGTGAGAGTGGGACTGTGGAGGCTTCGATGACGATTCCGGTGACGAGACGCCGCGAGAACACCAGGGCGCGCCTGCTGGATGCCGCGGCGCAGGTCTTCGCGGAAGTCGGCCTCGAGGGTGCCAGCGTCGAGGCCATCTGCGAACGCGCCGGTTTCACGCGGGGCGCCTTCTATTCGAACTTCGAGTCCAAGGACCAGTTGTTCCTCGCGCTGGCCTCATCGGTCGCCGAGCAGCGGCTCGCGTCCGTACGCGGGCGGATCGACGAGTTCGTCGCGTCAGGCGTCCTCGCCGGCGACGCCGATCCGACCGCGCTGGTCCAGCGGATCATGGACTCCGGACTCGACGACCGCCTCGGCGTGCTCATGATGAGCGAGATCCGCATCCGCGCGCTGCGCGACGAGACGTTCGCGAGGGCCTACGTCGAGCAGGACCGCGTCATGGTGGCGAGCATCGAGGGCATCATCCAGGGGCTCATCGACACCGGACTCTTCGCCCTGCGCATCGACGTCCCCTCGGCGGCGCGGATGCTGATGGTCCAGTGGGAGGGGTGCATGGCGCGCGCCGCCCTCGAAGGCCTGGACGGCGAGAGGCTGCACCATGTCGGAGCCGAGGCGCTCGGTCAGCTCGTCGACCTCATCATCGCGCCGACGGAGTAGTGCGGCGCGCTCAGACGGATGCCGCGAGCAGCGCGTGGCAGCGGGTCAGACGCGCGATCCACCCGTCGCGGCGCTCGTCGGACGCGGCGAGGCGATCGAGGCGCGCAGGCTCTGGGGTCACGCGACCGACCGGGATAGAGCCCCCCAGGGGGACCAGATCCGCGACGTCCTCGACGAACAGCGCTCCGGTGCCGAGGCCGCAGTCGAACTCCAGGTCGGGGAGGGAGGCCGCGAGCATCGCCCCCTGCGACAGCCCAACCGCGGTGTCCAGTGCGCTCGAGACGACGGCGGGCAGTCCAGCCTCGGCCACGATGTCGAGAGCCCGCTGGATGCCGCCCAGCGGCTGGGCCTTGATCACGAGCAGATCCGCGGCGCCCGCCCTGGCGACCGCGAGCGGGTCCGATGCCTTGCGCACGCTCTCGTCGGCGGCGATCGGGATGCCCATGTACTTCACGCGCGTGCGCAGTTCGGCGAGTTCATCCACGCTCCCGCACGGCTGCTCGGCGTATTCGAGATCGAACTCGGCCAGGGCATGGATCGCGTGCTCGGCCTCGTCGACGTTCCACGCGCCGTTCGCGTCGATACGGATCCGGCCCTCCGGACCCAGCGCCTCGCGCGCCGCGCGAACCCGCGCGACGTCGTCCGCGAGCAGCCCTCCGGCCTCGGCGACCTTGACCTTCGCGGTGCGGCAGCCGGGGAATCGCGCCAGGATCGAGGCGACGTCCGCAGCGGCCACCGCCGGCACCGTCGCGTTCACGCCGATCGTCGCGCGCCGTGGCGCCGGCTGCTCGAGCCACGCGAAATCGAGCGCTGCCGCGAGCCACGTGGATGCCTCGGCATCCGAATACTCCACGAAGGGCGAGAACTCGGCCCAGCCCTGCGGCCCCTCCAGCAGCAGCGCCTCGCGGACGTCGACGCCGCGGAAACGGGTCGTCATCGGGAGCGCGACCACCCTGGCGGTGGAGAGGATGTCGGCAAGTGGCGGGATCATGGCCCTATTCTGCTCCCCGCAGCCGCTTCTGCAGCTCGGCCATGCGGGCAGTCGTGCGGAAGCCGAGGCGGGTGTTGACGGCCAGCATGTGCTCGTTCGAGTCCGCGTTGAACGTGTAGATGCGCGTGGTGCCGGGGGAGTGCTCCTGCAGCATCCGCAGGTTCTCGAGCTTGACGCGCAGGCCGAGCCGTCGGCCGCGGTCTTCGCGGCGGACGAGCGTGCCCCACTGATACGCGTTGCCGTCATCGCGCGATACGACGATCTGCGTGTAGGCCGCGACGCTGCCGGCAGCCGTGAGCGCCGCCGTCCCGTACGAGGTGCGCCCCTGCCGGGCGACCAGTTCCTCGTCGGCGCGGAAGTCGGCGACGTCCGCCGATGCGGCCTCGATATCCAGGTCACCGGTGGGCGCCTCGGTGTCGAGCACCGCATCCAGGGCCGCCCACTCCGCGACGAACTCATCGGGAACGGGGCCGCGCCAGCTCCGGATCGTGTACCCGGAGGCCGGTGCCTCGGCGAGGAGCTCCTCGATCACGGCATCCGCAACCGGCAGGTCGAGGCGCCCCTGCAGATCGCCGAGCGCGACCGTGAATCCGTGGCGACGGGCGAACTCGCGGCCCGGCTCGCCGGAGCCGTCATCCGGAGCGGATGCCGGCCAGAAGATGTCCGCCCGCAGGGTCGTGCGCCCGGCGGCCGCCGCTTCGGCTTCGACATGCGCCAGCAGTGCCGATCCCACCCCGCGCCGGCGATGCTCCAGCGGCACGTTCACGCCGATGCCCGCGGAGTGCAGGTTGTCCTTGAGCGACAGGCCGATCGACGCGGAGCCGACGACGGCGCCGTCCTGCATCGCGACGAACGCGCGCCGCTCCGTGGTCGCCGAGGGCTGCAGGAGTTCGGCCCTGCTCTCGTCTCGAGACCAGATCACGGCGTCCTCGCCCATGCCGACGCGGCGAGCCGAAGCGTACGCCTCCCACCAGGCGTCGTAGGCGGAGTCGTCGAGCGGGTCGACGCGAGCGATCGTCAGCGGGCCTGGCATGTTCCCAACTTAGCTCTCAGCCCACAACACTGATGTGTGATTGACAATGGTGTGTGCCACACAGTAATGTGATCGACATGGACGAGACGTTCAACACACACCTGCAGGAGCTGCGACGCGGCACGATCGTGCTCGCCTGCCTGCAGCTCCTGCGCAGCGCCGGGTACGGCTACAGCCTGCTCGAGCAGCTCGACGGGCACGGCTTCACCACCGATGCCAACACCCTGTATCCGTTGCTGCGGCGGCTGGAGAAGCAGGGATACCTCACCAGCGCGTGGAACACCGAAGAGGCGAGGCCGCGCAAGTTCTACCGGACCTCGGACGCCGGCATCCGCCTCGCCGACACCTTGACCCAGGAATGGCGATCGCTCACCGCGGCGATCACCTCGCTCACCGAAGAGGAGCATTGACATGACCACCGCCACACTGGCCGAGCGCTACATCTCGGCCACGATCCGCAGCCTCACGCCCGAGACGCAGGACGACGTCCGCGCCGAGCTCGAGGCCTCCATCGCCGACGCCGTCGAAGCGCGTGTCGAGCAGGGCGAGGCGCCGGCCGAAGCCGAGCGCGCTGTCCTGACCGAACTCGGCGATCCGGACGTCCTCGCCGCCGGTTACGCCGATCGTCCGCTGCATCTGATCGGGCCCAAGTATTACCTGACCTGGTGGCGTCTGCTGAAGCTGCTGCTGTGGATCGTGCCGGTCTGTGCAGTCGGCGGCATCACGCTGGGGCTGCTGCTGTCCGGTGCCGGCGTCGGTGAGACGATCGGCCAGGCCGTCTCGGTCGGGCTGCAGGTCATCGTGCATCTGAGCTTCTGGACCACGCTCGTCTTCGTCGTGCTCGAGCGCACCGGTGCGGACACCGGCATGAAGTGGGACGTCGACCAGCTGCCCGAGGTCCAGGAGGACGGGGCGGGGCGCAGCGAGCTGATCGCGTCGCTCGTGTTCCTGGGCATCGCGGCCGTCGCCGTGGTGTGGGACAGCCTCCGCGGATTCTTCCCGACCGGCGGCGAGCCGATCCCGATCCTCGACCCGCAGCTGTGGCCGTGGTGGATCGGCGCGCTGTTCGCGCTCATGGTGCTGGAGGCGGTGTTCGCCGTCGTGCTGTTCCGCCTTCGCCGCTGGACGACCACGATGGCGGTGCTGAACACCGTCCTCGCACTGGCATTCGCCGCATGGGTGCTGGTTCTGCTGTTGCGCGGCGAACTCGTGAACCCGGAGTTCCTGGCGTTCGTCGCGGATGCCGGAGGCGACGGCTTCGCGGCCGGCGACGCCGGAGCGGCCGACAACGGCGGGATCTTCCGCATCCTCGCCGTGCTGCTCGGATTCGGCGTCGGCGCTGGTGTCGTGTGGGACATCATCGACGGCTGGCGCAAGGCCAGGCGCGCCGGACGGGTCGAGCTGGTCTGACCCGTCGCACTTCCCCGGGGAGCAGCGCGCTCCTCGGGGAAGTGCGCTGCCGGGGAATAGGCTGGACGCCGTGGACAACGCATTCGTCTCCGACCTGTTCGATCCCTCCGAGTGGACGCTCGCGCCGGGGGCCGAGGCGTACACCGACATCACCGCGCACGTGTCCGTGGATGGCGGCGTCTCCCGCATCGCCTTCAACCGGCCCGAGGTGCGCAACGCGTTCCGCCCGCACACCGTCGACGAGCTCTACCGTGCACTCGACACCGCCCGTCAGGATCCTCGGATCGGCGCCGTGCTGCTCACCGGCAACGGGCCGAGCGCGAAGGACGGCGGCTGGGCGTTCTGCTCCGGCGGCGACCAGCGCATCCGCGGGCGCGACGGGTACAAGTACTCCGACGACGAGGCCGTCGTCGCCGACCCTGCCCGCGCCGGACGCCTGCACATCCTCGAGGTCCAGCGGCTCATCCGTTTCATGCCGAAGGTCGTCATCGCCGTCGTCCCAGGGTGGGCGGCAGGCGGCGGGCACTCTCTGCACGTCGTGTGCGACCTGACCATCGCCTCCGCCGAGCACGGGAGGTTCAAGCAGACGGACGCCGATGTCGGATCGTTCGACGCCGGCTACGGTTCGGCGTACATGGCCCGCCAGACCGGGCAGAAGATCGCCCGAGAGGTGTTCTTCCTCGCCGAGGAGTACTCCGCGCAGCGCGCCTACGAGATGGGCGCCGTGAACCGCGTCGTTCCGCATGCGGAGCTCGAGCGCGAGGCGCTGACGATGGCCCGCACCGTGCTCACCAAGTCGCCGACCGCCATCCGGATGCTGAAGTTCGCGTTCAACGCCGTCGACGACGGGCTCGTCGGCCAGCAGGTGTTCGCCGGCGAGGCGACACGACTCGCGTACGGCACGGACGAGGCCGTCGAGGGCAGGGACTCGTTCCTCCAGAAGCGCGACCCCGACTGGTCGGCGTTCCCGTACCACTTCTGATCGCCATGACGCGCCTGGTAGCCACTTCCGCCGAGGATCCCGTCGTCCTCGCCGATCAACTCCGGCACGCACTCGACGGCGGGCCGGCGCTCGGACTCGGGATGCTGGGGGAGCAGCCGGATGCGGTGCCGGACGGCACCGCGGTCGTGATCGGGACGTCGGGGTCCACCGGCATCCCCAAGCGCGTCGTGCTCAGCGGGGAGGCGCTGCGCGCCGGTGCCGAGGCGACGGCCGCACGCATCGGCGAGGGGCGCTGGCTGCTCGCACTGCCGGGCGGCTACGTCGCGGGGCTCCAGGTCCTGGTGCGCTCGATCCTCGCTGGTACGGAGCCGGTCGTGCTCTCCGGCACGTTCTCGCCGACCGCGTTCGCCGACACGACACTGACGAGTCTGCGGACCGGATCGGTCGACGCGCTGTACACCTCGCTCGTGCCGGCGCAGGTCGCGAGCCTCCTCGACGCGATCGACGAGCCGGGCGTGCGGGCGGCGCTGCGGGTGTACCGGGCGATCCTCGTCGGCGGCCAGGCGCTGCCGCAGGCGCTGCGCGAACGGGCGGCGGATGCCGGGGCGCACCTGGTGCGCACCTACGGCTCGACCGAGACCAGCGGCGGGTGCGTGTACGACGGCATCCCGTTGGACACCGTGAACGTCGACGTGATCGACGGGGAACTGCGCATCGCCGGCCCCATGCTCGCCGACGGATATCTCGACGACCCCGTGCTCACGAGCCGTGCCTTCGTACGCGACGACCGCGGCATCCGGTGGTACCGGACAGGGGATCTCGGCATCGTCGAGGACGGCGTCGTCCGCGTGCACGGCCGAGCGGACAACGTGATCGTCTCCGGCGGCATCAACGTGTCGCTGGATCGTGTCGAGGCCATCGTGCGCCGTGTTCCGGGGCTGACCTCCGCGGTCGTGGTCGGAGTCGAGGACGAGCGGTGGGGCGAAGCATCCGTCATCGTCGCTGTCCGGGGCGAGGCGCTGCGCCGCAGCGAAGCCGAGCAGCTCGAGCACGCGCGCGACGTCGTCGCGAGCGAGATCGGCAAGCACGCCCGCCCTTCGCGACTCGTGCTCGTCGACGAGCTCGCGACACTGCCGAGCGGCAAGCCCGACCGCGACGCGATCGGTCGCTTGGCCGCCCAGCTGCACTGAGCGATGCCACACTGGGGCGATGGCGACATACACCCACGGGCATCACGAATCGGTGCTGCGCTCCCACAACAACCGGACGATCGCGAACTCGGCCGAGTACCTCCGGCCGTTCCTGACGCCGGAATCGACGCTGCTCGACGTGGGTGCAGGTCCAGGGACGATCACCATGGAGTTCGCCGAGCAGGTCGCACACGTCACGGCGACGGAGATCGGTGAGGCGGAGCTGGCGCTGTCGCAGCGCGCGGCCACTGATCGCGGCCTGACCAACCTCGACTTCGCCGTCGAAGACGCTCATGCCCTGAGCTTCGCGGACGGTGCATTCGACATCGTGCACGCGCACCAGGTGCTGCAGCACGTCGCCGACCCCGTGCAGGCGCTGCGCGAGATGCGCCGGGTGGCCAAGCCGGGCGGCGTCGTCGCCGCACGTGACGCCGACTACGCCGGCTTCATCTGGTTCCCGCTGATCCCCGCGCTCGACGAGTGGCTGGCGCTGTACCACGCGGCCGCTCGCGCGAACGGCGGCGAACCGGATGCCGGTCGTCGACTGCTGTCGTGGGCGAGAGCCGCCGGCTTCGAGGACGTCACCGCGTCCGTCTCGACATGGTGCTACGCGACGGAAGAGGAGCGCGCCTGGTGGGGCGGCATGTGGGCGGACCGCATCCTGGAATCCGCGCTCGCGCGCCAGGCCGTCGACACCGGCCTCGCCACCCGCGCCGATCTCGAGCGGATGAGCGCCGGCTGGCGGCAGTGGGCGGATGCCGAGGACGGCTGGTATCTCGTGCCGCACGGCGAGATCATCGCCCGCGCCTGATACATCCGCAGACGGATGCCGCAGCAGGCGCCCTCGCGTAGCGTGAGAGGGTGATCCGTCCGCTGTCCCGCACTGCGCTCGTCCTCGACATCCTCGGGGCCGTGCTGCTGTTCGTGACCCTGACGCCGATGTCACTGGCGTTCTACGGGCCAGGAACACTGAGCTTCATCGGTGTCTCCGAGGCCGCAGGAATCGCCGCGATGGTGCTCGCCGGAGCGATCCAGTGCGGCGCCGTGGCGATCGGACGCCTCGCGCCGGGCATCGCGCTCGCCGTGGCCTGGGTCGGTGCGATCGTGCAGATGGGAGCAGGGCTCTCGCCGCTGCCGTTCAACATCGCCATCCTCATGGTCCTGTACGCGACGGCCGCGTGGGGGTCGCGCCGGGTCATGTGGGCCGGTCTCATCTCCGCCGGCGCCGGCGCCGTGGTGGCCGGTCTGTACATCTCGGTCTTCAACAGCGCGTCGATCGGCGGTTTCGGGATCACGTTCGCCGCCGCGATCCTGCTCATCCTGCTCTCCGTCATGGCGCTGGGGTTCGCCTGGGTCGCCGGCTTCGGCTGGCGCATGGTGCTGCGCTCGCGCCGCATCCGTGCGGCGCAGGTGCGGGCAGAGGCCGCCACGGCGGAAGAACAGGAGCGCGTGCGCATCGCCCGTGACATGCATGACGTCGTCGCGCATTCCCTCGCCGTCGTGATCGCGCAGGCGGACGGCGCACGGTACGCCTCGGCGGTCGACCCGGATGCCGCACCTGCCGCGCTGACCACGATCGCGCAGACGGCGCGCGGGGCGCTGTCGGATGTCCGGATGCTGCTCACCCAGCTGCGCCACCGGCAGGGCGATGGCCCGCAGCCCACGCTCGCCGACCTGGAGGCCCTGTTCGCCCAGGTGCGCCAGGCGGGCATCGAGCCGCGCGTGACCGTCGATCCGATGCCGCCGGGGGAGGTACCCGGCGGGCTGCAGCTCGCGGTGTACCGGATCCTCCAGGAGGCGCTGACCAACGCCCTGCGCCACGGAGACCGGCAGTCGGTCGAGGTCCATCTCGCCTGGCACCCTGATTTCGTCGACATCACGGTCGCGAACCTCGTCGACGAGTCGATCGCGCCAGGACTGGGTGGCGGGCACGGGATCATCGGCATGCGCGAGCGGGCGCAGCTCGTAGGAGGCGTCCTGCGCGCCGAACGCGAGGGTGGACAGTTCATCGTCCGGGCGCGCTTGCCGATCGCAGCCGCCTCCGCCGGGCAGGATGGGATGGGCGGATCGACCGCCGGGGGAGGGGACGCATGATCCGCGTCGTGCTGGTCGACGATCAGTCGCTGTTCCGGGCCGGGATCCGCATGCTCGTCGACTCGCAGCCGGACCTCGAGGTGGCAGGCGAAGCCGGCGACGGCCGCGAGGCGCTCGCTGTCATCGCCGCGACCCGCCCCGATGTCGTCCTCATGGACATCCGGATGCCGGTGATGGACGGTCTCACCGCCACGGGCGAGCTGCTCGCCCAGCCTGATCCGCCCAAGGTCGTCATGCTCACCACGTTCGACCTCGACGAGGCCGCTGCGCGCGCGATCCGCCAGGGGGCGAGCGGATTCCTGCTGAAGGACGCCGATCCGGAGTTCCTGCTCGCCGCGATCCGGACCGTGCACGCCGGGTCCAGTGTGATCGCGGCATCCGCCACACGCGACCTGTTCGCGCACTTCGCCGCGGAGACCAAGCCCGTCCCCGCGACCTACGGCGAGCTCACCGACCGCGAGAGGGAGATCTTCGCCTTGGCGGCGCGCGGTCTCTCGAACGCCGAGATCGCGGCGCGCGAGTTCCTCAGCGAGGCGACCGTGAAGACGCACATCAGCCGCATCCTCACCAAGCTGGGCCTGCGCGACCGCGTGCAGCTGGTCGTGTTCGCGTTCGAGCACGGGCTGACGTGAGCGCAGATCATCCTTGAGATGTAGGCGGATGAGCCTGGCGGGCGATGTGCCGGATATGCCCTCGGAAATAGCGTCGAAGGCATGGAGATCACGACCACCGACCTGGGGCTCGCCGCCCGCGTCCAGCA
Organism: Microbacterium sp. STRO-1N; assembly: GCF_057748015.1. Next base: position 996,915 of record NZ_CM173234.1, read on the forward strand.
TCTGAAGAAGTCCTACGGATCCGGGGATGCCGCGGTCCACGCGCTCGATAACGTGAGCGTCGGCATCCGCCGTGGGCAGTTCACCGCCATCATGGGGCCCTCCGGCTCGGGCAAGTCGACCTTGATGCACATCATGGCCGGCCTCGACGCCCCCACCGAGGGGCGCGCATGGATCGGCGACACCGAGATCACCGGCCTCGGCGACCTCGAGCTGACGATCCTGCGCCGTCGTCGCGTCGGCTTCATCTTCCAGGCGTTCAATCTCGTGCCGACCCTCGACGCGATCGGCAACATCATGCTGCCGTTCGAACTCGACGGGCGGCGTCCGAGTGCGATCGAGCGGGCGCGCATCGACGGACTGATCCAGACGCTCGGACTGGGCTCGCGGCTGCGGCACCGGCCGCACGAGCTGTCCGGCGGTCAGCAGCAGCGCGTGGCGATCGCCCGCGCGCTCGCCACGGCGCCTGACCTCGTCTTCGCCGACGAGCCGACGGGCAACCTCGACTCGAACACCGGACGAGAGGTGCTGCAGCTGCTCTCTGAGGCGAGCCGCGAGCACGGGCAGTCGATCGCGATGGTGACCCACGACGCGATCGCGGCCAGCCACGCCGATCGCGTGCTGTACCTCGGCGACGGACGCATCGTCGCCGACCACCCGCGGCAGAGCGCCGAGCAGATCGCGGCCTACATGCTCGCCGCCGAGGTGGCGGCATGAGCGCCGCCGTCGCGATCGCCGACACCGCGCGGACAGGGCCACGGCTCGCCTGGCTGCGCGACCGCGGCATGGGCGCGAGCGTCCTCGTCGCCGGACTCGCCTCGGCGTTCGGAGTCGTGCTCGTCGAGGCCACTGCCTACATCGGAGTGATGCTGAAGGCGGACCCCTACATCGGCGACAGCGGCACGCTCGCCGTCGTCGTCGCGATCCTCACGGTTCTGCTGATCGGCGTCGCACTCTATGTCGCGGCCATCGTGACCGCCAACACCTTCTCGACGATCATCGCGGGTCGCACCCGCCGGATCGCACTCCTGCGTCTGATCGGCGCCACGGCGCGCTCGCAGCGCGGCGAAGTGGCACGACAGGGGCTGGTGGTCGGCCTCATCGGCGCCGTCTCCGGTGTGGTGGCCGGGATGCTGGTGTCCGTCCTCGGGCTCGTCCTGGCCGACCGGCTGCTCGGTGCGCTGCCGGAGTTCTCGCTCGCCCAGTACGCGATCGTCGTTCCGGCCGTCGGCGTCGCGCTCACCACGTGGGCTGCGGCCTGGGCTGGATCCCGGCGGGTACTGTCCGTGACGCCGCTGCAGGCGATCGGCGGATCCGTCGAGCGGACCCACGAGGATGCCGCGGCGCGACCAGCCCGGCACGTCGGCGCCCTGATCCTGCTGATCGTCGGCGTCGCGCTGCTCGTGTTCGGCGTCCTGGTGGGCCTGGTCACGCCGCTCGGCGTCGTCATCGCGTTCTTCGGCGGGCTGCTGTCCTTCACCGGGCTCTCGCTCGGCGCCGTGCTGTTCATGCCGCCCGTGCTGCGTCTGGTGGGCCGGCTGTTCGGCACCTCGGCGACGGCGCGGCTCGCCGCCGAGAATGCGCTGCGCTATCCGGAGCGCTCCAGCCGGATGTCGATCGGCGTCGTGATGGGCGTGACCCTCGTCACCATGTTCGCGGTGGCGCTGGAATCCGTGAAGGCCCTGCTGATCAAGGCCGCAGGTGGCGCTCTGGATGCGCAGTTCTCGATCATCATGGACAGCTTCGCCGCCGTCATGATGGTGCTGGTCGGCATCTCGGCGGTGATCGCCGCCGTCGGGCTGGTGAACCTGCTGACGATCGGCGTGGTGCAGCGACGGCGCGAGCTGGGGCTGCTGCGGGCGATCGGCCTGTCGAACCGGCAGGTGCGCCGGATGATCCTGCTCGAGGCCGCGCACATCACGATCACGGCAACCATCACCGGTCTTGTCCTCGGCGTGCTGTACGGATGGATCGCCGCGCAGTCGCTGCTCGCCTCGGTGCGGATGCCGCCGGACTTCGGAACCGCCGGTCTCGTCGCCCCGGCCGTGCCGTGGATCCCGCTCGTCGTGATCGTCGTCGCCACCGCCGTGCTCACGCTCGTGGCGGCGGCGACCCCCACACGGCTGGCGACCCGCGTCGCCCCGGTGGAGGCGCTGGCCGTCGACTGACGCGCGCCCCGTCCGCGAGACTTGCGTTGCGGGGTGACGCTTGGCCTGCCCAGGTCGGTCTCGCCTCGCAAGGCAGGTCTCGCGGCATGAATAAGCTGGAGGGATGCCGCAGCCGTTCGATCAGTCCGCGTATCAGGTCCGTTTCGACTGGGGAATCCCGGGGCTGGAGCGCTTGGCCGCGGCGGACATCGTCCTCGTCGTCGACGTGCTGCGCTTCTCGTCGACGCTCCCGGATGCCGTGGCGTCCGGGGTCGAGGTCGAGCTCGCCGACGCCATGGAATGGTCGTCCAACGGCGCCGCCGTCGTCACAGCCGCATCGGATGCCGAGACGGTGCTCGTCGGCGGCCTGCGCAATGCGTCGGCCGTCGCGCGCGCGGTCATGGCGATCCAGGATCGGCGTCAGCAGCGGACCTCGGTCGACGTGATCGCGGCCGGGGAGCTGACACCGGACGGCGGCCTGCGCTTCGCGATCGAGGATCAGCTCGGCGCCGGAGCCATCATCGCGGCGCTCGGGGATCTCGGCATCGACCACACTTCTCCCGAGGCGGCCGTCGCCGCAGAATCGGCGCGCGGCCTTCGTCGCGCGCTGCGCCACCTGCTGTCGGCATCCGGCTCAGGGCGAGAGCTCGTGGACGGCGTCGCCTCGACGGCGCGCATGGAGGCATCCGGCATCGTGCCGGCGACGACGGCCGCTGCCGCCGAGCTGGACGCCGTCGATGTCGTCCCGCTGCTGCGCGACGGACGCTTCGTCGCGTTCGACTGAACCGGGTCAGCGCGGCGTCTGTGCGGCGAGCTTGGTCGCGGCCGTGATCTCGCGGCGCGTCCACTCGAATTGGAACCGCGGATCGTAGCTGCGCGAGCATTTCGCGCAGCTGGTGGCACGCGACGGGCGACGGTGCCGGTACGTCACGTGCCCGGCCGGGCAGCGCCCCACCCATGGTGCCAGCTCGGTCGCCGTCTCGCCGTGATGCGTCGCGCCGCCGACGTAGCCAAGTTCGCGTGCCACCCGCTGCCACCCCGCGCCGTGCCCGGCCTGGTGGCCCGCGAGGGCGTGCGCGACCTCATGCAGCAGCACCTGGTGGACCTCATCGTCGTCGAAGCGCGCTGCGAGATAGCGCGACACCGAGATGCGCTTGGTGCGGTAGTCGCACTGCCCCGCGCGGCGCTTGGCATTGTCGAATCCGAACGTCCACGTGTCGTCCAGATGCATCCGGATCAGCGCCTCGCCCCAGATCCGCACACGGTCCAATTCCGCCATACGATCAGGCTAGATCACGCCGCCGACATCGGCACCGCCCAGGTGCATCAGATGGCGACCGGAGACTCCACGCGACGCCGCTCGACGGTCTCGATGGCGAGCAGGACGGTCTCCAGATCGCGATCCTCTGCGCCGGTCTCGCGGCGCAGGAACAGCGAGCGCTTGAAGCTCTCCTTGGCCTGTTCGAAGTCGCCGGCGTCGAGGGCGTTCTTGCCCCGGTGCTGGTGGGCGAACGCGGCGATCGACGCCCAGCGCTGGCCTTCGGCCTCGTCGGCGCAGGTCGCCAGCTCCTGGTCGGCGGCGGCGTGCGCTCCGCGGTACTGCAGGACCGTCGCGTGCAGCACCCGTGCTCGCAGCACGTCCTTGCGCGTGCCGGCCATCCGCGCCTGACGCACGGCCTCGTCCGCCAGCGCGATCGATTCGTCCAGGCGATCCAGCACCTTCAGCAGCCAGACCCGCTCGAGCATCGCCGGCAGACTCCGCTGCGATTCGATCTCGGCGAGTCGGCGTGCGCACTCGGTCTCGTCGACCAGTTCCCGAAGGGTGTCGGAGTCATAACCCCGGATGTAACTCATGTGATCTCCCTTCCGCAGCGCCGTGGTCCAGTCTGCCCGGAGGTCGCGCTGCCGGTGGGGCGGCACGCCCCTGATGCGCAGATCGGAACCGGATCGGAACGGGATCAGCGCAGGAAGATCGACGCGTCCGGCTTCGGAGAGGCCGTCGCGTCGGCATCCGTCACGATCCGAGCGCCCTGCGCGAACGCGGACACCTCCGCACCCTGCGCGATCTTGGCCGGATGCGGACCGGCCGCCAGCATCCGCGGCAGCCATTCGGTCGGCAGTGCCGAAGCGGATGCCGCGATCACCAGATTGCCGAACCGACGTCCCTTGAGCACCTGCGTGTCGGCGAGCACCGCCACCTCAGGCAGGACCGCCGAGATGGTGGCGACCTGCCGCCGTGCGAACGCGAGCCCCGGACCGTCCGCGACGTTCACGAGAAGCACACCGGTGGGCGCCAGCAGCGCGGAGAGCTCGCGGTAGAACTCGACGCTGGTCAGGTGCGCCGGGGTCTGCGCGCCGGAGTAGACGTCCGAGACGACCAGGTCGCATGCTCCCGCCAGGGCGGACGGCAGACGCTTCGCGCCCTCGCGGGCATCGCCGATGCGGATGCGGATGGCGGCGCCCTTCGGCAGCGGGAGGTGCTCCCGGACGAGCGCTGCCAGGGGCGCCTCGAGCTCGATGACCTGCTGCCGCGAACCTGGCCGCGTGGCTTCGACGTAACGGGGGAGGGTCAGTGCCCCAGCGCCGAGATGGACCGCGGTCAATGCGGCACCGGGCAGCTCATCGATCACCGCGCCCATGCGCACGATGTACTCGAAGTGGAGGTGCGTCGGGTCGTCCAGATCGACGTGCGACTGCGGCGTCCCGTCGACGATGAGCTCGAATCCCGTGGTGAACTCGCTCGGCTCGATCGTCGCGATTCCGCCGTGGTCGAGGCGCGCCGTCGGATGCTCCACATCCCGTGCACGCGACCGACCCATGTCCCCTATTCTGCGGCATCGCCGTGTCGCCTCAGCGATCGAGCTGCAGCCGATGCCAGGCGATCTCCTCGCCCGTTGTGCAAGCGGTCACCCCTGTTACGGCTCTGTGACGATCGCGGCGAGAAGTTGCAGGGAGTTTGTTAGTCGTGAATACTTTTTCCTGATCGACATGCATCCCGGCGTGGCGAGGACGTTTTCAATGAGGAGATTCACCCGATGAAGAAGCGCATTCTTCCCCTCGTGGCGCTCGGTGTCACAGCGACGCTGGGCCTGGCAGCCTGCTCCGGCGACAGCGGCAACGGCGGTGGCGGCGCCGACGGCGAGGGCAAGACCCTCACTGTCTGGATCATGCAGGGCACGAACCCCGACTCCACCGCATTCCTCGATGAGGTCGCCGCGGAGTTCACGGAGCAGACCGGTGCGGAGGTCGAGTTCGAAGAGGTCCAGTGGGCCGACGCGCACGACCGATTCGTGACGTCGATTGCCGGTGGCACCACCCCCGACATCGCCGAGACCGGCACCACTTGGACGGCCGAGTTCGCCGACGCCGGCGCACTGCTCGAACTCGACGAGTACGTCGACGCCGAGGACGGCCTGCGCGACGACCTGGTCGAGGGACTCGAGGTCGCCGGCACCTACGACGACAAGCTGTACGGCATGCCCTGGTACGCCGGTGTCCGCTCGATCATCTACCGCGCCGACATCTTCGAGGAGCTCGGTCTCGAGGCCCCGAAGACGTGGGACGACATCGTCACGGCCGGCGAGGCGATCAAGGCCGCGCACCCCGAGATCATGCCGTTCCCGGTTCCCGGTGACGCCGAGTTCCAGGTCTACCCCTGGGTCTGGGGTGCAGAGGGCGAGATCGCCACACTCGACGGCGATACGTGGACCAGCGAGCTGGACAGCGCCGAGTCGCAGGAGGGCATCCAGTTCTACACGGACCTCGCCACGAAGCACGGCTTCTCGTCCGCCGGCGCCACCACGTGGAAGGAGACCGATCTGCGTGACGCGTTCGTCGCCGGAAACGTCGCCATGATGCTCTCGGGCTCGTGGACGCCGAACGCCATCATCGAGGCCAACCCCGACCTCGAGGGCAAGCTCGGCGCTGCGGTCATCCCCGGCCAGGACGGCGGCATCGCCCCCTCGGTCCTCGGCGGCTCGCACCTGTCGGTCTTCAACACGACCGAGAACGCCGACCTCGCCTGGCAGTTCGTCGAGCTCATGACCACGGGCGCCTTCGCCGAGCAGTGGGCCGACGAGACCGGCTACTTCCCGGGCGTCCAGTCCGCCATGGAGGAGGCGCTCGCCTCGACCGACCCGCTGGTCGCTCCGTTCGCGCAGCAGATGGTCGAGGGCGGCGCGTCCGTGCCGGTGACGCCGAACTTCGGCGCCGTCCAGGCGAAGAAGACGACGAACGCCATGATGCAGTCGATCCTCAGTGGGCAGAAGGACGTCGAGACGGCGGCAAAGGATGCCGCGGCCGAGATGACCGAACTGCTCAACCAGTAACAGTAATTAAGGACGTATTCCTTCATGTCGATGGTGCAAGCACCAGTGCCGACCACCACGGAGGCGGGGCAGACCCCCGCCTCCGTGGCCGGTGGCCGAAAGAGCCGAGCCCTCACCTGGGCGAAGGCGCGACCCTGGGTGCTGCTGGCACCGGGCCTCATCATCCTGGCCGGACTCATGCTCTGGCCGCTGGTGCAGGTGTTCCTGTACTCGCTGCAGGACTACGGCCTCCGTGAGATCAACACCGGTGAGCCGAACTTCATCGGCTTCGAGAACTACATCGAGGCGCTGACGAACTCCACGCTGTGGAGCGTCGTCCTGCCGAACACGGTCGGCTTCGCCGCCGTCGCGGTCTTCACGACCGTCGCGCTCGGCACGCTCGTCGCCCTGCTGCTCGCTCGCCTCAGCACGCTCTGGCGCACGATCGTCTCCAGCTGCATCATGATCGCGTGGGCGATGCCCGCCGTGACGGGCACGTACGTCTGGACCTTCATCTTCGATGCCGACAAGGGCATCTTCAACGCCATGCTGCTGGAGCTGGGCCTCATCGACGGCCCGGTCAACTGGTTCACGAACCAGTGGTCGTTCTACGCCATCGTGCTGCTGAACGTCGTGCACCACGGCTTCCCGTTCGTCGCCGTCACGGTGCTGGCCGGACTCCTCGGCGTCTCGAAGGAGATGCTCGAGGCCGCCGCTCTCGACGGTGCCGGCGCCTGGCGTCGGTTCTGGCAGATCATCTTCCCGACGCTGCGTCCGGTCTTCTCCGTCGTGATCATCCTGTCCACGATCTGGGACTTCAAGGTCTTCGCCCAGGTCTATCTGATGCCCGGCGGCTCCGGATCCAACCGCACCGTCCTGAACCTCGGCGTGTGGTCGTACGTGGAGTCGTTCGGACAGAACCGCTACGGCTTCGGCGCCGCGCTCGCCGTGCTGCTGACGCTCGTGCTGATCGGCATCACGATCGTGTACATCCGCTCGCTCATGAAGGAGGACGAACTGTGAGCACCCGCCCGTCCGTCCTCTCCCGCCTCGGCACAGGCGTCGCCATCGCGGCGGTGCTGATCTTCACCCTGTTCCCCGTGTACTGGATGATCTCCAGCGCATTCGATGCGCAGGCATCCAGTGGCGGGCAGTCCTTCCTCCCGCAGGAGTTCACCTGGGACAACTTCGCCTACGTCCTCACCGACGGCGGATTCGCGGTGTACCTGCGCAACTCCGCGATCGTCGCCATCGCGACCGTGCTCGTCAGCGCCCTGGTGTGCCTGCTCGCCGCGGTGGCCGTCGCCCGGTTCCGGTTCAAGTTCCGAACCACGATCCTCATGATGATCCTCGTCGTGCAGATGGTGCCGCTCGAGGCACTCGTGATCCCGCTGTTCCTGCAGGTGAAGAGCTTCGGCCTGCTGAACACCCTGCTGGGCCTGGTCATCGTCTACATCGCGCTGTCGCTCGCCTTCGGCATCTGGATGCTTCGGGGATTCGTCGCGGCCGTGCCGGTGGAGCTCGAGGAGGCGGCCTATATCGACGGCGCGAGCTGGTGGCGGATGTTCCGTTCCGTCCTGCTCCCGCTGGTGATGCCCGGCCTCGTCGCGACGAGCGTGTTCAGCTTCATCACGGCATGGAACGAGTTCATCTTCGCCATGACGATGCTGGGCGGCGCCAGTGACCAGTACACCGTCGCGATCGGTCTGAAGTCCTTCTTCGGCCTGCACTCGAACGACTGGGGCAGCATCATGGCGGCCTCGACGATCATCACGATCCCGGTCATGATCTTCTTCGTCATCGTGCAGCGACGGCTCTCGTCGGGCCTCGTGTCCGGAGCGGTGAAGGGATGAGCGACGACCTCACCCGTCTCGCGAACTCCGTCCTCTGGCCCGGCTTCTTCGGCACCGAGGCGCCGGCCTGGCTCCTCGCGGAACTCCGCGACGGACTCGCTGGAGTCGTGTACTTCGGGCAGAACATGTCCGATCGGATGCCGGAGCTGAGTGCCGCTGTGCACACGGCGAACCCCGACGCCCTCATCGGCATCGACGAGGAGGGCGGCAGCGTCACGCGCCTCGAGGCCGCGACCGGATCGACTCTCCCCGGTGCCGCGCAGCTCGGATCCGTCGACGACGTCGACGCGAGCCGCGGCACCGGCGCCGAGCTGGCCAGGCGGGCACGGGCCGCGGGCGTCGACGTCATCCTCGGACCGGTGGCCGACGTCAACACCGATCCGCGGAACCCGGTCATCGGGGTGCGCTCGTTCGGAGCTGATGCTGCGCTCGTCTCGCGCCACGTCGTGGCCACCGTCGACGGCATCCAGTCCGGCGGCGTCGCGGCGTGCGTGAAGCACTTCCCAGGGCACGGCGACACGCACCTCGATTCGCACCACGCGCTGCCGGTGATCGCGCTGGACCCAGCCGAGATCGAGGCGGTGCATCTGGAGCCGTTCCGCGCCGCCATCGCGGCGGGCGTCGACACGATCATGACCGCTCACATCGTCGTCCCTGCGTGGGGCGACCAGCCGGCGACGCTGAACCCGCTCGTGCTCGGGAGACTGCGCGAGCTCGGCTTCGACGGCGTCATCATCACGGATGCGCTCGACATGGCCGCTGTCCGCGAGAGCGTCGGCATCGGCGGGGGAGCGGTGCAGGCGCTGGCCGCGGGCGCCGACCTGCTGTGCATCGGGAATCCGACGAATCCCGGCGCCGCGGCGCTCCCGGATCAGGACGAACGCGACTTCATCACAGCTCGTGAGGCGATCGTCGCCGCGCTGCGCGACGGGTCGCTGCCGCGAGAGCGCGTCGAGCAGGCGAGGGATCGCGTGCTCGCGCTGGCGGCGAAGCTGCGCGCCTCGCCGCCCGCACCCGACGAACCCTACGATGCGGCCGAGGTCGTACGCCGCGCACTGCGCGTGGTCGGAGACGCGGATGCCGAGGCATCCGACCTTGCGGTGATCGACGCCAGACGGCGCTCGACCCTGGCGGTCGACAGCGCCGCCGGTTACGTCGCCGCGGCGCTCGCCGGCGACGGGTTCCGCGTGCGTCTTGACGTCGACCGGGCATCGGATGCCGAACAGGATGCCGCGCTCGATGCCGCGCGTGCGGATGGCGGGCGCCTCGTGCTGCTCGTCGACCGGCCAGAGGTCGACCCGGCCCAGAGGGGACTCATCGAGCGGGTCGCGGGTCTCGACGTCGGCGCGGTCGTCGTGAACGTCGGGCTGCCTGTCCGGGGCGAACTGCCGCTGCCGTTCGTCGATGCGGCGGCCGCGAGCCGGATCTCCGCCGAGGTCGTCCACGACCTCCTCCTGCTCTGACGGCGTTTCGTCTCGCTCCGCTCGCTCGACGAGCGGGGGAGGGCCGCGTCCTCAACGAGCGGGGGAACCAAGTGCAGCGGCGATCGCGGCATCCGGGGTCGCATAGCGGAAGGCGAACCCGTCCTCGCGCAGCCGCCTCGGCACGGCACGCTGATCAGCCAGCAGCAGCTCCTCGGCGGCCAGTCCCATCCCGGCGCGCAACGCGAAAGCCGGCAGCCGGAAGACATGCGGGCGGTGCAAGGCCAGCGCCAGCGCCGTCGTGACCTGTCGAGACGTGGCAGCCGCGGGGGCGACGAGATTCACGGGGCCCGAGAGCTCCGACGCCGTCGCGAGATGCAGCAGTGCTCGCGCCTCGTCCTCCAGGGCGATCCACGGCCAATGCTGCCTCCCGTTGCCGACGGTCGCACCGAGGCCGAGACGCGTGGTCAGCACCAGAGGCGTGAGCGCCCCGCCGGCGGCGAGGACCAGACCGGTGCGCGCGTGCACGATGCGCGTGCGCGCCGCGGCTGGCCCCGTGGCGTCCTCCCACGCCGATACGACGTCCGCGAGGAAACCTCGCCCTCGACCGGCATCCTCGTCGAGCTCCTCGCCGGGGCGGTCTCCGTAGAATCCGACCGCCGATCCTGAGACCCACGAGGCCGGCGGGCTGTCGGACTGCGCGATCGCGTGCGCGATGGCGGCGGTCGTGTCCACGCGACTGCGCAGGATCTCGTCGCGATACCGCGCGGTCCACGGCAGATGCGACAGGCTCGCGCCCGACAGGCTGATCACGGCATCCGCCCAGGCGATGGGTTCAGCCGGAGCCGAGCCGGACGCCGGATCCCATCGGTGCTCGCTCGCATCGACCGGATCCCGTCGTACGAGTGCGCGCACGCCGTGCCCGTTCCGGGCGAGGGATGCCGTGGCAGAGCCGATCAGACCCGATGCACCGACGAGGAGGATCCGCATGCCTCGAATCTAGCTTCCCCTCGGCGGAGAACATCATGTGTTGCGCTCGTTACACAGCTGATACCGGATCGCAACGCGTGTGGGATTGGATTCCTGAAGCGGGCTGGGTAGCGTCGAAGGATCACCGTATCCGAGAGCGACGACGCTCCCGGTGCGCGCAACGAAGCGCTATACAGGGAAGGGCATCACCCATGCACCACACACCTCTGCGACGACGGGGAATCCTCGCCGTCACCGGCACAGCAGTCGCGGCACTGCTGCTCGCGGGATGCGTCGCCAGCGAACGCGGCGACGACACGGGCGAGGGATCAGCGGAAGTCGATTCGACCTTCATCTTCGCGGCATCCTCCGACCCCGCAAGCCTCGATCCCGCCTTCGCGCAGGACGGCGAGACCTTCCGCGTCTCGCGGCAGATCTTCGAGGGCCTCGTCGGAACCGAGCCGGGAACGGCCGACCCCGCGCCTCTTCTCGCTGAGTCGTGGGAATCCGCCGAGGACGGCATGTCGCACACCTTCACGCTCAAGGAGGGCGTCACGTTCCACGACGGCACACCGTTCAACGCCGAGGCCGTGTGCGTCAACTTCGACCGCTGGTACAACTGGACCGGCCTGGCCGCCAGCGAGGCGTTCGGCTACTACTACGCCAAGCTGTTCCACGGATACGCCTCCAACGCTGCGGATGCCGTCTACAAGTCGTGCTCGGCCGATGACGAGTTCACCGCGACGATCACTCTGAACAAGCCGTTCGCCGGCTTCATCCCGGCGCTCTCGCTCCCGGCGTTCGCCATGCAGAGCCCGACCGCGATGGCCGAGTTCGGCGCCGACGAGGTCGGCGGCACCGCCGACGCTCCGCAGATGTCGGAGTACGCCATGGGGCATCCAGCAGGCACCGGCCCGTTCCAGTTCGAGGAGTGGGCACCGGGTGAGCAGGTCACGCTGACCGGCTACGACGACTATTGGGGCGACAAGGGCCAGATCGAGGAGATCATCTTCCGCACGATTGACGACCCGACGGCACGCCGTCAGTCGCTCGAGGCCGGCGACATCGACGGCTACGACCTGGTCGGTCCGGCCGACACGGCTGCTCTCGACGAGGACGGGTTCACGATGGTGTCGCGTCCGCCGTTCACGATCCTGTATCTCGCGTTCAACCAGGCCATCCCCGAGCTGCAGGACATCAAGGTCCGCCAGGCGCTGTCGCACGCGATCGACAAGGACGCCCTGATCACGCAGGTGCTCCCGGAGGGCACTGAGAAGGCCACCCAGTTCATGCCGGACACGGTCAACGGATACAACGATGACGTCACGACCTACGATTACGACCCCGACATGGCCAAGCAGCTGCTGGAGGAGGCCGGTTACACCGAGGCGAACCCGCTGAAGCTGACGTTCAACTACCCGGTGAACGTGTCGCGGCCCTACATGCCGGACCCCGAGCAGATCTTCACGGTGCTGTCGTCGCAGCTCGCCGAGGTGGGCGTCGAGACGACGCCTGTGTCGGAGGAGTGGGTCGAGTACCTCGACCGCACGACGGGGACGGCGGATCACGGCATCCACCTGCTCGGCTGGACCGGTGACTACAACGACACCGACAACTTCGTCGGCGTCTTCTTCGGAGCGCAGAGTTCGGAGTGGGGCTTCGACAACCCCGAGCTGTTCCAGAAGCTCACCGAAGCGCGAGGCATCTCGAGCCTCGAGGAGCAGACACCGCTGTACGAGGAGATCAACGAGGATGTCGCGCAGTTCATCCCCGGTGTTCCGCTCGCGCACCCCGCTCCGACCCTGGCCTTCGACCCTCGGGTCGAGAGCTATCCGGCCAGCCCGGTGAATGACGAGGTCTTCACGGACATCGTCCTGACCGAGTGACCATTTCCGCTCGTTGAGCGAGGAGCGGAGCAACGAGTCGAAACGCAGTCTCAGACGGACTGCGTTTCGACTCGCTCCGCTCGCTCAACGAGCGGGGGACTGAACCGGAGACATATCCGTGCTGCGCACCATCGGCAGGCGACTGCTGCTACTCATTCCCACCCTGTTCGGGCTGAGCATCCTGCTCTTCGCCTGGGTCAGGGCCCTCCCCGGCGGCCCAGCGGTCGCCCTCCTCGGCGAGAAGGCGACGCCGGAGGCGATCGAACGCGTCAACGAGCTCTACGGGTTCGACGAGCCGCTGATCCAGCAGTACTTCACGTGGATCGGGCGACTCCTGCAGGGCGACTTCGGGACGTCGATCCAGACGAACCGACCCGTCACCGAGGAGTTCCTGCGGCGCTTCCCCGCGACCCTGGAGCTCTCCGTCGCCGCGCTGATCATCGCGATCGGCATCGGCATCCCCCTCGGATACTGGGCCGCCCGTCGACACGGAAAGTTCACAGACCACGCCTCGGTCGTGCTGAGCCTGGTCGGCATCACCATCCCGGTGTTCTTCCTGGCCTTCATCCTCAAGTACGTCTTCGCGGTGCAGCTGGGCTGGCTGCCGGCGGACGGCAGACAGAATCCGCGCATAGACGCGACGCATCCCACCGGCTTCTACGTGTGGGACGGCATCATCACGGGAGAGTTGGATGCCTCGTGGGACGCCATCCTGCACCTGATCCTCCCGGCGCTGGCGCTCGGGACCATTCCGCTGGCGATCATCGTGCGCATCACCAGGGCCAGCGTCCTGGAAGTGCAGAACGCCGACTACGTCCGGACGGGCCGGGCCAAAGGCGTCGCGCCTGGCACGTTGCGCAATCGGTTCATCCTGCGCAACGCGATGCTGCCGGTGATCACCACGATCGGGTTGCAGGCGGGGCTGCTCATCGCGGGCGCCGTCCTCACCGAGACCGTGTTCGCGTTCCCGGGGATCGGATCGTTCCTGGCGAGGGCGATCTTCACCCGTGACTTCCCCGTGCTGCAGGGGTTCATCATCTTCATCGCGATCGCCTACGCACTGATCAACCTCGCGGTGGACGTCTCCTACAGCGTGATCGACCCGAGAGTGAGGGTCCAATGACTTCGCCCATCCTTCCCCCGGCGCAGGGCGCCGGGATCATCGACACCGTCGCGGTCGCGCAAGAGGGGCTGAAGAGCAACGGCGGCTTCTGGCAGGACGTGTTCCGCCGCCTGCGGGGCAACCCGACGGCATGGATCGGCGCGGCGATCGTGCTGCTGTTCCTGCTCGTCGCCGCGTTCGCACCGCTGCTGGCGCCGTATCCCGAGACGGCGCTCCCCGGCGCGAAGTACATCACCCCGACGCACATCCCCGGTCCGGGGGAGCTGCCGCAGTTCCCGCTGGGTCTGGACCGCTTCGGCGGCGACGTGCTGTCGAAGCTGATCTGGGGGGCGCAGGCGTCGCTCATGGTGGGTGTCGTCTCGACCGCGCTCGGTCTCGTCGGCGGCATGGTGCTCGGCCTGATCGCCGGAACGTTCGGCGGCTGGGTGGACACGTTGATCATGCGCATCGTCGACATCATCCTGTCGGTGCCGAACCTGCTGCTCGCCGTGTCGATCGCAGCGATCCTCGGCCAGACCCCGTACGCCGTGATGATCGCCATCGGCGCCTCCCAGGTGCCGATCTTCGCACGCTTGCTGCGCGCGTCGATGCTGCAGCAGCGCTCCAGCGACTACGTGCTTTCGGCGCAGACGCTCGGGCTGGGCCGCGGCTCGATCACGATGTCGCACGTGCTGCCGAACTCGATCGGCCCCGTGATCGTGCAGGGGACGCTGACGCTGGCGACCGCTGTCATCGACGCCGCCGCACTGTCGTTCCTCGGCCTCGGCGGCGGACGACCGGAGACGGCCGAATGGGGCCGGATGCTGACATACGCGCAGGCCGAGCTGGCCATCGCTCCGTGGCTGGCGTTCCTCCCCGGCATCTGCATCGCGGTCACCGCGCTCGGCTTCACGCTGTTCGGTGAGGCACTGCGAGAAGCGATGGACCCACGGACGAGGGCACGGTGAGTGCCATGAAGGACACCAGCATGAATGCGCAGCCGCTGCTGCAGGTCGAGGGGCTCACCGTCGACTTCACCACCATGGACGGCGTTGTACACGCCGTCGAAGGCGTCGACCTCGAGATCGCCGCCGGTCAGACCGTCGCGATCGTCGGCGAATCCGGTTCGGGCAAGTCGACGACGGCGATGGCGATCATCGGCCTGCTCGCGGGCGGCGGTCGCGTCACCGCCGGCAGCATCCGCCTGGACGGTCGGGAGATCGCGCACGCGCCGGAGCACGAGATGCGCACGATCCGCGGGCGGCATATCGGGCTCGTGCCGCAGGACCCGATGTCCAACCTCAATCCGGTGGCGAAGATCGGCACACAGGTCGCCGAGACCCTGCTGGTGCACGGCCTCGCCAACCGGCAGAACGTGTCGGCCAAGGTCGTCGAAGCGCTCACATCCGCCGGCCTTCCCGAGCCGGAGCGGCGGGCGAAGCAGTATCCGCACGAGTTCTCCGGCGGGATGCGCCAGCGGGCGCTGATCGCGATCGGACTCGCGTGCAAGCCGCGGCTCCTGATCGCCGACGAGCCGACGAGCGCGCTGGATGTGACCGTGCAGCAGACGATCCTCGACCAGATCGGCACGATGACCCGCGAACTCGGCACGGCCGTGCTGCTGATCACGCACGACCTCGGGCTGGCCGCAGAACGAGCGGAGCGCGTGATCGTGATGCACAGGGGGAAGGTCGTCGAGCAGGGGCCTGCGATGCAGATCCTCGAGAACCCGCAGCATCCGTACACGCAGTCGTTGGTGAAGGCCGCACCGTCGGTCGCGGCCGTGCGGCTGATCCCGCAGGCGGCACCTTCGCTCGTCGAGCGAGCCGACACCCCCTCGCTCGTCGAGCGAGCCGAAGGCGAGTCGAAACGCGTTCCCGACGAACCAGCGACGGCTCCGGCATCCGACTACATCGTCGAGATCGAGAATCTGACGAAGGTCTATCCCGTGCGAGGGCGGCGCGAGGATTTCGTCGCCGTGAACGACGTTTCGCTCGCGATCCCGCGCGGCGAGACGGTGGCGATCGTGGGGGAGTCGGGGTCGGGCAAGACCACGACGGCGCGGATGCTGCTGAAGGTGGTCGAGCCGACCGGCGGCACGATCCGGTTCGACGGTCGGGACATCGCGAGCATGAGCCGTGTCGAGTCCCGCTCGTTCCGGCAGCGCGTCCAGCCGATCTTCCAGGACCCGTACTCGAGCCTGAACCCGATGTTCACGATCGAGCGGCTGGTCGGGGAGCCACTGGACTTCTACAAGCGGGGGAGTCGCTCGGAGCGCCGTGCGCGCGTGCGCAAGCTCCTCGACGACGTCGCGCTGCCGCAGTCGATGCTGCGGCGCTACCCGTCCGAGCTGTCCGGGGGCCAGCGGCAGCGCGTCGCGATCGCCCGCGCTCTCGCGCTGTCGCCTGACCTCGTCGTGTGCGACGAGCCGGTGTCCGCCCTCGACGTTCTCGTGCAGGACCAGATCCTGACGCTGCTGGGCGACCTGCAGCGCGAGTACGGCCTGAGCTACCTGTTCATCTCGCACGATCTCGCCGTGGTGCGGCTGATCAGCGACTACGTCTGCGTCATGAAGGACGGTGCGCTGGTGGAGGCCGCGAGCTCCGAGGAGATCTTCACCAACCCGCGCGATCCGTACACGAGGCGGCTGCTCGCGTCGATACCGGGGAACGAGCTGAACATCGCGTCGTGAGCCGGACGGGGCCATCTCCGGGGCTTTTACCGCAGCATCCGAAATTGGTCAAGGACCTGACTGGACATGTCGTGAGATCCGACGTATAGTTGATCTTTGCGTTCGTATCTCCCTGCCCTCATATGGTGGTCGGCAGATGTTGAGCTCTCGAACGCACTCCACCTGACGACAAAGGAATCGAGAAGCCCTGCGGGGCTCACGGAGGTTATTCCCTTGGCTGCTGCTCGCAACGCATCCACATCCACCACCACCAAGAACGGACGCGGAGCATCCCGCCTCTCGTTCGCGAAGATCTCCGACACGCTGACGGTCCCCGACCTTCTCGCGCTGCAGACCGAGTCGTTCGACTGGCTCGTCGGCAACGAGGCCTGGAAGGCCCGCGTCGCCGAGGCCCGCGAGGCCGGGCGCAAGGACGTCAACGAGGTCTCCGGACTCGAGGAGATCTTCGAGGAGATCTCTCCGATCGAAGACCTCAGCGAAACCATGCAGCTGAGCTTCACGAACCCGTACCTCGAGCCTGAGAAGTACTCGATCGACGAGTGCAAGGAGCGCGGCAAGACGTATGCCGCCCCGCTGTACGTCGAGGCCGAGTTCATGAACCACCAGACCGGTGAGATCAAGACTCAGACGGTCTTCATGGGCGACTTCCCGCTCCAGACCGGCAAGGGAACGTTCATCATCAACGGCACCGAGCGTGTCGTCGTCTCCCAGCTGGTCCGCTCGCCCGGCGTCTACTTCGACAAGACGCCCGACAAGACCAGCGACAAGGACATCGTCTCCGCTCGCGTCATCCCCAGCCGCGGCGCATGGCTCGAGTTCGAGATCGACAAGCGCGACCAGGTCGGCGTGCGCATCGACCGCAAGCGCAAGCAGTCCGTCACGGTGTTCCTCAAGGCCCTCGGCCTGTCGAGCGAGGACATCCTCGCCGAGTTCGCCGGCTTCCCCTCCATCGAGGAGACCCTGGCCAAGGACACGATCCTCACCAAGGAAGACGCACTGCGCGACATCTACCGGAAGCTCCGTCCGGGCGAGCAGGTCGCCGCCGAGGCCGCCCGCGCGCTGCTGGACAACTTCTACTTCAACTCCAAGCGCTACGACCTGGCGAAGGTCGGTCGTTACAAGATCAACCAGAAGCTCGGACTGGATGCCGCGCTGAACGAGTCGGTCCTGACCGTCGACGACATCGTCGCGACCATCAAGTACCTCGTCCGCCTGCACCGCGGCGACGAGTCCTTCGAGGGCATCCGCGCCGGCAAGAAGGCCGAGATCCGTCTGGCCACCGACGACATCGACAACTTCGGCAACCGTCGCATCCGCGCGGTCGGCGAGCTGATCCAGAACCAGGTCCGCACCGGTCTGTCCCGCATGGAGCGCGTCGTCCGCGAGCGCATGACCACGCAGGACATCGAGGCCATCACGCCGCAGACCCTGATCAACGTGCGTCCCGTCGTCGCAGCGATCAAGGAGTTCTTCGGAACCTCGCAGCTGTCGCAGTTCATGGACCAGAACAACCCGCTCGCGGGTCTGACCCACAAGCGTCGCCTGTCGGCCCTGGGCCCCGGTGGTCTCTCGCGTGACCGCGCCGGTGTCGAGGTCCGTGACGTCCACCCGTCGCACTACGGCCGCATGTGCCCCATCGAGACGCCTGAAGGCCCGAACATCGGTCTGATCGGCTCGCTCGCGACCTTCGCGCGCATCAACTCGTTCGGATTCATCGAGACCCCGTACCGCAAGGTCGTCGATGGTCGCGTGACGGAAGAGATCGTGTACCTCACGGCATCCGAAGAGGCCGAGCACGTCGTCGCACAGGCGAACGCCATCCTGAAGAAGGACGGTCACTTCGCCGACGAGCGCGTTCTCGCCCGCCGAGGCCGCGACGGCGAGGTGGACCTGTTCCACCCCGAGGAGATCGGCTTCATGGACGTCTCGCCGCGCCAGATGGTGTCGGTCGCGACCTCGCTCGTGCCGTTCCTCGAGCACGACGACGCCCAGCGCGCCCTCATGGGCGCCAACATGCAGCGTCAGGCCGTGCCGCTGCTGCGCAGCGACTCGCCGCTGGTCGGAACCGGTATGGAGGGCTTCGCGGCCATCGATGCCGGTGACGTCCTCACCGCCGACAAGGCCGGTGTCGTCACGGAGGTCTCCGCGGACCGCGTCGTCGTCATGCTCGACGAGGGCGGGACGCAGGAGTACTACCTGCGCAAGTTCGACCGCTCCAACCAGGGCACGTCGTACAACCAGAAGGTCGTCGTCTCCGCCGGTGAGCGCGTGGAGAAGGGCGAGGTCATCGCTGATGGCCCCGCGACCGAGAACGGTGAACTGGCCCTCGGAAAGAACCTCCTCGTCGCGTTCATGACGTGGGAGGGCTACAACTTCGAGGACGCCATCATCCTGAGCCAGGACCTGGTGAAGGACGACACCCTCTCGTCGATCCACATCGAGGAGTACGAGGTCGACGCCCGCGACACCAAGCTCGGCAAGGAGGAGATCACCCGTGACCTCCCCAACGTCAGCCCGGAGCTGCTGAAGGACCTGGACGAGCGCGGCATCATCCGCATCGGTGCCGAGGTCCGCCCCGGCGACATCCTGGTCGGCAAGGTCACGCCGAAGGGCGAGACCGAGCTCAGCGCCGAAGAGCGACTGCTGCGCGCGATCTTCAACGAGAAGAGCCGCGAGGTCCGCGACACGTCGCTGAAGGTGCCCCACGGTGAGCAGGGCACGATCATCGCGGTCAAGGAGTTCAACGCCGAGGACGGCGACGACGAGCTCGGCAGCGGCGTCAACCGCCGTGTCGTGGTCTACATCGCCCAGAAGCGCAAGATCACCGAGGGCGACAAGCTCGCCGGCCGCCACGGCAACAAGGGTGTCATCGCAAAGATCCTCCCGATCGAGGACATGCCGTTCCTGTCGGACGGAACCCCGGTCGACATCGTGCTGAACCCGCTCGGAATCCCAGGTCGAATGAACTTCGGCCAGGTGCTGGAGACTCACCTCGGGTGGATCGCCAAGCAGGGCTGGAAGGTCGAGGGCACTCCGGAGTGGGCAGTGAACCTGCCGAAGGACGCCTTCGAGGCCGAGCCTGGCACGAAGGTCGCCACCCCGGTGTTCGACGGTGCCGCGGAGCAGGAGATCGCAGGTCTGCTCGACTCGACGCTGCCGACGCGTGACGGCGTGCGCCTGATCGACTCCAGCGGCAAGACGCAGCTGTTCGACGGTCGCTCGGGTGAGCCTTTCCCGATGCCGATCTCGGTGGGCTACATGTACATCCTGAAGCTGCACCACCTCGTCGACGACAAGATCCACGCGCGTTCGACCGGTCCGTACTCGATGATCACCCAGCAGCCGCTCGGTGGTAAGGCGCAGTTCGGTGGCCAGCGCTTCGGTGAGATGGAGGTGTGGGCCCTGGAGGCCTACGGTGCCGCGTACGCGCTGCAGGAGCTCCTCACGATCAAGTCCGACGACATCCTCGGCCGCGTCAAGGTGTACGAGGCCATCGTCAAGGGCGAGAACATCCAGGAGCCCGGCATCCCGGAGTCGTTCAAGGTGCTCATGAAGGAGATGCAGTCGCTCTGCCTGAACGTCGAGGTCCTCTCGGCAGACGGCACGGCGGTCAACCTCCGCGACACCGACGACGAGGCCTTCCGTGCAGCTGAGGAGCTGGGAATCAACATCTCCAGCCGCTTCGAGTCCGCTTCGATCGACGAGATCTGAATCTCGTCAGATCCCCTGATTCCTTAAGTATTTCGACACAGGAGAACTAGTGCTCGACGCAACAACCTTCGATGAGCTTCGCATCGGCCTCGCCACCGCAGACGACATCCGCGGATGGTCGTACGGTGAGGTCAAGAAGCCCGAAACCATCAACTACCGCACGCTCAAGCCCGAGAAGGACGGCCTCTTCGGCGAGCAGATCTTCGGACCCAGCCGCGACTGGGAGTGCGCCTGCGGCAAGTACAAGCGTGTCCGCTTCAAGGGCATCGTCTGCGAGCGCTGCGGCGTGGAGGTCACCAAGAGCTCCGTCCGTCGTGAGCGCATGGGCCACATCGAGCTGGCGGCGCCCGTCACGCACATCTGGTACTTCAAGGGCGTCCCGTCGCGCCTCGGGTACCTGCTGGACATGGCGCCCAAGGACCTCGAGAAGGTCATCTACTTCGCGGCCTACATGGTCATCTCGGTCGACGAGGATGCTCGTCACCGCGACCTGGCCACGCAGGAGAACAACATCCGCCTCGAGCTGAAGACGCTCGCAGACCGCCGCGACTCCAAGATCGCAGCGCGCCTGGCCAAGCTGGAGGAGGAGCTCGCAGCCCTGGAGGCCGAGGGCGCCAAGGCCGACGCCAAGAAGAAGGTCAAGGACGCCGCCGAGAAGGAGATGGGCCTCGTCCGCAAGGGCACCGACGAGCAGATCGCCAAGCTCGAGCGCGTGTGGGAGGACTTCCGCACGCTCGAGGTCGGCGCGCTCCGCCCCGAGGATGACGTCTTCCACGAGCTGCAGGACCGGTTCGGTCAGTACTTCGAGGCCTACATGGGCGCCGAGTCGATCCAGCGCCGCCTGCGCGACTTCGACCTGGCAGCCGAGGCGGAGAACCTGCGTCTGCAGATCTCCGAGGGCAAGGGCCAGCGCAAGATCCGTGCGATCAAGCGCCTGAAGGTCGTCAGCTCGTTCCTCGAGACCGGCATGAGCCCGGCCGCGATGGTGCTGGACGTCGTCCCGGTGATCCCGCCGGAGCTTCGCCCGATGGTGCAGCTGGACGGTGGCCGCTTCGCGACCAGCGACCTGAACGACCTGTACCGCCGCGTGATCAACCGCAACAACCGCCTTCGTCGTCTGATCGACCTCGGTGCCCCCGAGATCATCGTCAACAACGAGAAGCGCATGCTGCAGGAGGCCGTCGACGCACTGTTCGACAACGGCCGCCGCGGTCGCCCCGTCACGGGTACCGGCAACCGCGCCCTGAAGTCCCTGAGCGACATGCTCAAGGGAAAGCAGGGTCGCTTCCGCCAGAACCTGCTCGGAAAGCGCGTCGACTACTCGGGCCGTTCGGTCATCGTCGTCGGCCCGCAGCTGAACCTGCACCAGTGCGGTCTGCCCAAGCAGATGGCTCTCGAGCTGTTCAAGCCGTTCGTGATCAAGCGTCTGATCGACCTCGGTCACTCGCAGAACATCAAGGCGGCCAAGCGCGCCGTCGAGCGCACGCGTCCCGAGGTCTGGGACGTGCTCGAGGAAATCATCCGTGAGCGCCCTGTGCTGCTGAACCGTGCACCCACCCTGCACCGTCTCGGCATCCAGGCGTTCGAGCCCCAGCTCGTCGAGGGCAAGGCCATCCAGCTGCACCCGCTCGTCTGCGCCGCCTTCAACGCGGACTTCGACGGCGACCAGATGGCCGTGCACCTGCCGCTGTCGGTCGAGGCTCAGGCCGAGGCCCGCGTGCTGATGCTCGCGTCGAACAACATCCTGAAGCCGTCGGACGGCCGTCCGGTCACCCTGCCCTCGCAGGACATGATCATTGGCCTCCACCACCTGACCACGGTCAAGGAGGGTGCTGCTGGTGAGGGTCGTGCATTCGGTTCTGTGGCCGAGGCGCTGCTCGCGAAGGACGAGGGTTCCCTCGACCTTCAGGCGAAGGTCCGCATCCGCATCCCGGGTCTGACCTTCCTCGAGGGCGAAGCCCCCGAGGGATACGAGCGCCACGGCCTCGTGGACGCCTCGCTCGGTCAGGCGATCTTCAACGACACGCTCCCCAAGGGCTACCCGTTCGTCCGCGAGCAGGCCGACAAGGGCAAGCTGTCGCAGATCGTCAACAAGCTGGCCGAGGAGTACCCCAAGGTCGAGACGGCTGCCACGCTGGACCGCATCAAGAACGCCGGTTTCTACTGGGCCACGCGCTCGGGTGTGACCGTCGCTCTGAGCGACATCCTCACGCCGCCGAACAAGGCCGAGATCGTCGCGGGCTACGAGAAGCAGGCCGCGAAGGTCCAGTCCCAGTACGAGAAGGGTCTCACCACCGACGCCGAGCGTCGTCAGGAGCTCATCAAGATCTGGACCGAGGCCACCGACGAGGTTCAGGCCGCGATGCGGGCGAACTTCCCGGAGGACAACACCATCAACCGCATGGTGTCCTCGGGTGCTCGTGGTAACTGGCTGCAGATCCGCAACATTGCGGGTATGCGAGGCCTGGTGAACAACCCGAAGGGTGAGATCATCCCTCGCCCGATCATCTCCTCGTACCGCGAGGGGCTGTCGGTCGCAGAGTACTTCATCGCCACGCACGGTACCCGTAAGGGCCTTGCCGACACCGCTCTGCGTACCGCCGACTCGGGTTACCTGACCCGTCGTCTGGTGGATGTCTCGCAGGACGTCATCATCCGCGAAGAGGACTGCGGCACGTCGAAGGGCCTCGAGCTCCCGATCGCCGCTGCGAACTCGGCCGGCGAGCTGGTGCGCGACGCGAACGTGGAGAACTCCGTGTTCGCCCGTACGCTCGCCTCGGACGTCGTCGACGCGAAGGGCGAGGTCGTCGCGACCGCCGGTGAGGACGTCGGAGACGTCCTGATCGACAAGCTCGTCGGGCTCGGCGTCGAGGCCATCAAGGTCCGCTCGGTCCTGACCTGCGACTCGGCTGTCGGCGTCTGCGCGCAGTGCTACGGCCGTTCGCTCGCGACCGGCAAGACCGTGGACATCGGCGAGGCCGTCGGCATCATCGCGGCCCAGTCGATCGGTGAGCCCGGTACCCAGCTGACGATGCGTACGTTCCACACCGGTGGTTCGGCGTCGGCGGATGACATCACCCAGGGTCTGCCCCGTGTGCAGGAGCTGTTCGAGGCGCGTACCCCCAAGGGTGCGTCCCCGATCGCCGAGGCCGACGGTCGCATCACGATCGACGAGACCGACAAGGCCAAGAAGGTCATCCTCACGCCCGACAACGGCGACGAGGCAGTGGTCTACCCGGTGCTGAAGCGTGCAACGCTTCTCGTCGAGGACGGCCAGCACGTCACGGTCGGTCAGCCCCTGCAGGTCGGCACGCTCGACCCCAAGGAGGTCATGCGCGTACTGGGTGCTCGCGAGGTGCAGCGTTACCTCGTCGGCGGCGTCCAGGGCGTCTACCGTTCGCAGGGTGTGCCGATCCACGACAAGCACATCGAGGTCATCGTGCGCCAGATGCTGCGGAAGGTCACCGTGGTCGACCACGGTGACACCACGCTGCTGCCGGGTGAGATGGTGGACCTCAAGCGCTACCAGAACATCAACCGTGAAACCGTCGGCGAGGGCAAGCGCCCCGCTTCCGGTCGCCCGGAGCTGATGGGTATCACCAAGGCGTCGCTCGCCACGGAGTCCTGGCTGTCGGCCGCTTCCTTCCAGGAGACGACCCGCGTTCTCACGCAGGCCGCCATGGAGGGCAAGCGCGACCCGCTGGTCGGTCTCAAGGAGAACGTCATCATCGGTAAGCTCATCCCCGCCGGTACGGGTCTGTCCAAGTACCGCAACATCACGGTGGAGGCCACCGAGGAGGCCAAGAGCGAGCGCTACCCGAACCGGATCTTCGCATCCGACGGTGCGTACGCCGACGGTGACTTCGGTTACGTCGACTTCGACGCGTTCTCGACCGATGACATCACGCCCGGCACCTATAACTGAGCTGAGCTGATTCACTGACAAGGCCCCGATCCCGCAAGGGATCGGGGCCTTCGTCGTTCAGAGAAGAGCTTCGGATGCCGCGGCATCCGCCCGTCAGGCCGCCGGCGTGCTCGTAGGGGTGGGCGTGCTCGTCGGAGACGGCGCCGGCGTGGACGTGCCGAACAGGTGCAGGACGATGTCAGCGGTGTATCCGGGAGGAGCCAGGTTCGAGTACTTCGTGTCGATCAGCACGTCGTCACGCCAGTAGAGTGTTCGGCCGTCGGTGACCGGATAGTCCTCGTTCTCCCACGTCTTCTCGCAGCGGACTCCGGCATCCGGCTGGTAGCAGGTGAAGCCGTCATCGTCCGCGAGATCGTTGAGGTCCGCCATCGCCTCTTCGCGAGGGACGACCGAGATGGTCGTCACGAGTCCGGTGGTGTCGGCTTTCGGATCGCCCCAGGCGCAGATCAGCGAGCCGTCGTCCTGGACGCCGGTCGGCGCGAAGGCCTTGTCGTTGAGCGGGATGTCGGCGAGCAGGTCCAGGATCGGATCGGACAGGATGGCGCGGCAGTCCGTCGGCATCGTGATCGTCGGCGGAGTGCGGATCGGGCCGGGGGTGGCGGACGGGCCCGCCGATTCCTCGGATGCTGTCGTGTCTTCAGGGGCCGGGTCTTCGCCCGTCGACGGGCCGGCCGGAGAGCAGCCGGCGAGCAGAACCGTCAGCAGTAGGGCCGCGGCGATCGGGGTGGTGCGCGCGTTCATGACGTCACGGTATCGCGGGGCGTGCGCGACGCGACATCGGCGCGCGGTTGCCGACGCGGTAGGTTCGTCACGTGAGTGCAGTGAGTGCAGGACGCGTCGTCGTGATCGGGGACGCACTGATCGACGAGATCCGCGACGATGCCGGCATCCGGGAACTGGTCGGCGGTGCCGCCTTGAACGTGGCTGTCGGGCTGCGGCGGCTCGGGGTCGAGACGTCGCTGATCGCCATGGTGGGCGACGACGAGGCCGGTGCGCACATCCGCGGGTACCTCGGCGACCACGACGTGCGGCTGATCGAGACGCCGGCGCCGTACGGCTCGTCGCGCGCGATCGTCACGCGGTCGGCGGACGGCGAGCCCAGCTACGTCTTCAGTCGCGCAGCGCAGCAGCGGACGATCCGCTACGACGAGGCGGCGCAGGAGGCGATCGCCCAGGCATCGCTCGTCGCGATCAGCTGCTTCCCGTTCGATGTCCCCGCCGAAGTCGACGCGCTGCGCACCGCGCTGCGCGGAGCACGGGCCGCGATCGACCCGAATCCGCGGTCCGGGATGCTGATCGACCGTGACGCGTTCGTCACAGGGTTCGAATCCCTGGTCCCGGGTGCCGAGATCATCAAGGTCGGCGCCGATGATGCGGTGCTGCTGTACGACGGCGATCTCGACGCGCTGCGCGGACGTCTGCGCAGGCTCGGCGCGCGAGCGGTGCTCGCGACGGCCGGTTCGGACGGTGCCGCGCTCGAATCGGAAGCCGGGACGCTCCACGCTCCGATCGCCGTGCTCCCCGGGGCAGTCGTCGACACCGTCGGCGCCGGCGACGCGACGCTCGCGGCTGTCGCTGCGGGCTTGGTCGAGGGGGCACCCCATGGAGCGGCCGGCTGGCAGGTACTGCTCGACAGGGCCATGGCGGTCGCCGCTGCGACGTGTCGTTCCGAGGGCGGTCTGCTGCGCACGCCTGAGTCGCTGACCGCCCGTGACGGCGTGGACCTGAGCACCTGATCACTCGATTTCGCCCGCTCGCCTCGCGCAGGTATGATGGATCTTCGCGCCCCCGGTTGGCTGGACAAGCCGGACGGGGGTGCCTTGGCGAGTTACCCAAGCGGCCAAAGGGATCTGACTGTAAATCAGACTGCATTGCATTCGGGGGTTCGAATCCCTCACTCGCCACGTTTTCTCCGAAGGGCTCCGCGCAGCGGGGCCCTTCGTCGTTCATCGACCGGCAATCTCAGATGGGTAGATTGATCCCCGTGGGAGGGGGCCGCGTGGTCGACCAGGGGGAAGCGCCGATAGGGCATGTCGTGCACCTTGTCCGAACGCTCGACGATTCCGCGGTGCCCGAGCGGATCGGCCTCCCGATCCGCATCGGCACCAGGGGCCGGATCGTCGTCTGGCTGCTCGTCGGAGTGGGGGCGATCGCCACCGGCATCCTGCTGTTCCACCTGTGGACCGGGGATTCGCCGTGGTGGTTCAACCTGATCTTCACGTTCATGCCGGGGTTCGTCGTCGTCGGCTTCGCCGCGGCATTCGCGGATTCGACCCGGCGTGCGCGCACGGAAGTCGTGCTGGCGCAGCGATGGGCCGACACGCGGGGGCGGGCCACTGCGTCCGAAGGCCGGGTCGCCGACCGGCAGGTGAATCTCACGGAGCACGGGGGAGTGTCGGCGTTCACGCTGACCGTCGCGGATTCGGCAGGATCCGGCATCCGCGCGCGCTGGTTCCGCAACACTCCGGATGCCGGTGACGTCACGCTGCTGCAGACCCAGGTCCCGGCCGTCGGCTCGCGCGTGCGCATCTGGCAGGTCGGCTCGCTGGCCGAGGATGCTCCGGTCATCGTCGAGGCGCTCGACCCGAGCATCGTGAACTGAGTTCGCCCTAGTCGTCGTGCTCGAGCAGCATGCCGACGGACGTCGCGCACGCGTCTCCTCGCCAGGCTTCGATGCCCTCATGGATGGCGAAGCCCGCGATCACAAGGGCCGCGAGCGCGTCAGCCCACCACCATCCGAACCACAGGTTGAGCAGGAGGCCGATCAGCACTGCTGCGCTGAGATACGTGCAGATCAGGGTCTGCTTCGAGTCCGCGACGGCGCTTGCCGAACCGAGCTCCCGCCCCGTGCGCCGCTCCCACAGCGACAGGAACGGCATGACGATGACGCTGACCACCGCGACGCCGATGCCCAGCGGCGAATGCGATGGTTCGTCCCAGACGCCGGAGAGGGTGAGGACCGCGCTGGTCGCCACCCAGGCAGCGAGGGCGAAGAACGCGACGGCGATGACGCGCAGGGTCGGCTTCTCCCAGCGCTCCGGGTCTTGTCGCGTGAACTGCCAGGCCACGGCGGCGGCCGACAGCACTTCGATCGTGGAATCGAGGCCGAAGCCGAGCAGCGCCGCAGACGACGCGGTGGCTCCTGCGGACAGTGCCACGATCGCCTCGATCAGGTTGTACCCGATCGTGATGCCGACGATGAGGCGGATGCGGCGGTGCAGCACATGCCGTCGGCTGTCGGTGAGGGCGGTCATGCGGCTCGCTCGCAGCATCCGGGCACCGTGCAGGACTCGTCGCAGCAGGGCGCGTTGTCGGCGACCGCGAGTGTGACGCGCAGCAGCTCGTGGATCGCGGCGCCGAGGTGCGGATCGACCACCTCGTAGAACGTCTGCCGTCCCCGTGGCTCGGCGACGACGAGTCCGCATCCGCGGAGACACGCGAGATGGTTGGAGACGTTCTGCTTGGTGAGATCCAGCTCCCGTGCGAGATCGGCCGGGTGCATCCCGCCATCGAGCAGGCGCGTGAGTATGCGTGCGCGCGTGCGGTCGGACATGGCGCGTCCGACCCGTGTCATCACGTCTGCTACGGAGTCGAGGGTGAGCATGGATTAACAGTACAGCGAAGGCTGTACGATCGACATCGCCTCAATCCGAGATCCACGACCGTGCAGCGACGGCCGGATCGACGATGCACTCGTATACGGCCTCCTCGCGGAACCGGAACTCCCGCTCGAGTTCCGGAGTGATCTCGATCCCGAGTCCTGGGCGGTCCGCGAGGGCGATCGCACCGTCGGCGATCGTGACGGCGCCATCCAGCAGTCGGGAGCGCAAGGCATATTCGGGCAGCGGCCACTCGACGACCGACGCGCCGCCGGCAGCCGCGACATGGTAGTTCGCGAGCACGCCGACCCCCGCGCCCCAGCAGTGCACGTACACCTCGGTCTCTGCCGCGCGGGCGGCGGCGAAAACGTTCAGCACCGAACCAAGGCCGCCGATGACGGTCGCGTCCGGTTGGACGATGTCATAGGCGTTCCGGCGGACGCGCTCGCAGAGTTCGGCATCCGTCGTCACGATCTCGCCGCCGGCGATCGCGACCTCCGTTCGGGCGGCGAGTTCGGGCAGTCGATGGATCTGGTCCGGGCCGAGCACCTCCTCGAGGAAGACGGGGAGCGTCCCTGTCGCGACTGCCACGCGATCGATGAAGGCCAGAACATCCTCAGGGGTCTGTGATGGTGTGACGAGATTCTGGGTCATGTCGATCGCGATCTCGATTCCGGATGCCGCGGTCGACGCCAGACTCCAGGAGACCTTGTCGAGCTGATGGGTGCGTGCCCGGATCTTGAAGACGTCGATGCCGAGGGCGGCCACGGTGTCGATCTCGCGCTGCATCGAGGCGGGAGTGCGCGAGTCGCCCCCGCTGGCGTATGCGCGCAGCATCGGAGTCTCTGTGCCGCCGAGGTGCTGCCAGAGCGGCACTCCGGCGGCTTTCGCTGCGCAGTCCTGCAACGCGATCTCGATGGCGCTGATCGCGTGCCTCGCTGCTCCCTGCAAGCTCCAGTAACCGGTGGCGGTGACGAGATCATCGAATCTCGCGGCGATGTCACCGGCATCCCTCCCGACCAGTGCCGAACCGAGCAGCTCGATGATGCTGCGGAACACCTCGGGGGCGAAGACGGCCACGTAGCCTTCGCCGATCCCTGTCGTGCCGTCGCTCAACGTGATCTCTACGAAGCCGGCCGTACGCAGGCCGGACGGCAGATGCAGCAGGTTCTCCATGCTGTGCTGCGGGTCGCCGTAGGGAGCGCTCAACAGGATCGGCCGTACCCGTGCGATGGTCGCCATCGTCTCCTCCATCTCCTGCTCGCGGCAGGACTCAGTATTCGAGCTGGCAGTCGACGAGCCCGCGCAGCTGCTCGCCGGCGCGGAAGCGTTCGGCATTCGCGGCGAAGAAGCGCGCCTTGTCGATCAGTTCCTCCCGGTGCCCTCCGCCGGTGTGCTGCGTGAGGATGGTGCGCGGCGTCGTCCAGAGCGGATGATCGACAGGCAGAGGCTCCTCGTGCGTGACATCGAGGACGGCACCACCGAGCCGACCGGAATCCAGCGCTTCGGCCAGTGCGTCTTCGTCGATCAGCGATCCACGCCCCACGTTCGCGACGATCGCCGTCGGCGGCAGCGCCGCGATTCTGTCGCGGTGGAGCAGCATACGGGTCGCGGGCGTGCTCGGCAGACATCCGATGACCAGATCGCACTCGGGCAGCACGGCGTCGAGCTGCTCCGTTCCATGCAATTCGGCGAGCAGAGAGCGGCGGGCGAACGTGAGGACCCGGCATCCGAACGCCTCGAGAACCTGGCGGACCTGTCGGCCGATGGATCCGGCTCCGAGGACCACGGCCGTGCTTCGTGCGAGCAGAGACGTCGTCGGGCGGATCTCCAGGCTCCGCCAACGCCTCTCCTGTCGTGCGACGGACAGCTCGTCGAGGCCTCGCGTGAGGCTCAGGATGCCGGCGATCACGGTCTCAGCTGCGGGATGCGCGAACTGGCCCTCGAGATTGGTCACACGGATGTCGCGCTGCCGGATCAGCGCCGACGCATCGCGGTAGTACTCGTAGCCGACGGACTCCAGCTGCAGCCAGCGCAGTGCCGTGAGCTGCGGAATCCACGCCGCGGGGATCGTGCCGAACATCACCTCGCATGCGGCGAACGATTCGTCCCATGCCGGAGCTCCGCCTGCTCGATCCGCCCTGTAGAGCGTGTCCGTCGCGAATGCGCGTCGACAGAGATCCATGGCGGCGTCATCGAGGTGGGCGGTGATCCCGACGCGCATGCGGCTCCGATCGCAAGGAATTAGATATCTGATGACTAGGCTAGTCGGCCTCCGGCAGGTCGGTCAAGAGTTCAGTCTTGACCAGTTATTAGATATCTGATCTACTGGTGCGGTCCCGAGTTTCGATGAAGCAACACCTGGAGGACTGTCATGAACCGAGCACCCCGATTCCGCCGACTGGCGGCCGTCGCCGTGGCACTGTCGGCGACCGCTGCTCTCGCTGCCTGCGGCAGCCTCGGAGGCGGCGGAGGCGGTGGCGACGTCGCCGAAGGCGATGGCGTCATCACCTTCTGGCACTACTACGGCGATCCTCACGGCGTGCCGCTCGAGGCCGTTCTCGCCGACTACACCGAGGAGACCGGGGTCGAGGTGGAGGCGCGCTTCATCCCCTACGACGACTTCAACCGGACGCTGCAGCAAGCGGCTGCGGCCGGCGAACTGCCTGACGTTGCGCTCATCAATGCGTTCGACACGGCTCAGATGGCGGATGCCGGGATCATCGAAGATCTCAGCGCGTACGTCGAAGGATGGGGCGAGCAGGATGCGTATTACGAGACCGGCTGGGAGTCGGGTCAGGTCGATGGTGCGGCATTCGGCATCCCGCACCTCGCCGACGTGTACGCGCTCTACTACAACGAAGCGCTCCTCACGGAAGCGGGTGTCGCCGTCCCCACGACGTGGGACGAAATGGAAGCGGCCGCGCAGACGATCACGGAGAGCGGTACGGCGTCGTACGGCATGGCGATGTCGGGCATCGAGGGCGCCGAAGGTGCGACGGGCATCCTTCTGCGGACGCTCGCGGCCGGGGGAGACCTCGCCGACTTCGGCGGTGAGGCGGGGGTCGCGGCGCTGGAGTCCATCAAGCGCATGACGGATTCGGGCGGGCTGTCCGAGGGGTTCCTGACCTGGAACGAGGACGACGCGATGGCGGCGTTCACGAACGGGGAGGCGGCGATGGCGATCAACTCCGCCAGCGCCATCAATGTCGTACGCGAGAGCGCTCCGGATATGAAATGGAGCGTCGCTCCGCTTCCTGCTGATGAGACCGAGGCGACCTACCTGTCCGCCGAGAATCTCACGATCGGAGCCGGCAGCGGCGACGCGGATGCCGCTTGGGAACTCATCGAATGGATGCAGCAGCCGAGCGTTCTCGAGGAGTATCTCCCCGCGAGGAACAAGCTCCCCGCACGCGACGACGTGCCAGGAGCCGTCACGGACCCGGTGCGCGCGACGTTCGCGGACCAGCTCGTCAACGCCTGGGCGCCGACCGGCGACCTCGCGGCGCGCTCGAACGAGGCGCTCACCATCGTGCAGCAGGCGCTGCAGGCCGTCATCAGCGGCACGGCGTCGCCTGCGGATGCTGCGGCGACCGCTCAGGCATCCATCGATGAGGCCGTGGGGAACTGACCCATGGCTGTGGCCACACCATCCCGTACCGCTCAGAGGCGGTCGGCCATCTCGTCTCCGCGGCCGGCGCCGACCGGTCGCGGAGGCGGGCGCCTCCGGCGTCTCGCGGTGCCGGCACTCTTCGTGCTGCCCGCGGTGATCTTCGTCGGGGCGACGGTCGTCTATCCGCTGCTCTACAGCGTGTTGCAGAGCTTCTTCGATGTCGGTCTGCGCGAAGTCGTCCAGGGCGGGGCGCAGTGGGTCGGTCTGGACAACTACATCGACCAGTTCGGCCGAACTCGCTTCTGGTATTCATTCGCCATCTCGATCGTCTACGCGCTCGGGAGCGTCGCACTCACCTTCCTCGCCGGACTCGGGCTCGCCCTGCTCCTCCGACGGGCGTTCCGAGGTCGCAACGCCCTGCGGGCGCTGATCCTTATCGCCTGGGTCCTGCCGACCGTCGTCAGCGCGAACGTCTGGCGCTGGCTGCTCGACGGGAGCTACGGACTCCTGAACGCCGTACTGCGTTCCCTCGGCGTGATCGACGGTGACGTCTTCTGGCTGGGCCAGCCCGTCACGGCCATCGCCGCCGTGATCATGGCCACAGCGTGGAGCTTCGCGCCCTTCGCGATGATCCTGCTCTCCGCAGGACTCGAGGGCATCTCCGGAACGCTGTACGAAGCAGCGCGCATCGACGGAGCGTCTCCATGGCAGCAGTTCCGCTACGTCACCATGCCACAGCTGCGCCCCGTCGCGCTGGCTGCGCTCCTGCTCATCTTCATCTACACGTTCAAGACGTTCGACACGATCTTCCTGATGACCGCGGGCGGCCCGGGTGGCGCGACATCGACGCTGCCGGTGTACGCGTACAACGAGGCGTTCGAGTTCTCTCGATTCGACACCGCCGCGGTCGCCACGACGGTCTTGATGCTGGTGCCGATCATCCTCTCGATCGCGTACTTCCGAACGCTGCGCAAGGAGCACGACGTATGACGGCCACGCACGCGCTCATCGTTCCCCGCAGGACGCGCACGCGTTCGCATCGCGAGGTCATGGTCGGACGGTGGCTGGCCGTCGCCGGCACGCTCGTCACGGCCGTCTATCTCATTCCGGTCTACTGGCTGGTCGTCACCTCGCTCAAGACGAGCGACGCCACGTTCCGTGTGCCACCGGACCTGATCCCGCTGCCGCCGACGATCGAGTCGTACGCGACGGCCGTGTTCGGCGACCCGGATATCGCCCGAGGGCTCGGCAACAGCGCGATCATCGCGATCGGCACGACGGCAGTCACCCTCGCCCTCGCGCTTCCCGCGGCGTACGGTCTCGCCAAGTTCCGGATGCGGGGCATCGGCGCCGTGATGATGCTCATGCTCATCGTGCAGATGGTGCCCTCGGTCAACCTGGCGCTGCCGATGTTCGTCCTGTTCAGCAGCGCGGGGCTCGTGAACTCCTACCTGGGACTCATCATCGCGAACTGCTCACTGGCGGTGCCGCTCGCGATCACGATCCTGCGGCCCTACTTCCTGAGCGTTCCCGCGGAGGTCGTCGAGGCGGCGAAGGTCGACGGCTGCAACGAGTTCACGTCGTTCCTGCGCATCGTCCTACCGATCTCCGCGCCCGGAATCGTGACGGTGGCGGTGATCAGCTTCCTCGGCGCGTGGGGGGAGTTCGTGTTCGGACTGTCCCTGGCCACCAGCGAGCAGATCCAGCCCATCACGATCGTCCTCGCCGAGATCACGAACGAGTTCGGCGTCCGATGGAACGACCTGATGGCGGTCTCCGCCGTCGTCGCGCTGCCGGTCATCGCAGCATTCATCTTCCTTCAGCGGTACATCGTCGCCGGTCTCACCGACGGCGCAACGAAAGCGTGAACGCACGCATGAGAAAGGTCGGTTCATGAGCAGGTTCGAATTCTGGGCGGCATCCCTGGCCCCGTATGACGAGGCAGGACGGGTCGATGTATCCCGGATCCCGGAGCAGGCGGCGCACATGCGTGCGATCGGCATCCGCGGTGCGTTCGTCAACGGCACGAGCGGAGAGTTCCCCCTCCTGACGGTCGACGAGCGCGTGGCAATCCTGGAGGGATGGGTGAAGGCGCGCCCTGACGGCTTCGGCATCGGCGTACAGGTGGGCGGGCTGCCGCTCGAGCCGACCAGGGAACTGGCCGCGCACGCCGCCTCGCTCGGCGTGGACCTCGTCTCGAGCGTCGCGCCGTATTACGGCCAGGCGGCGAGCGTCGGGCACACCGTCGGGTGGCTCGCCGACGTGGCGGATGCCGCAGGCACCGTGCCCTTCTGCTACTACCAGATCCCCTCGATGACCGGCTCGACGCAGCGTCCCAGCGACATCCTGAAGGCCGCAGAGTCGGAGATCCCGACGATGGACGCCGTGAAGTTCACGGATGAGGACCTGATGGAGCTCGACGCGATCCGCCTGGCGCGCCCGGACGTACGGCTCTACTTCGGGCGCGACGAGCTGCTGCCCGCCGCGCTCGCCCTCGGCGCCGGGGCGGCGATCGGGAGCCTCTACAACGGACTCGCCCCGCTCGCTCACGCCGCTGTCGACGCCTTCGACGCCGGCGATCTTGCGCGCGCGTCCGAGCTCCACAAACCCTTCCGCGACATCGCCAGAGTTGCAACAGGACCGGGTTTCGTCAAGGAGCTCATGAACGAGCTCGGCCCCGACGTGGGGCCGGCACGCGGTGTCTGGGGTCCGGTGACCGCGTCCGATCGCGCCGTCATCGATCGCATCGCGCCCGCGCTGCGCGACGCGGTCGCCGAAGCGCTCGACGCCCAGCGCGTCGATGACGTCGGCTGAGCGGTACCGTCAGAGCATGAGACCAGGCGGACCCATCTATCTCGTCGCACAGCGCAGGCTGCGCGACTACATCCGCGAACACGATCTGTCGCCGGGAGATCGGCTCCCGAGCGAAGCCGATCTCGCGGCAGAGCTGGGCGTGAGCCGGCTCTCCCTGCGCGAGGCGACGCGCAGCCTGCAGACGCTGGGCGTCATCGAGGCACAGCACGGCAACGGGCTCTTCGTGTCGGAGTTCTCGTTCCGCCCGATCATCGACCAGCTGCCCTACGGCCTCGCCGGGGCAGGACGAGCGATCTCCGAGGTGCTGGTCGTGCGGGAATCGATGGAGGTCGGGCTGATGTCGGCGGTGGTCCGCGCAGGGTTGCAGGAGGAACTGCAGCGCTGCGCGGTCATCGCCGCGGAGATGATCGAGCGGGGAGAGCGCGGCGAGGACTTCCGCGACCTCGATGAGGAGTTCCACCGCACGCTGTACTCGGGGCTTCAGAACCCGTTGGTCGACAACCTCATCGACCTGTTCTGGCATCTGTTCGGCACGCTGGTCCGCGAGGTGGGCGATCGGATGCCGGCGCCGGCGCCCGATAGAGGCGCCGTGCACGCGCGGATCATCGAGGCGCTTCTGGCGGGCGACGAGGACCTTGCCGTCCACCGCATGCGCGAGCACTTCGACGACCTGCGCAGGCGGGTCACGGCCCTGGAGGGCGGGGCGGCGCCAGGCCAGGGCGGGGCTTCATAGACTGGAGCGATGCGAGCGCTCACCGAAGCAGACGTCCGCGCCGGTTTCGTCAACGCAGAGGCGGATGAACTGCGTGTCATGGAGATGCCGCACGACTTCGTGCTCACGGACTGGGACTATCTCGACTTCTTCGCCTGGCGCGATCCGTCCGTTCCGCGACGCGGGTACATCCTCGCCCAGATCGACGGCGGCATCGTCGGCGTCGTGCTGCGCGCCACGGACCCGGGGCGCGCACGCAACGGCATGTGCAACATCTGCCACTCGCTTCAGCCGGGCAACCAGGTCGCGCTGTTCTCCGCGCGGAGGGCAGGCGAGGCGGGTGCCCGCGGTGACAGCGTCGGAACGTACATCTGCGCCGACCTGTCCTGCCACGAGAACGTGCGTCTGGCGCATCCCCTCGCTCCGAACGAGATCCGGGCGTCCGGGCAGGTCGACATGCGGCTGGACGGCACGCGTCGTCGCATGGAGCGCTTCGTCGCGAGCGTCATCGCCTGACCTCGCGGCCCGCTCGCGCGATTACGCTGGACGGAACTGTCCGCGCATCGAAGGAGACGCCGTGAGCGAAGCCATTCTGCTGTCCGTGTCCGAGGGGATGGCGCGGCTGACGCTGAACCGCCCGAGCCGACTCAACGCTTTCAACGCCGACCTCGCGCACGCCTGGCGTGATGCGACGATCGAGGCGACGACCCGCGATGACGTGGGCGCGATCCTGGTCGACGCCGCCGGACCCGCGTTCTGCGCGGGCGGCGACGTCCTCGACATGGCGAGCACGATGGGTTCCGGTGCGGATATCACGGCCCTCGCCGAGGTCATCAATTCCGGTATCAGGGCGCTCGTCGAATCCGACGTCCCCGTCGTGACCGCAGCGCACGGTACGACCGCCGGCGGCGGGCTGGGCATCCTGCTCAGCGGCGACTACGCCGTGGTCGGGAGCCGGTCCAAGCTCGGCAGCCTGTATGCGAATATCGGGCTCACCCCAGACCTGTCCGTATCGGCTCAGCTCGCGCGCGCCGTCGGCGAGCGGCGTGCGCTGCAGCTGGTCCTGCAGGACCGCCTGCTCTCGGCGCAGGAAGCACTCGACTGGGGGCTCGTGGCGGAGATCGCCGAAGGAGCGGATGCCGCGGACGAGGCGCAGCGGGTCAGGGCGCGTGCCGAGGAGATCGCCCGGTTCTGGCTCGCCGGTGCCGCAGCCGCATACGGTCAGGCCAAGCGGCTCGTGCGATCCCAGCCGTCGCGGACGTTCGCCGAGCAGCTCAGCGAGGAGGCGCGTTCGATCGGCGCCTCCTTCGACACTGCGGACGCGAAGGCGCGGGTCGCGGGATTCGCAGCCGCGTCCGCCAAGCGGGGCTGAGGCGGTTCTCCCGCGCGTCGGACCGGCATGGCAGGATGAGAGCACGCAGGCCGACGAGAGGATCGCCATGTCGCAACCGGAGGAAGTCGCAGTCGCGAAGCCCAACGCATCGCTGCTGATCAGGGGGGCCATCTGGATCGCCATCGGCGCGCTGATCGCCGCTGCACTGGTGTGCGTGGTGTGGGTGCTGATCGGAGACCAGGACGGTCTGATCGGTCGCGCGTTCCTCACGATCCTCCTGCTGGCAGGATTCGCCGGGATCGCGATCCTGGAGGCAGGGCTCGCGCCGAACCGCCCCGATTGGCTGGCGCTGACCAGCATGATCACCTGGATCGTCGCGCTGCTCGTCGGCGCTGTGAAGATCTGGCTGCCCGACGACACCGGCTACTTCGGCGGCGGCGCCGAGCGGTTCTTCCAGCTGCTGCTCGTGGTGGGCATTCTGCAGCTCGCGCTGCTGCATGTTCGCCTGTTCAAGCCGGCGGCCGAGCGCTACATCACCGTGTTCACGCGGGTCATCTACTACCTGACACTGGTCTTCCTCGTCGCTCTCGTCGGCATGCTGGTGTTCTTCCTGACCTTCCCGCACACGTTCACCTACAACGATCTGTATTGGCGGATCGTCGTGGCCCTCGCGATCCTCGCCGCCGTCGGCACCACGCTGATTCCGCTGCTGAACGCGCTGTTCGCGCCGAAGAAGCAGAAGGCCGCCGTCGCCGCTCCGGCGCAGCAGTGGCCGACTTACGGCGATGGCGTGACGCCACTGCCCGTGCTCGCGGACGGCACTCCCGACTGGAACGCCTACTACACCGGGT
The DNA here is from genome assembly GCF_057748015.1 of Microbacterium sp. STRO-1N. The sequence continues at coordinate 1,033,848 of NZ_CM173234.1, forward strand.
ACCCCACCGCGCAGACACCGGCGGCTCTGCCGGCCGCCTACGCCGGCGATCACGGCTACGCTGCGGCACCGGTCGCGCAGGGCTACTCCGAAGCGCAGGCGCCGGTCTGGCCGGCGCAGGGTCAGGCGCCGGTCTGGCCCGCGCAGGAGCAGGCTCAGGCATGGCCGGTTCAGGATGCCGCGGCGCCGGCAGCGCAGTGGCAGGCGGCGCCCGAGCAGGCTGGATATCCGGAGCCGGCCGCCGAGCAGCCCGCGCCGGTGTCGCAGCCTCAGGCACCGGAGCAGACCGCGCAGCCGGTTGAGTCCGTTGCCGCGCCGCAGGCGCCGGAGCAGGCCGATGAACCACAGCAGCCGAGCCCCTTCGCACCGCCGCCCCCGGCGCCGCCGGCACCGCCGGTCGTCCCGCCTGCGGCTCCTCAGCAGTGAGCGCGGCAGAGGTCGACGCCGCGCAGCTGCACGCGCTCGCGGTGGACATCGCTCGTGAAGCGGGCGAACTCGCGAAGCTGCGTCGATCCGTCGGCGTCGCTCTCGCGGCGACGAAATCGACGCTGGCCGACATCGTCACGGAGGCGGACCGCGAGGTCGAGGACCTCATCCGGACGCGCGTGGCCGCCGAGCGTCCTGGTGACGGATTCCTCGGGGAGGAATCAGGAGCGGATGCCGGCGGCACCGGTGTGACGTGGGTGGTCGACCCGATCGACGGCACCGTGAACTACGCCTACGGCATCCCGTCGTACAGCGTGAGCATCGCCGCCGTGCACGGATCGGCCCAGCCCGGGGCGTGGGAAGCGCAGGCTGCCGCGGTCTGCGCGCCGGCCCTCGGCGAGCTCTTCTCGGCCGTGCGCGGGGGAGGAGCGTGGCAGGACGGGCGCGCTCTGCACGTCACGACCGAGACTCCGGCCGGAGCGCTGCTCGCCACCGGCTTCGGATACGATCCGACGACGCACGACGGGGATCTGCAGACCGTCCGCACGGTCATGCCGATCGCGCGCGACCTGCGTCGCGGCGGATCCGCAGCCCTCGACCTCGCCTACGTCGCGGCCGGCCGCCTCGACGGGTACTTCGAGCGCGGGCTCAACCCGTGGGACTTCGCGGCCGGCGCACTGCTCGTGGAAGAGGCAGGCGGGCGGGTCAGCCGACTCGACACCGCATCGCGGCGTCCGATGCTGATCGCCGCCGGCCTCGAGGTGCATGACCGGTTGGTCGGGATCCTCGGCTGACGAAACGGTGCCTCGTTCATGGCATTCTCAGCGACCACACTGTAGTGTTTATCCATTCGTTACCTTCGTCACCCGAAGACGCAGGTGAGTAAGCGCCCCCGAGCTTGACCGAAAGATCCCCGTTTTGCCCTTCGATACTTCCCCGGCTGAGAGTGCGCCCACGCGCCGCTCGAGCCGCCACCGCATCGCGGCTTCCGCGACCCCGGTGGACGAGGTGACCACTGGTGAGATCCACGTCGCTCCGACCGAAGCCGCCCCTGCCGCGCCCTCGTCACGACGGGCGGCTCGCCAGCGGGCGACGCAACCGGTCGCGATCCAGCCGTCCGAGTCCGAGACGCCAGCGTCCCCGGCGATCGATCTCTCCCCGATGCCGGCGAGCCGCCGTCGAACTCAGCAGGCAGACGCGCCGGCCATCCCCACTCCGGATGTCCCCGTCGCGTCGATCCTGGCGGAGTCCGTCGTCATCGTGACGTCGCAGACAGGTCCGGTCGATCTGCCGGAGCACGTTCAGCCCGAGGCTGTCGTTCCCGAAGAGCCTGCCGACGCGAAGCCGGTGGCATCCGAGCCGACTGCGCACGAAGATCTCTTCACCGCGGCATCCCAGACCTTCCGTACCCAGGGCGTGCCGGTGGTGGCGGACCAGCCCGCCGCTGAGCCGGTCGAGGACGACGCCGAGCCGGTCACCGAAGCGCACGTCGCGCCCCGCCGCATCCGCCGATCGAAGGCGCGCAAGCTCGCCGCCGCCGGCGCGACGATCGGCGTGATGGGGATCGCCGGCCTGCTCGCGGTGTCCATGACCCTTCCCGCCGAGGCCGTCGCCGCAGCGCAGGGACTTCAATCGACTTCTGCGATGTCGCTCGTCGCGGCTGGCACCGACGTCCCCGGCGATGACGCATCCGACGAGGAGATCCAGGCGTACGTCGCCTCCTCCGACGTCGCAGACCCGAACCTGCAGCGCAGCGAGGACTACTCGACCGTCTCGCTCGTCGACGTCGCGGCAGAAGAGGGCATCCAGTACTCGGACTCGCTCTACACGAACGACCCCGAGGCCGAGATCCAGTGGCCGTTCAAGGTCGGTGTGGCGATGAGCTCGGGATACGGCCCGCGCAGGGGACGTCTGCACGCAGGCATCGACCTGGTGCCGGGCAACGGCGCGCCCATCCAGGTGATCGCTGACGGCACCGTCCGCATCGCGACGGAGTCCGGCGGCGCCTATGGCGTGACCGTCTACGTCGATCACGTCATCGACGGCGAGCTCGTGACGAGCCACTACGCGCACATGCAGTTCGGCTCGCTGCGGGTCAAGGCGGGCGACAAGGTCGAGGTCGGCGACATCGTCGGCCTGGTCGGGAACACCGGCCGTTCGTACGGCGCGCACCTGCATTTCGAGATCATCATCAACGGCTCGACGGTCGACCCGCTGCCGTGGATGCGGGAGAACGCCGGACGCTACGACGGGGTCTCCCCGGTTTCGTGAGTGGGCACGAGATCTGGTATTCTCGTGTGGTTGCCTGAACAGGGCGACAACGCCCCGATAGCTCAGTGGTAGAGCACTTCCATGGTAAGGAAGGGGTCGTCAGTTCAATCCTGACTCGGGGCTCGCAGCATTCGCTTTCGCGAGATGAATGCCTTGCGGCAGGGTAGCTCAGTTGGTGAGAGCGCACGACTCATAATCGTGAGGTCGCGGGTTCAAGCCCCGCTCCTGCTACAGATGAAAACCCCCGGTGAAGCCGGGGGTTTTGTCGTTGGCGGGGTCGCCGCTCACCCCGCAGCCGCCGCGTTCGTGATCGGCGGGTGCGCCCCGGCATCCTGCGGGTCGAACTCGGCACCTCCGAGCATGAAGATCCCGCGCTGGGGCATCCAGAAGTCGCCCAGCCGAGTCTGCTCGCGAAGCGGCGCCACCGGACCGAGATCCTCCCCGTGCAGGGAGGCGGAGGACTCCCCGACGGCCCACAGGCGCGCCACTCTCGCCCTGAACCGCTGGTGATTGGGCGTGCGACCGGTCATGCCTATGCGCCCCGCACGCAGTGAGGGGCCTGCGATGCCTCCCAGCGCCGAGAGGAACAGGCCGCTGTGCCAGAAGCCGTCGGGAAGGGCGCCCGCCATGCCTGACATCATGCGGGTCATGCCGGTCTCCGTCAGGATGACGTCCCACCGCAGGTCGATGTCATCCGCAATGCGCACCGTGAAGGCGAGGTCGCCGGTCCAGTCCACTGTGATCGCTTGGACGGACGTGGATGTCAGGGCACTGCCGAAGTACCGAGGGCAGGACAGCTGCGGGTCGATCGTCGTGTAGATCGTCCATGCGCCGGCGGGCGTGCGCGACCATACCGAGGTGTAGCCGGGCCCGACGGAGGTCACTGGAAAGCGGCGGAGACCCAGGACATGGCCGGATGCGAACGGCAGACTCATCAGGGCATAGCCGGAGAACCTCTCCGACGCGCCCGGAAGGAGGTCGTCGTGGCTTTCGGCGACGGCTGCGAGGTCGCGGGCGCTGGGCATGATGCCTCCGCTGCTGACGCTACTCCGGAACGGGGGCGGGGGACAGGGGATGTGGCGATGAACGGATCGAGTCCGCGTATCGGTCCAGATTTGGCAAAGTGCATGGCACGAATCTGAACGAGCCATCTCCAGAGCCCCGGATTCTCTGTGAAACCAGACCGAAACATGGCACGGAAGTGGCACAGTGCTTGCCGCATCCACGAGCCCGTTCATACAGTTCGAGCAGGCGAGCGACGACCCGCCACCACCCGTTCGGATCAACGGCCGCTGTCCGTCAGGCCGTGACCCACCCACCCGGCAACCTGGCGGCCCCCGAAACCCGCCAATGGAGGCGACATGACGAATACCGCAACCCACAAGAAGACCCCCGCGAAAGCGGCGATCGCTTCCTGGGTCGGCACGACGCTGGAGTACTACGACTTCGCCGTGTACGGCACGGCCGCTGCTCTGGTGTTCAACGTCCTCTTCTTCCCCGAGGAACTCCCGGCCGGCATCAAGGTCCTGCTCAGCATGGCCACATTCGCCATCGGGTTCGTGGTCCGTCCGCTCGGTGCCTTCATCCTCGGCCCACTGGGCGACCGGTTCGGCCGGAAGTTCGTGATGATGATCACGCTCTTCGGCATCGGTGCCTGTACCTTCCTGATCGGCTGCCTGCCGACGTACGACCAGGTCGGCATCCTCGCGCCGATCCTGCTGGTTGTCATCCGCATCCTTCAGGGACTCTCGGTGTCGGGCGAGCAGGCCAGCGCGATCACCATGACTCTCGAGCACGCCCCGGACAATCGCCGGTCGTTCGCGACGAGCTTCGTGACGAGCGGCTCGGCCTCGGGCGGGCTGCTCGCGACCGCTGTCTTCATCCCGTTCGCCGCACTCCCGCAAGAGGTGCTGCTGGGTTGGGCGTGGCGGGTCCCGTTCTGGCTCTCCGCGGTGGTCGTGGTCGTCGCGTACATCATCCGACGCACGCTGGAGGAGCCGCCGGCGTTCCTCGAGACCCAGGCGATCAAGGTGAGTCTGTCGCCGCTCAAGCAGGCCACACGATTCCACTGGGTGACGATCACCCGCATCGCCGCCTGCGCGATGATCGCCGGTGTCAGCTACCTGTTCGCGTCGTTCTCCATCTCGTTCGCGACCGTCGGATACGGGTTGGACCAGGCGACGATGCTGTGGGTCCCGGTCTGCGCCAGTTTCCTGGCCATCCTCTACACGCCGCTGGGCGGTGTCCTGGCGGACAGGATCGGCCGTCGGACCGTGTTCATCATCGGCGCGGTTGGAGCAGGGCTCACGACGGTTCCATATCTGTGGGCGATCACGCAGGGCAACTGGCCGCTGATCTTCGTGCTCGGAATCCTCTGCAACGGATTCTTCTACTCGACCGCGAACGCGGCCTGGCCGGCGTTCTTCGCGGAGATGTTCCCGAGCCGGGTGCGCGTCTCCGGCCTCGCGACGGGTACCCAGATCGGATTCGCCATCGCCGGTGCCATCGGTCCGGTGGCGTCGACGGCGCTCGCCGGAGCCGACCTCACGAACTGGGTGGGCCCGGCCGCGCTCGCCATCGGGCTGATGCTGATCGCCACGATCTCGGCGCTGACCGCCAAGGAGACTCGTCGTTACACGCTCGATGAGATCGACGACGTGCAGCAGACCCAGCTCGAGAAGGACACGGTCACGGCAGCGATCGTGCTTCCTGCCGCACGTTGAGATCCGCGCACACCGCCCCGGGCCGTCCCTCCGACGGTCCGGGGCGCTGTGCGCATCCGCCGACGGGGTCAGCCCTGCAGGGGGCCCGTCGACGCACGCACCGTGAGATGCGCCGAGATGTGATCGATCCGATCGGAGCGGTCCCTGGTCGAGAACCGCCCGATGAGCATGTCGACAGCAGCCCGTCCGGCGCTCTCACCCGGTGAGGTGACGGTGGTCAGCGGCGGGTGGGAGAACGACGAGCCGAAGATGTCGTCGCACCCGACGACGCTGAGATCGCCGGGGACGGACACTCCCAGCTGGCGGAACCGATCCAGCGCGCCGATGGCGAGCACATCGTTGAAGAAGATGCATGCTGTCGCCCGCGTCAGCACAACGGCATCCGCCGCGGCCGCACCGTTCGGGAGCGTCGGCTGATACCTGCCGACGGTGACGAGTTCGACATCCAGCGCCGCTGCCGCGTCGGCGATGGCCTCGAAGCGCACGTGATCCGTCCACGATCCGTGCGGCCCTCGGACATACGCGATCCGCGTGTGTCCGAGGGACTGCAGATACTGGAGCGCCTGCGCGAGTCCCCCTGGGGTATCGATGACCACACCGGACAAGCCGGGTGCCTCCCTGTTGATGAGGACGGTCGGAGCGATCTGAGCGACCGATCTCAGCGTCTCGTCATCGACTCGCGGGGACGAAACGACGATCCCATCGACGGTCCTCGCCATCTCACGCAGCCACTGCTCCTCCATCGGCAGCGACTCCTCGGTGCTCACCATGAGGTGCAGATAGCTCGCCGCGCGGATCTGCGCCTGCGCTCCGCGCGTCACATCGAGATTGAACGGATTCGTGAGATTGGGCAGCACCAGCGCGATCGTTCCGCGTGCCAGCCGGTCGTCGCGTGCGGGGAGGAGAGCTGACGTGTACCCCAACTCCTGAGCCTTGCTCGTGATCTTCTGGTACATCCCCGGGCTGACGCGGTTCGGGTTGGAGAGCGCCCGGGACACCGTGGACGGCGCGACGCCGCACGCCTCGGCGATTTCCGTCAACGTGACGCGCCGTTGGACCCTTCGTGCCGGGATCACCATGCGAAACCTTCCTGGTCAGGGAGAGAATGACACAAGCTTGGCACAGAACATGCCATCCGGGAGAAGCATATCCGCATGATTCAGGGAGCAAAACGTCTCGCTCGGCACAGAAATGGCAGGATCTCGAACCGCTCGATGCCAGCGCTCTAGCCTGATGAGGACAGCGCAGGAACTCGGAGCGGAGGTGGCCATGAGCCGGAAGATCGACCTGGTCGCGGATCTCGGTGAGGGATTCGGGCCGTGGCGCATGGGGGACGACACCGCCCTTCTGAACGTCCTCACCTCGGCGAACATCGCGTGCGGATTCCACGCCGGCGACCCGCGGATCATGGATCAGACCGTGCGGGCGTGCGTGCAGCGCGGCGTCGGTATCGGAGCCCATCCGTCGTTCCCCGACCTCCAGGGATTCGGACGCCGCGACATGGGGCTGACGGCCGAAGAAGTGCGGGCCGACGTGCTCTATCAGTTCGGCGCGCTGCAGTCGATCGCCGCCTTCCACGATGCTGCGGTCACGCACATCGCGCCGCATGGGCGCCTCGGAAATCTCGTCGCGGTCCGCGAGGACTACGCGGATGCCGTCGCGACCGCCGCGCGCCGGATCAACTCCGACCTCATCGTGCTGGCTCAGGATGGAAAGCTCGCTGACGCGGCTCGTGCGGCCGGACTGCGCGTCGGCATCGTCGGCATCGCCGACCGAGCGTACGAGGATGACGGCGCGCTGGTGAGCCGGAGCGAGCCGGACGCCGTGATCCACGACCCGGACGAGATCGAGCGGCGGACCGTACGCATGGTCGTCGACGGCGTGATCGAAAGCCGCAACGGTGTGCTGATCCCGGTCGCGTGCGACACGGTCCTGGTCCACGGCGACACCGAGGGAGCGGTCGTGCTCGCGAAGCGGATCCGGGCGGGGCTCGAGTCCGCCGGTGTGAGCATCGCACCGCTCGCGGACTGGCTGGAGTAGGGCTCATCATGGCTGAAGCCCCCGTCATCATCTCCGCCAGCGGCGACACCGCGCTGCGCGTCGCCAGCACCATGGCGGACCGCGAGGCCGGCTGGCGGCTGGTTCATCACCTCGCCCGGTACGTGGAATCGGCCGCCGTGCCCGGCGTCGAGTGCGTCATTCCGACGTATGACGCCGCCCTGATCGAGATCGACCCGCTCGACGTCTCGCTCGATCGACTTCGCGAGTTCCTGACGCACGTCGCGGCGGGGATCGACTTCGAGCGGCCGCTCAGCGAGAACCCGCGCACCTTCGATGTTCCCGTCCTCTACGACGAAGAAGGCGAGCTCGACCTCGCGGACGTCGCACAGGCGCAGGGCATCGAGATCTCCGACGTGATCCGTCTGCACAGCGAGCCGACCTATGTCGTCCGGTGTCTCGGCGCGCCCGGCGGATCGCCCATGCTCGACGGGCCGCCGTTCCCCGAGCCGGTGCCGCGTCTGTCGAGCCCTCGTGCCCATGTGCCGCAGGGCGTCGTGTCGGTCGCCGGGCGTCAGGCCACGATCACCCCCGCAGCGGCGCCCGGCGGATGGGCACTGATCGGACGAACCCCGCTGACTGTCCTGGACCTGGATGCCGAACGGTTCGTCCCCTATGAGCCCGGCGACCTCATCCGATTCCGCCCCATCGGGCGAGACGAGTACGACGCCCTGCAGGGCACCAGGATGAGTGCGCTGTGAACGCAGGACAGCTGACCGTCATCGAGGCGGGATCCACGCAGCTCACCGATCTCGGGCGTCGGCGAGGTCCGAGCTACGGTGTGCCGGTGAACGGCGCGCTCGATCAACGAGCCGCTCGCATCGCGAACATCCTCGTCGGCAACGCCGAATCGGCACCATTGCTGGAGGTCACCGCGCTGGATCTCGAGTTCGTCGCCGACGTCGATATCCTCATCGCGGTGTCCGGTGCACACGCATTCGTCACAGTGGGCGGCGTCGCACGGGAGCGCAATCAGCCCGTCTCGGTGCGTGCGGGAGAGCCCGTGGCCGTGCGCGGCATCCAGGGAGGCCTGCGCTCCTACGTCGCCGTGCGCGGCTCGTTCGACGTGCCGCTTCTGCTCGGCAGCTGCGCACCCGATTCTGTGCTGGGCTTCGGCGGACGGCTCATCGTCGGGGCCAGGATCCCCGTGCAGTGCGAGACGGCCCCGATCATCAACGACCACTTCAGCGCGGAGCTGTACCGCCTGGCCGTCCCGACCGCACCGGTGGGCTTCGTCGTCGATGTCACCGACGGCCCGGATGTCGAGGACTTCGCGGATACCGCCGAGCGGATCTTCGAGCAGCCGTACCTGGTCGGCGCGGCCAGCAACCACATCGGTCTGCGCATGACCGGCCCGCTTCCCGTGCGTCGGTCGCACGAGGAGGTGCTCTCGCGCGGTGTGCCGGTCGGAGCGGTCGAGGTGCCGCCGGGAGATGAACTGCTCGTGCTGCACCGCGGGCGCGGTGTGACGGCCGGCTACCCGGTGCTGGCGGTCGTCACCTCGTATTCGCTCGATGTCCTCGCCCAGATCCGTCCCGGTCAGCAGCTCCGCTTCCGCCGGGTGACGGCCGCTACCGCCGCCGCACGGGTGCGTTCCGATCGTGCTGCTCTCGATGCCCTTCGCCTTCGCACCGACAGCGTCTTCACGGCGCTGGAGGCACTCTCAGATCCATCCTCCGAAAGGACCGTTCCATGACCTTCTCCGACTATCGGGTCGCCGTCGTCACCGGCGCGACGAGCGGCGTCGGCCGCGGCGCCGTCGATCTCTTCCTCGCGAAGGGCCTCACCGTGCACGCCATCGCGCGCGACGAGGCGCGCCTGGCGGCGCTCGCCGAGAAGGGCGTCATCACGCATGCCCTCGACGTGCGCGACACCGATGCGCTCACCCGCGCGCTGGACAGCGTCGAGGCCGATGTCGTGCTCAACAGCGCCGGAGTCAGCCGCGCCGGCAACATCCTGGACTCGACGGCCGATGACATCGACGACATGATCGAGGTCAACCTCGGCGCCGTCATGCACATCCTGCGACTGCTGTACCCGGGCATGGTGGAGCGCGACCGCGGGCACGTGCTCAACATCTCTTCGATCGCCGGGCACTACAACTTCTTCGGCCACACCGGGTATCACGCGACGAAGGCCGCAGTGCACCAGCTCTCCCGCCAGCTCCGCAACGACGCCCTCGGCAAGCGCGTGCGCGTCACAGAACTCAGCCCAGGACGGATCGAGACAGAGATCTTCTCGCGCAACCTCGGAGGCACGCCGGAGACGGATGCCGAGGCGTGGGCGACCTATTACGAGGGCTACGAGTCCCTGACCGTGGACGACCTCATCGCCGCCATCGACTACGCGGTCGACGCGCCAGCGCACGTCAACGTCGGCCTCATCGAGCTCATGCCCACATTCCAGGTGCCCGGCGGCCTCACGTTCGACCGCCGCCGGCCGGAAGCCGAGTAAGGACATCATCATGGTTCACGTCACAACGAAGATCGAGCGGGCCGCGGCATCCGACGTCGCGCGCATCGGAGATTTCACCGCTGCCACCATCCACGAGGCGCAGGGGCGCCGCGGCGCCATCGCGTCGAACATCAAGCCGATCGACCCGGAGACCTCGTTCGTCGGCTCCGCGTTCACGGTCGTCTGCGCGCCGCGCGACAACCTCATGCTCCAGGTCGCGATCCACTACGCGCAGCCTGGTGACGTGCTCATCGTGTCGGCCGGCGAGTTCACCGAAGCGGGCATGTTCGGCGACGTGCTCGGCAACGCCTGCAAGGCGAAGGGCATCGCGGCGCTGGTGACGGATGCCGGCGTGCGCGACACACGAGAGCTGCGCGAGCTCGGGCTGCCGGTGTTCTCCGGGAGCGTGTCGATCAAGGGCACGGTGAAGGAGACGCTCGGAGCGCTGAACCAGCCCGTGGTGTTCGGCGGAGAACTCATCCGCCCCGGTGACATCGTCAAAGGCGATGCGGACGGCGTCGTCGTGGTCCGTCGCGAGGAAGCGCGCGAGGTCGCCGGACTCTCCGCAGCCCGTGATGCGCATGAGGCGGAGCTCATCGAGAAGTACTGGGCGGGGGGCACGACGATCGAGCTGTGCAATCTGACCGAGGTGCTCAAGGCCAAAGGGCTGACCACCGACATCGAGGATGCCTCATGATCGGCATCCTGTCCTCATCGTTCCACGCGGCCGACAGGCTGGGGCGCATCAACCCGTCGCCGAGCACCGCGGCTGCCGCACGCGTGCGCGAGCTCAAGGCGGCGGGTCGCCGGATCCTCGATCTCACCGTCGGGGAGCCCGACTTCGACACTCCCGAGCACATCAAGCAGGCTGCCATCGCCGCGATCGAGGCGGGGGAGACCAAGTACACCCCCGTCAACGGCACCCCGCAACTGCGCCAGGCGATCCGCGCGTCATTGCGCCGCACGCACGGCATCGAGTACTCGGATGCCGAGCTCACCGTCGGCGGTGGCGGCAAGCAGGTCATCTTCCTCGCGCTGATGGCCACGGTGGATGCCGGCGACGAGGTCCTGATCCCCGCGCCCTACTGGGTGTCGTACCCGGACATGGTGCGCGCGAACGACGGCACGCCGGTCATCGTGCCGACCTCTCCCGAGGACGGGTACAAGCTCACGCCCCAAGGCCTCGAGGCCGCGATCGGCGAGCGCACGACATGGCTGATCCTGAACAGCCCCGGCAACCCGAGTGGTGCCGTCTACACCGCGGACGAGCTCGCGGCGCTCGCCGAGGTGCTGCGGCGTCACCCCGCGGTCTCGGTTCTCTCCGACGAGATCTACAGCGAGATCTCGTTCACGGGTTCTCCGGCGCCGAGCCTCGCGGCTGTCGCCCCCGATCTCCGCCATCGCGTCCTCGTCGTCACGGGGGTGTCGAAGTCCTACGCCATGACCGGCTGGCGCCTCGGATATGCAGCAGGCGACCCCGCGCTCATCGGGGCGATCAACACCCTTCAGTCGCAGACATCGTCCTGCCCCTCTTCGATCAGCCAGGCCGCTGCCGCGGCCGCGCTGGCCGGCCCGCAGGATTTCATCGCGGAATCGGTCCCGGTGTACCAGGCGCGTCGGGATGCCGCGGTCGCCGGCCTGCGATCGATCGACGGTCTGGTCCCTGCCGTGCCGGACGGAGCCTTCTACCTGTACGTGGACTGCTCCGGGCTCATCGGCAAGCGCACGACAGAAGGAACCGTGCTGGCGAACGACCAGGACGTGACGCTGCATCTGTTGGATGAAGCCGGCGTCGCCGTGATCCAGGGGTCGGCATACGGTCAGTCCCCGTGTTTCCGGATATCGTTCGCGACGGACCTCGGCACCATCACGGACGCGGTCGATGCGATCTCCGAAGCCGTCGGAGCGCTGCGGTGAGCGCCTCGGCACGCCTGCGCGTGGCCGTCGCCGCCCCGCTCGCCCCCGAACTGTGCGAACTGCTGGTGGCACTCGAGCCGCGCATCGAACTGCTCGTCGATCAGGAGCTCCTGCCGCCGATGCGGCATCCGGCGGACTTCGCGGGTGACCCCTCGTTCGCGCGGACCCCGCGGCAGCAGAACGCCTACGAGGCGATGCTCGAGAACGCGGACGCCCTCTACGGCATCCCGGATGTGGATCCGGTCGCCCTCGCACGCACGGTCCGCACCAATCCGCGGCTGCGCTGGGTGCACACGATGGCGGCCGGCGGTGGCGGACAGGTGCGAGCCGCGGCGCTCAGCGATGCGGAGCTCGACAGGGTGGTCTTCACCACGTCAGCGGGTGTGCACGGCGAAGCGCTCGCCGAGTTCGCCGTGTTCGGTGTGTTCGCCGGTGCGAAGCACCTCCCGCGCCTCAGGGAACAGCAGCGCAACCGCGAGTGGAGCGGCCGCTGGATGATGTCGCAGCTCTCGGCGCAGACCGTCCTGGTGCTCGGGCTCGGCGGCATCGGCGCATCGGTCGCGGCGAAGCTGTCGGCGCTCGGGGCGACCGTCATCGGGACCTCGCGCTCCGGTGCGACCGCACCGGGTGTCAGCCGAACGGTGCACCCGGACGAGGTGGCAGAGGTGCTTGCGCACGTCGATGCCGTCGTCACGACCCTGCCGGGGACCGACGCCACCCATCACCTGATCGGCCGCGACTTCCTGGCGGCGCTGCGACCGGGGGCGACGATCGTCAACGTCGGTCGCGGCACGGTCGTCGACGAGGCTGCTCTGCTCGACGCGCTCGATCGCGGTATCGTCGGATTCGCCGCTCTCGACGTGTTCGAGGTCGAGCCGTTGCCGGAGGAGAGCCCGCTCTGGGAGCATCCGCGCGTTCTGATCAGCCCGCACACCGCGGCGCTCACGGATCTCGAGGATCGCCGCATCGCCGAGCTCTTCGCCGAGAACGCCACCCGGTTCCTGGACGGCGCTCCCTTGCGGAACGTCGTCGACACCGTCGAGTTCTATTGACCAGCGCAGAGGATGAGAACATGACCAACCCCTTCGATCTCACCGGGCGACGCGCGCTGGTGACCGGCTCCAGCCGCGGCATCGGCCTGGCGATCGCGCGGTCCCTGCTCGACAGCGGAGCGCACGTCGTCGTCCACGGCCGAGGTGCGGATTCCGCGGGCGCGGCAGCCGCCGCACTCGCGCAGGAGTACGGCACGGATGCCGTCTCGTCGGCTGCCTTCGACGTCACGGACGAGGATGCCGTCGCCCACGGCATCCAGCAGCTCGAAGAGGTCGGCGCGCTCGACATCCTCGTGAACAACGCCGGTGTGCAGCACAGGGAGCCGATGCTCGATATCAGCCTCGAGAACTGGGATCGTGTTCTGCGCACCAACCTCACGAGCGCGTTCCTCGTCGGGCGGGAAGCCGCGCGCGCGATGATTCCGCGGGGTCACGGCGCGATCGTGAACATCTGCTCGGTGCAGACCGATCTCGCCCGTCCGACGATCGGCGCGTACACGGCCGCGAAGGGCGGGCTGCGCAACCTCACCAAGGCGATGACGGCGGAATGGGCACCGCACGGAGTCCGGGTCAACGGCGTCGCCCCCGGTTACATCCGCACCGAACTGACGCAGACGCTCGTCGACGATCCGGCTTTCAACTCCTGGGTGCTCGGTCGTACACCGGCCGGGCGCTGGGGAGAACCGGAGGACATCGGCGGTGCGGTGGTCTGGCTCTCCTCGGATGCCGCACGCTTCGTCACCGGGCAGGTCGTCTTCATCGACGGCGGAATGACGGCGGTGGTGTGATGACTGACGACAACCACGCGATCGTCATCCATCAGGCAGGGGACCTTCGCATCGATGAGGTCCCGTCCCCGGTTCCGGCGCCGGATGAGGCCGTGATCGACGTCGTGTACGGCGGCATCTGCGGTTCTGATCTGCACTACTGGCGCCACGGCGCAGCGGGGGAGTCGATCCTCAGAGCGCCGATGGTCCTCGGGCACGAGGTGGTCGGCGTCGTCCGCGCAGCGGCACCCGACGGGAGCGGCCCCTGGGTCGGAGCGCGGGTGGCCGTGCATCCGGCGACACCTGCGAAGGAGTATCTGCGTCATCCCGCGGACCGGCCGAACCTCTCGGGAGGCGGGTATCTCGGTTCGGCTGCGCGGTTCCCGCACCGCGACGGCGCGTTCGCTCAGCGCGTCGCACTGCCCACCCGGATGCTGCGGGTGCTCCCGGACGAGATCGATCTGCGGGAGGCGGCCCTCATCGAGCCGGCCAGCGTGGCCTGGCACGCCGTCTCACGGATCGGCGACGTCACCGGTCTGTCCGCACTCGTGGTCGGGTGCGGCCCGATCGGGCTCCTCACGATCGCCGTGCTCAAGGCGCGAGGCGCGAGCCAGGTCACGGCGGTCGACCTGCACGACCGACCGCTCGAGGTCGCCAAGGAAGTCGGTGCGGATCGGGTGCTCAAGCAGCCCGACGACGCCGACGTCGCAGCGATCGACGCGGATGTCGTGATCGAGTCGTCAGGTCATCACAGCGGACTCGACATCGCGATCCGCGGCGCGACGCGGGGTGGTGCGATCGCCATGGTCGGCCTGCTGCCGAGCGGCCCGCAGCCGGTGCAGATCTCGCTGGCGATCGCCAGGGAGCTCGATCTGCTCGGGTCCTTCCGCTTCAACGACGAGATCGACGAGGTGATCCGCGCGCTCGCCGACGGGGCGCTCGCGGTCTCTCCCGTGGTCAGTCACGTCGAGTCGTGGCGATCGGCGGAAGGAGCATTCGCGATCGCCGCGGATCCGACAGTCTCCAGCAAGGTGCTGCTGGACTTCCGGCAGTGACCGCGGGAAGCCTCGGGGCCCTCGCCGCTCGGTAGAGTTCTGAGCATGTCTGCGACAAAGGTGTTGTTCATCGGCGGAACCGGAATCATCTCCTCGGCGGCGAGTGCGCTTGCGGCGGAGCGGGGCATGGAGGTGACGCTGCTGAACCGCGGGCAGTCGCGCCGCACGCCGGCAGACGGCATCGAAGTGCTCACGGCTGACATCTCGGATGCCGCGGCCGTCGACGATGCCCTCGCCGGACGCGAGTTCGACGTCGTCGCCGACATGATCGCGTTCACGCCGGAACAGGTGCAACGCGACATCGACCGCTTCGAAGGCCGCACAGGGCAGTACGTCTTCATCAGCTCGGCGTCGGCGTACCAGAAGCCGGTCTCGCGACTCCCGATCACCGAGTCGACGCCGCTGCGCAACCCGTTCTGGCAGTACTCGCGCGACAAGATCGCGTGCGAGGATCTGCTGTCGGCGGCGTACCGGGAGCGCGGTTTCCCCGTGACCGTGCTGCGCCCGTCCCACACCTACGACAAGTGGACGATCCCGGCCTTCGGCGGTTGGACGGCGATCGATCGCATCCGCAGGGGGAACGAGATCATCGTCCACGGCGATGGCACCTCCCTGTGGACGCTGACGCACTCGCGCGACTTCGCCGTCGGCTTCGTCGGCCTGCTGGGCAACCCTCTCGCCTACGGCGACACGTTCCAGATCACGAGCGACTTCGTCTACACATGGAACGACATCTACTCGATCCTCGGCCGAGCGGCCGGTGCCGAACCTCGGATCCGCTACGCCACCAGCGCCGCGATCGAGCAGGCCGCGTCCGAGCGCGCCGGTCAGCTCACCGGTGACATGGCGCACTCGGTCGTGTTCGACAACTCGAAGATCCGCAGTGTCGTGCCCGACTTCCGCCCGACGATCGCGTTGCATCATTCGGCGCGGGAGATCATCGATTGGCACGACGCGCATCCCGAACTGCAGCGGGTCGATCCGGGGATGGACGCCCTGTTCGAGCGGTTGCTCGCATAGCAGCCGGGCTTTCGACGGCGCCGCCTGCTCAGGCCGTTCTCCCACTCCGCTCGATGAAGTCCAGCATCAGCGGCGCCGCCACGGCCGAATGCGTCTCGAGCAGCAGGTGCCCGGCATCGAGGATGTGGGCCTCCATTCTCGGCAGGTCCTGCATCCACGACACCGTTTCGGCGAGGTCGAAGTACGCATCGTGCCGACCCCAGATCAGCAGACCGGGTGGTTGCCACTGCGCGAGATACCCGGTGATATCGTCCCGTCGCGCCATGTAGGTCCCGTAGTCGGTGACCAGGGCGCGCTGAGTCGCCATCCGGCCCGGCAGGTTCATCACCCGCCAGTCCTCCTCCCAGCGCTCGGCCGGGATGGACGCGGTCACGTCCGAGGGGACGCCCGCCAGGTACTGGTCGCGTGTGCCCTCGAACGTGAGATGGGCCATCGCTGCCGCTTCGTTCTCCGGATTCGGTGCCGCCCAGTAGTCCAGCGTCTGCTCCCAGCCGGCGTGGATCCCGCTCTCATGGACGTTGGCATTCTGGATGATCAGTCCCCGCACTCGCTCCGGTGCGGCCATGGCGATGTGGAACACGACCGGGGCGCCGAAGTCGTGGACGTAGAGATGGAGCCGTCCGATCTCCAGTCGATCGAGCAGTTCGGAGATCGCCCTTCCGAAGGCGGTGAAGCCCGGGTCGGGCAGTGGATCGGACTCGCCGAAACCCGGCAGATCCGGCGCGATCACATACGCGGCGGGTGCCAGTGCGCTGGCGACGTCCTCGAACATGCGCGCCGAGTTCGGGACCCCGTGCAACAGCAGAAGCGTCGGCCGGGACGGGTCCCCGGCGGTGAGGACTGACAGTTCACCGCCGTTGGAGAGGCGGATCCGTTCTCGCGTGATGGGGCTCATTGCTCGTCTTCCTCTCGTCGCGCAGTCGAGCGTTCGTGAGGTCATCGGCGATGATACGCGCCGGTGAACGGCACAGGTAGAGGGGCGATATCTCGCGCACGCCACCCTCTTCTTAATTGTCGCTCTTGACAACTTATTATCCCCGCGCCTACGCTTCAGAAAGTCTCGATTGCAGTCCCGAAACTTTCAGTCGGATCGAGCGACACAGCCAACATCTCGAAGAGGAGAATCATGGTTCATTCCATGCGTAGGACAGGGTGGGTCCGAACGGCGGCGGCGGCGGGGGCGGTAGCAGCGCTTCTCGCGACCAGCGCGTGCACATCCGACAGTGGTGATGCTTCGACCGAGGTCGACCTCGAGGCGCAGTCGGTCGGCGCGATGGAGGACTTCGCCGCGGATGAGCAGTTCAAGGCCACCGAGCCGATCGACGTCTCGATGCTCTGGACCGACTGGCCCGAGGTGCCCGTCACCGATGACTGGCAGATCTTCGACGAGATCGAGGAGCGCACGGGCGTCTCGATCGACCTGACCCACATCCCGTTCAGCGACGCGACCGAGAAGCGCAGCTTGCTCATCTCGGCCGGTGACGCGCCGACCGTCATCCCCCTCGTCTACACGGGGGAGGAGGCGCCGTTCGTCTCGTCCGGCGCTGTGCTGCCGATGAGCGACTACGTCGAGTACATGCCGAACTTCCAGAAGTACGTCGAGGAGTGGGACCTCGGCGACATGATGGAGCGCCTCAAGCAGGCCGACGGCAAGTACTACATGCTCCCGGGCCTCCAGGAGGTCTCGGTCCCGACCTTCTCGCTCATCATCCGCAAAGACATCTTCGATGAGGTCGGCGCCCCGGAGCCCGACACCTGGGAGCATCTGCGCGAAGGCCTCGAACTGATCAAGGCGAAATACCCGGACTCGAAGCCGCTGGCCGACGGGTTCGAGGGCCAGTCCATGCTCAACTACGCGGCTCACGCGTTCGGCACGCAGGCCGGATGGGGCTTCGGCGAGGGCACGATCTGGAACGAGGAGAAGGGCGAACTCGAGTACGCGGGAACCAACGAGGGCTACCGCGACATGGTCGAGTTCTTCCACGGTCTCGTCGAGGACGGTCTGCTCGACACCGAGTCGTTCACGGCATCCGATGCCGGTGGCGGAGCGGCGAACGTGTCGGAGAAGATCGCGAACAACCAGGTGTTCGCGGCATCCGGAGCGAGCGGCACGGTCAACGAGTTCGCGACGGCGCTGGATGCGACGGCTGGAGCGGGCAACTACGAGCTCGTCCAGATCGCGCCCCCCGGTGGTGAGGCCGGCATGATCGTCGAGCCCCGCAACTTCTGGAACGGCTTCATGCTGAGCTCCGACATCGCGGATTCACCGAACTTCCTCGCGACGCTGCAGTTCCTCGACTGGCTGTACTACAACCCCGACGCCAACGAGATGATCCGCTGGGGCGTCGAGGGCGAGACGTATGAGAAGGCCGAGGACGGCACGATCACTCTGAACCCGGAGTTCTCGCTCGACGCCTTCAACATCAACCGCGGCGCGGCGACGGACATCAAGACCGACCTCGGATGGTCCAACGATGTGCTGGCCGGCTCGACCGAATCGCGCGCGCTGAAGGAGTCCTACAACTCGCCGCAGTTCGTCGACTACGTCGACACGGTGCTCGAGTCCCGCACGCCGCGCGACCCCAGCCCGCCGGCTCCGCTCGACGAGGCCGAGCTCGAGCAGGCATCGCTGATGTCGACCCCGCTGTCGGATTCCGTACGCACCGCGACTCTGCAGTTCATCCTCGGTGACCGCGACCTCTCGGAGTGGGACGCCTATGTCGCGGAGATCGAAGCTGCCGGAGTGCAGAGCTACCTCGATCTCATCAACGGCGCCCGCGAACGGTTCGCGGAGGAGAACGGCTGAGACGCTCCGGGGCCGCCGACCGCGCGTCGGCGGCCCCGGGCCCGTCGAGGACGACGACCATGACTTCAACGACGACCGACGCTGCTGCTCCAGCGCAGCCGCGGAATGATCCGCCACCGGGTGCGACCACCACCCGCGTCATCACGACCGCAGGAAAACCGTCGCGGCGCTCGCGCCGGCAGGCCCGCACGCCGTGGCGGAAGGCGCTGCGCCGCGACTGGCAGCTCTACGCGCTGGCACTGCTGCCGGTGATCTTCCTGCTGATCTTCCGCTACATCCCGATGCTCGGAAACGTCATCGCGTTCCGGAAGTTCCGCCCCGGCGGCAGCATCTTCGGCGAGGAATGGGTGGGCCTGCGCTACGTCCAGATGTTCATCAACGACCCCGCGTTCTGGCACGTGTTCTGGAACACCGTCATCCTCGGCGGACTGACGCTGCTCGTGACCTTCCCCCTGCCGATCCTCCTCGCCCTGCTGCTCAACGAGGTGCGCAAGCGCTCGTTCAAGCGCATCGTGCAGTCGATCTCCTATCTGCCGCACTTCCTGTCCGTCGTGATCGTCGTCGGCATGGTGATGCAGCTTCTGTCGCTGCAGGGCACGGTCAATCAGGTCATCGAGGCGATGGGCGGGGAGGCTATCCCGTTCCTGCAGCGGCCGGAATGGTTCCGCGCGATCTACGTCGGATCCGAGGTCTGGCAGACCGTCGGCTGGGGGACGATCCTCTACCTCGCGGCGCTCACGACGATCGACGAGTCGCTCTACGAAGCCGCTCGCATCGACGGCGCGAATCGTCTGCAGCAGACCTGGCACGTGACTCTTCCCGGCATCCGACCCACCATGATCACGCTGCTGATCCTCAACATCGGCGCGTTCCTCAACGTCGGATTCGAGAAGGTGCTGCTCCTTTACAACCCGCTGACGTACGAGACGGCGGATGTCATCTCGACCTACCTCTACCGGGTCGGCCTCGTATCGAACAACCTCAGTTACGCCGCCGCGATCGGACTCTTCCAGGCCCTCATCGGCCTCGTGATGGTCCTCGGCGCGAACTTTCTGTCCAAGAAGATGGTGGGAACGAGCCTGTGGTGACCATGACAGAGCGGATGCCGACGCCGCCCAGAACCGTCGGTGTGAGGGACTCGGTCGGGTACCGCGCCTTCACGATCATCAACACGGCGCTGCTCGTGCTGGTGTGCGTCGCGATGCTCTACCCGTTCGTCACGGTGCTCGCCCAGTCGTTCAGCTCGGCCGGGGCGATCAAAGCGGGCCAGGTGAGCTTCTGGCCGGTCGAGTTCAACGTCGACACCTACGCCGCCGTGATGGGCAACGGCATGTTCTGGCGCAACTACGGCAACACCGTGCTGTACACCGTCGTCGGCACCGCCATCGCGATGACGCTCACCACGACCTACGCGTACGTGCTGTCCAAGCATCACCTCCGCGGGCGGGGAGTGCTCATCGGCGTCGCCGTGTTCACGATGTTCTTCAACGGCGGACTCGTACCGAACTACGTGCTCATCTCCTCGCTGGGCATGAAGAACACCATGTGGGCGATCGTGCTGCCCGGTGCGATCTCGGTGTTCAACCTGCTCGTGATGAAGTCGTTCTTCGAGAACCTTCCGCACGAGCTCGAGGAGGCCGCGCAGATCGACGGCCTCGGCTGGTTCGGGATCTTCACCCGGATCGTGCTGCCGCTGTCGAAGGCGGTGATCGCGACGATGATCCTCTTCTACTCGGTGGCGTACTGGAACGACTGGTTCGGAGCGTTCCTGTATCTCGACAAGAACGAACTGTTCCCGGTGACGCTGTTCCTGCGC
Source organism: Microbacterium sp. STRO-1N (assembly GCF_057748015.1). The sequence continues at coordinate 1,054,212 of NZ_CM173234.1, forward strand.
AACATCATCGCTGGGGCGTCGACGACGGCGACCGAGAGCGCGGCAGCGGGCGGAAGCGCCGCCGATCTGAACCCGAACATCCAGTCGGTGACGATGATCCTCACGGTGATCCCGATCCTGTGCATCTACCCGTTCGTGCAGCGCTTCTTCGTCTCGGGCGTCATGCTCGGCTCAGTGAAGGGCTGATCATGGCGGAGAGGCTCGTCGCCGAGGTCGGCACCGGGGTCGTGTCCAGGGCCGCCGCGACCATCTACCGCTGGATGGTGCTCGCCGCCTTCCTCTCCCTGTGCGGTGCGCCGACCGTGCTGGTGTGGATGGCGCTGGGGCTCACGGAAGGGGTGTCGTCGATGTTCTACGTCGCGGCGCTCCTCCCGGTCGCTCCGGCGCTCGCGGCCGCGCTGTACGCGCAGCGCGCGTGGGAGGAGGAGCCCGATCTCCGCCCTGCTCGACCGTTGTGGCGTGGACTCGTGCGCAATCTGAAGGACGTCCTCGCGTGGTGGGTTCCCGTGCTCGTGGCAGCGGGCATCCTGGTCATGAACGCGACAGCAGGCGCCGCAGCGCCCGGTGGCGCGATCCTGCAGCCCATCGCCATCGTCCTGCTCGTGATCCTCGTGCTGTGGTCCGGCCATCTTCTGGTCGTCACGAGCTACTTCGCCTTCCGCACGCGCGATGCGATGCGCATCGCCGCTGCCGAACTCTTCACGCAATGGCGCACGACACTCGCGCTCGCCTGCCTGGCTTTCGTGGCGGCGGCGGTCGTGACAATGGCCTCCGAGGCCGTGCTGCTGCTGTGCGGCTGGGCCTTCGCCCTGCTGCTGCGCGTGATCTCCCGCCCCGTCGAAACCGATGTGAGATCGAGGTTCACCCGATGACCGATGTCCAGACCTCCACCCGTTACCGTCACCGCGAAGCGGATGCCAGCGTGCTCGTGGTCGATGCCGACGGCAGACCCCTGCGCGATCACGACGTGTCCGTCGCGCAAGTGCGGCACGAGTTCGGGTTCGGATGCACGGCTCCCGGTGTTCCGGGCGAACAGGCGCTCGGTCAATGGCTCGACCTGTTCGACACCGCGACGCTGCAGTTCTACTGGGGGCGCTACGAGCCCGAGCCGGGGCAGCCGGACGTCATCGCGCTCACGCGCCGTGCCCGAGCACTCGCCGAACGCGGAGTGCGGCTCAAGGGGCATCCGCTCGTCTGGCACACCGTCAAGGCGCCGTGGGTCGATCGGCTCCCGCTCGACGAGGCCGAGCAGGCTCTGCGCGGTCGGATCCGTCGTGAGGTCGGCGACTTCACCGGACTCGTCGACACCTGGGACATCGTCAACGAAGCGGTCATCATGCCGCACTTCGAGAACGAACCGGACGGCATCCGCAACGCCATCACGCGGCTGTGCGAGAAGTACGGCCGGGTGGAGTTCATCCGCATGGCCGTCGACGAGGCCCGTTCCGTGAACCAGGACGCCACGCTCGTCCTCAACGACTTCGACCTCGGGCCCGACTACGAACGGCTGATCGGCGACGTGCTGGATGCCGGAGTCCGCGTCGACGCGATCGGCCTGCAGTCGCACATGCACAAGGGATACCGCGGCGAGGAGCAGGTGCACGAGATCTGCGAGCGCTTCGCGCGCTTCGGTCTGCCGCTGCACTGGACGGAGACGTCGCTGCTGTCCGGCTACCTCATGCCAGGGCACATCGAGGACCTCAACGACCACGTGGTCGACGACTGGCCGTCGACGCCCGAGGGCGAGCAGAGGCAGGCCGACGAGATCGTGCGGCACTACCGCACCCTCGTCGAGCATCCGGCCGTCGCAGCGATCACGTACTGGGGATTCGACGACGCCACCGCCTGGCTGAACGCTCCGAGCGGGCTCATCCGCCGCGACGGATCTCCGAAGCCGGCGTACGACGCGCTCCGTGATCTCGTGCGGGGCGAGTGGTGGTTCGATGAGGTCACGACCCGCACGGATGCGGACGGTCGCCTCGCCTTGAAGGCGTTCGCCGGCGACTTCGAGGTGTCGGCCGACGGCCGACGCGGCGCCGTCGCCGTCGGCACCGGAGAGTCGTCGGTGCGGGCAATCCTGAACGAATGAGGATGCCGGAGGCAGGCCGCGTTTCGCGCGTAGGATGGGACGCACGTTCCGGCGGGGAGAGAAACAGAATGGCACGAGGCGGCGCGACGATCGCGACGATCGCGAAAGAGGTCGGCGTCTCCGTACCCACCGTCTCCCGCGTGCTCAACGGGCGAAGCGACGTCGCCCCGGCGACGCGTCGCCGGGTCGAAGAGGCACTGGCGCGGCACGAGTACCGCAAGCCGGTGGGCGCGGCATCGCCCACCAAGGCCGACGGCCTGCTCGACCTCGTCTTCCACGAGTTCGGCAGCGCCTGGGCGCAGGAGATCATCGTCGGCGTCGAGAAGGCTGCGGCCCCTCGCGGCGTCGGCGTCGTCCTCAGCGAGCTCGGCGGCTCGCACCGCCCGCCGCAGGAATGGATCGACAGCATCACCTCTCGTGGCACCCGCGGCGTGCTGCTCGTTCTCTCGCGGCTCGATGACACGCAGCAGCGCCAGCTGACCGCACGGTCGATCCCCTTCGTCGTACTCGACACCGACGGCGAGACTCCGGCCGGCGTTCCAACGGTCGGCTCGAACAACTGGAACGGGGCGCTCTCCGCGACCCGTCATCTGCTCGAACTCGGGCACCGGCGCATCGCCGTCATCTCCGGTCCAGAGGCCGTGCTGTGCAGCCGTGCCCGCGTCGACGGGTTCCGCAGCGCGCACGGGGAATCGGGGCTCGAGGTCGATCCGTCCCTGGTGAAGTGGGGTACCTTCGAGGTCGCCGCCGGCTACGAGCACGGGCTCGACCTCCTCGGGCGTCCCGACCGTCCGACCGCGGTCTTCGCCGGCTCCGACTCGCAGGCACTCGGCCTCATCCGGGCTGCGCACGAGCTCGGCCTGCGAGTGCCCGCCGATGTCTCGGTCGTCGGCTACGACGACCTGCCGCTGGCTTCCTGGCTCGCCCCGTCGCTCACGACCGTTCGGCAGCCGCTGTCCGAGATGGCGGCGCTCGCGACGCAGATGCTCATGACGCTGTCCGACGGACAGCCGCTGGCATCGCAGAAGGTGGAGCTCGGGACCGAACTGATCATCCGGGAGTCGACGGCACCGCCGGCGGCGTAGAACACGAAGCTGTACACGATTCGAGCGAAGGAGCTGGATATGACGCGTCCGATCACGTTGTTCACGGGGCAGTGGGCTGATCTGCCGTTCGAGGAGGTGGCGCGCCTCGCGGGCGAGTGGGGGTATGACGGCCTCGAGGTCGCCTGCTGGGGTGATCATCTCGATGTGTCCCGGTGGGATGACGCCGAGTATGTGCAGGACCGGTTGGACATCCTGGCCCGCAACGGCCTGAAGGTCTGGACGATCTCGAATCACCTGGCGGGTCAGGCGGTGTGCGATGATCCGATCGATCAGCGTCATCGCGACATCCTGAACGACCGGGTATGGGGTGATGGCGACCCGGAGGGTGTGCGTCAGCGTGCCGCTGAGGAGCTGAAGTCGACGGCGCGGATGGCGGCGGCGCTGGGCGTGAAGACGGTGGTGGGGTTCTCGGGGTCGTCGGTGTGGAAGGGCGTGGCGATGTTCCCGCCGGCATCGGACGAGTGGGTCGAGGCGGGGTATCAGGATTTCGCGGACCGGTTCCACCCGATTCTGGATGTGTTCGAGGAGGTGGGGGTGCGGTTCGCGTTGGAGGTGCACCCCAGCGAGATCGCGTACGACTACTGGACGGCGAAGCGGACGCTGGAGGCGATCGGGCATCGGGAGAGCTTCGGGATCAATTTCGATCCGTCGCATTTCATGTGGCAGCAGCTCGATCCGGTGGCGTTCGTGCTCGATTTCGCACCGCATATCTTCCATGTGCACGTCAAGGAGTCGATCACGAACCTGGATGGTCGTAACGGGGTGCTGGGTTCGCATCTGCCGTGGGCGAATCCGCGGCGCGGGTGGACGTTCGTGTCGACCGCGCATGGTGAGGTGCCGTGGAACCCGCTGTTCCGTGCGTTGAACGCGATCGGGTACGACGGACCGACCAGCGTCGAGTGGGAGGATGCCGGGATGGATCGCCTCCAGGGTGCTCCGGAAGCACTCGCGTTCGTGCGGGAGTTGAACGCGATCACCCCGCCGGCCGCCGCGTTCGACGCCGCGTTCTCCACCAAGGCCGACTGAGGCAGGCGGACCCGGGGCATGCAGCCCTGGTCCGCCCGCACTCGTCACCCCCGGAACGCCTCGACGTTTTCGCGGGCCCACTGCGCGAACGTGCGCCCCGGCTGGCCGGTGAGGCGCGTGACGGTGTCCTGCACGATCTGCCCGACCTCGGGCGGGTTCTTCGCCAGTTCGAGTCCGAACGCGACGTACGTCTCGTCGTAGCCGAACGCACGCAGTCGTTCGACCTCCTCGTCCTCATCGAGGTGGATCCACTCGACATCCTCGCCCAGCGCCTCACCGAGGCGCGCGGCGCGCTCGGCCGGAGTCAGCGCCTCGGGGCCGGTCAGGTAGTAGATCTGGCCATCGTGTCCGTCTTGGGTCAGCAGCACGACCGCGACGGCGGCGATGTCCCCGGCGTGGATCATCGCGCTCGGCCAGTCGGCGAGCGTGCGCACCCGTCGGTGCTGCGCGACCTCCGGAGCCCACTCGAACGCGTTCGTCATGTACTCGACCGGGGCGAGTTGCGCCCACGGAATGCTCCCGGCGCGCAGCGCGGGCTCGAGAGTGCTCTCGAACCAGCCGCCGAGCACGCTGATGCGCTGGACTCCGGATGCTTCGGCCAGCGCCACGAGTTCCGCGCCGTTCTGCAGCGGCGCGCCCGTCGCCCCGTCGAAGGTGATGAAATGCACTGCCTCGCACCCCTCCATGGCCGCCCGCATGCTGTCGAGATCGGTCAGATCGCCCTGCACCGCGACCGCCCCCTCGGGCAGTTGAGCCCGATCGGGGCGGCGCGTCAGCGCACGAACGCTCTCGCCGCTTTCGGCCAGCTGCGCCACGATGTGTCGTCCCACGTTGCCCGTCGCGCCGGTCACCAGAATCGTCATGAGGAGGTCCTTCCGTTGGTTGATGAACGTCAGCCTCTCGAGCATCCAGGACAAATCGTGTCCGCAATAAGAATCTGATCGCGACGATCTTCACGGCGCTCCCGTGACCGGTCACAGACGTGGCAGGATCGGAGCCATGCCCCTCGCACCTGCTCGTCTCGAAGACGTGACCGTCCAGGATCCGTACCTGCGCAACGCTGCCGACAAGACCCTCGAGTACGTCTTGAGCCTCGATCCCGAGCGGTTGCTGTTCTCCTTCTATCGGCTCGCCGGGCTCCCGCCGACGCGATCCGAGGGCTACGGCGGCTGGGAGCGCGAAGAGGGCACCCGGTTCCAGGGGCACTTCTTCGGTCACGTGATCTCCGCGCTGTCGCAGGCGTCGGCATCCGCCAGCGATGCCGCGACGCGGGAGAGGATCCTCGAAAGCCTGGGTGCGGCCGTCCGCGGTCTCGACCGGTGCCAGCAGGCCTACGCGCGCGCCCATCCGGATGCCGCAGGGTACGTCTCCCCGTTCCCACCCGAGCTGCTGCCCAGCGGGGGAGACGGACTGCTCGTGCCCTTCTACAACCTGCACAAGGTGCTCGCGGGCCTCCTCGACGCGCACCGCTACGCGCCGGAGGAGATCGGCGACGTCGCCCTTCGGGTGGCGAGTGGATTCGGCGCGTGGATCGAGAGCTACGCCGCTTCCCTGGAGGACCCGGCGATCATCCTCGACACGGAGTACGGCGGAATGAACGAGGCGCTCTACCGCCTGTACGCGATCACGGGGGACCCGGTGCATCGTCGTGCCGCGGAGCGGTTCGACGAGACCGACCTGTTCCTCCGTCTCGCGGCAGGCGACGATGTCCTCGCCGGTCGGCACGCGAATACGACGATTCCGAAACTGGTCGGCGCGCTGAAGCGATACGCGGTGCTGTCCGCGCGGGGCGACGCGAGCGGCGACGACCGCGCGGATCTGGACATGCACCGCGCCGCCGCCGAGAACTTCTGGCGGATCGTCGTCGACGACCACACCTACGCCAACGGAGCGAACAGCCAATCAGAGCACTTCCACGCGCCGGGAACCCTGTTCGAGCGGGCGAACAACGGCGCCGTGACAGGCTATGGCGAGAACTCCACGGCCGAGGGCTGCAACGAGTACAACATGCTCAAGCTCAGCCGCGGACTGTTCGCGCTGACGGGCGACGTCCGCTACGCCGACTACGACGAGGGGACGTTTTTCAACAGCATCCTGGCGTCCCAGAACCCCGAGACCGGGATGGTGACGTATTTCCAGCCGCAGCGAGCCGGATACGCCAAGGTGTTCGGCGAGCCGTTCGACCAGTTCTGGTGCGACCACGGCACCGGGATCGAGAGCTTCACCAAGATCGGCGATGGGATCTATTACCTCGACGGCGGAAGCGTCGTGGTCAATCGGTTCTTCTCCAGCGAGCTGCGTCTGCCGGAGCAGAACCTGCGCCTGACCCAGGTGGCCGACGTCCCGCGCGATGCGACCGTGCGCTTCGCCGTCGAGAGTCTCGACGGCGAGCCTGCCACGGGGATCGCGCTGCGCCTGCGGGTTCCGTCGTGGGCGGCGGAGGCGCCGACGCTCGCTGTGAACGGACGTCCGGTCGTGGCCGAAGCGGACGGCGGATACCTCGCCGTCGAAGTCTCCGCCGGCGATGACGTGACGTACACGCTGCCCGCCGAGGTCCGCATCTCGGACGGCACTGAGAACGAGAACTGGGTCGCGTTCTCCTACGGCCCTGTGCTGCTCGCCGCAGAGCTCAGCCGGGAGAACGTCGACGCCACCTACACCGCTGGTGTCCTCGTGCAGATGGGCGTCGCCGATCGGTCGCTCACCGGGGAGGTCATCGTGGACGATCCCGCGGAGTGGAAGCGGTCGATCGCCGACCACCTGATTCGTCTTCCGGACGGGCAGGGCGGACGGCTGCGCTTCGCCCTGCGCGACGTCGATGAGACGGCAGGCACCCTCGTCTGGGAGCCGTACTTCAGCCTCTACGGCGTCCGCTACGCGACTTACGTGACGCTCGTGGAGCGCGGGACCGAACCGGATGCCGCAGCCACCGGCGCCGATGTCATCGACGCACTGACCTCGTTCGACAACAACAACTCGGAGGCGGACAAGAACCACCGCTTCCATGCGTCGACGGTCGGCGTGCGGGACGGCGCGCAGTACCGGGAGGCATCGGCGGACCCGGATGCCTACTTCGAATACGACCTGATCGTCGATCCGGACGCCGACAACGTGCTCGGCATCCGCTACAGCGGGCAGGATGCCGGGCGCACCTTCGACGTGCTGCTGAACGGGGTCGTGTTCCGTCGTGAGACCGTCCGGGACGCGCACGGCGACGGCTCGCTCTACGAGCAGGTCCGCGAGATTCCGCGCGAGATCCTGGCAGCGGGCGGGTTCAAACGCGACCAGCACGGCGGATTCGCACTGGATGCCGCGGGCGAGCGCATTCCGGTCGTCACCGTGCGGTTCCAGAGCATCGGCGAGACGCCCGTCGGCGGACTGTTCGGAGTATGGACGGCTCGCCCAACCCTCGTTCGTTGAGCGAGGACGGCGGGGCGCTTCCCCTCGTTCGTCGAGCGAGGACGGCGGAGCCGACCGAGTCGAAACGCGGTCACTGCTGATCAGCCGCCACCGCGTTTCGACTCGCTCCGCTCGCTCACGAACGAGGGAGGAGAGCTCGCTCAACGAACGAGAGGGGAGCGTCAGACGATCGCGCGCAGGCCCTCGGCGAGCGGCGTCGTGGGACGGCCGATCAGACGCGCGAGCGTGCCGTCGCTCTCGGCCAGCGCGCCGTCGCGGATTCCGGCATCCAGCGCCGTGACGAACCCGATCGTTCCGGCATCCAGCCCGGCGCTCTCGAGCGCTGCCGCGTGCTCCTCGGTCGACAGCGAGGTGTACTCCACCGGGCGTCCGGTGATCTCCGAGATGGCGGCGGCGAGGTCGGAGAAGTTCCAGGAGACATCGCCGCCGAGCTCGTACACCGAACCGATGTGGCCGTCTTCGAGCAGCACGACAGCGGCGGCATCCGCGTAGTCCGCGCGGCTGGCGGAGGCGACCCTTCCGTCGCCGACACTCGCGGCGAGGACCCCTGTCTCGCTCGCCTGAGCGGCGCTGCCGGCGTAGTTCTCGGTGTACCAGTTGTTGCGCAGGATGACGGACGGCAGTCCGGATGCGGCGATGAGCTCCTCTGTGGCCTTGTGCTCCGGCGCGAGGACGAGCGTGCTCGTCGTCGCCTTCGGGGCGCTCGTGTACACGAACTTCGAGACGCCGGCATCCTTCGCCGCATCGATGACGGCCTTGTGCTGATCGATGCGCCGGCCGACCTCCGAGCCCGAGATGAGCAGCACGGCGTCGACGCCGTCGACGGCAGCGGCGACGGTGTCGGGTCGGTCGTAGTCGAGTTCGGCGACGCGGACGCCGCGAGCCGAGAGGTCAGCGGCCTTGGAGGTGTCGCGTGCGCCGGCGACGATGGATGCCGGGTCGGCGCCGCGTGCGATCAGGCTGTCGATGACGAGGCGTCCGAGGTTTCCGGTGGCTGCGGTGACGAGGAGGGTCATGGGGTGTCCTTTCGTGGTGACGTCCTTCACAACCCGGCCCCGCACTGCAACCTTCCCGAAGTCGGGTACCCACTTCGATGTAAGGTACCCACATGACGGTTAGTTTTGCGCAGATCCGGGAATCGAAACCCGGGGTCTTCGATGACGGCTGCAGCACTCGGGTGGTGCTGGACCACATCATGAGCAAATGGGGCGTCCTGGTGCTGTCCGCGCTCTCCGAGGGGACGCTGCGCTGGGGCGAACTGCGCCGTGCCGTCGAAGGCATCAGCGAGAAGATGCTCGCATCGACGCTGCGCACACTCGCGGACGACGGTCTCGTGCATCGCGAGTCCTTCCCCGCTGTGCCGCCGCACGTCGAGTACAGCCTCACTCCGCTGGGTCGGGATCTGATGGAGCGGATGCTCCCACTGGTCGGGTGGGTCGCCGACAACTCCGATCGGATGCTCGAGCGGTCCTGACCGGGAGGCGCGCGCCGACAGTCGCATTACGCGTCGTTACCGTGCGAATCGGCTTCGCCATCGCCCTGTGATTCACTCCATCTCGTGACTGATTCCCGTGCGAAGAGCAAGTTCCTGTCCGTCCTCGGCATCCTGGCAGCCGGCGTGCTGACGCTGTCGATGTCGGCGTGCGCCGGCTCATCCGATCCTGCCGGCGGCGGCGACGCGGACAGCAGCACGATCGTCATCGGTGCGGACGACGGCACCGAGGCGCACTGGACGATCCTCAAGGACAAGCTGGCGGACGAGGGCATCACGCTCGAGGTGCGGACCATCAACGACGGCGTGCAGCTGAACCAGGGTGTGCAGGACGGCGAACTGGACGTCAACCTGTTCCAGCACCTGATCTTCCTCTCCGAATTCAACGTCAACAACGACGGAACTCTCGTGCCGGTCGGGGCGACCGCTCTCTACCCGCTGGCGCTCTATTCGGAGGAGTACTCCAGCATCGAAGACCTCCCCGACGGCGCAAAGGTCGCCGTGCCGAACAACCCGACCAACCTCGCCCGCGCCCTGCTGAACCTGCAGAAGGCCGGCCTGCTCGAACTGAAGGACGGCGGCAACAGCCTGTCCGGTCCAGACGACATCGTCTCCGGCACGGTCGAGGTGCTCCCCGTCGACACGAACCAGACCGTCGCCGCACTCAAGGACGGCAGCGCGCAGGCCGCCGTCGTGAACAACACGCAGGCGCAGAAGGGCGGCCTGGGCGACGACCTGATCATCTTCAAGGAGGACCTCGACGACCCCGAGCTCGCGCCGTACATCAACGCCTTCGTCGTCCGTGAGGATCAGGCCGACGACCCCCGCTGGGCGAAGCTCGTCGAGGCGTACCACAGCCCAGAGGTCGAGGAAGCCGTGACCGAACTGAACCAGGGCAACCTGCAGTTCAAGGGCGACTGGACCGCCGAGGACCTGCAGGCCGAACTGGCGTCGCTCGAGGACCAGTTGCGAGCGACCCAGGAGTGACGTCGCAGACCGGCGTCTCCGAGCGGGTACAACGCAAGGGCAGCAGCATCCGATGAGCATCATCACGTTCGATCACGTCTCCAAGGCGTTCCCCGGAACGCGCAAGGGGGCACCCGTCGCCGCGCTCGATGACGTCCACCTCGAGATCCAGCCTGGATCCATCGTCGGCGTCATCGGGTACTCCGGTGCGGGGAAGTCCACGCTGGTCCGGCTGATCAACGGACTGGAGAAGCCGTCGTCCGGTGCCGTGACGGTGCTGGGCACCGACGTCGGCACGGCATCGGCGAACGAACTGCGCTCGCTGCGCGGACGGATCGGCATGATCTTCCAGCAGTTCAACCTGTTCACGTCGCGCACCGTCCGCGGGAACGTGGCGTACCCGCTCAAGGTCGCCGGCTGGAAGAAGGCCGACATCGGCCCTCGGGTGACCGAGCTGCTGGACTTCGTCGGCATCGGCGACAAGGCCGATCGGTACCCTCGAGCGCTGTCGGGCGGACAGAAGCAGCGGGTCGGCATCGCCAGGGCGATCGCCGCGAATCCGGAACTGCTGCTGGCCGACGAGGCCACGAGCGCGTTGGACCCCCAGACCACCGGCGAGGTGCTCGCGCTGCTCAAGGAGATCAACCGCAGCCTCGGGATCACGATCGTGGTCATCACCCACCAGATCTCCGTGGTGCACGAGCTGTGCGATCAGGTCGTCGTGATGGACGGCGGCCGAGTCGTCGACAGCGGCGACACGTATCGGGTGTTCGCGCACCCGCGGGCGGCGCTGACCGAGCGCTTCGTCGCAGCCGTCACGCAGGGCGTGCCGTCCGGCGACACGCTCGCCGCTCTGCGCACCGGCGGCGGCCGCCTCATCAGCGTCGACGTCAACGAGTTCACGAGCGAGGACATCGCCGCCGTGTTCGACGAGCACGGCGTGCGGCACACCGTCGTCTTCGGCGGGGTCACCGACATCCAGGGCCGCCAGCTCGGCACGCTCACCTATCGCCTGCAGGGGGATGCCGGCGCTGTCGAGGCCGCGGCATCCGAACTCTCCGCGCGGACCAGGGCGGAACTGCTCGCGGATACCGCGACGTCCGGGACGGAGGCGGCGTCATGATCGGCATCCGCACGGCCACCGACTGGACGAGCCTGACACCGGTGCTCCTGCAGTCGATCCAGGAGACGATCTACATGGTCGTCGTGACGATGCTGATCGGCGGTGCGGCCGGCCTGATCATCGGCGCCCTGCTCTACGCCACGCGGCCGGGGAACCTGTTCGCGAATCGTGCTGTCTTCACGGTGCTGAACTTCGTGATCAACGTCATCCGGCCGATCCCCTTCATCATCTTCCTCACCGCCGTCGGACCGGTGACGAAGCTCGTCGCCGGCACCACGCTCGGCACGGAGGCGGCCATCGTCCCGATGACGATCATGGCCGCCGTCGTCATCGGACGCGTCGTCGAGCAGAACCTCGTCGCAGTCGACCCCGGTGTCGTCGAGGCCGCGCTGGCGATCGGCGCCAAGCGGTTCGCGATCCTGTTCGGCCTCGTGATCCCTGAGGCGCTCGCGCCGCTGATCCTCGGCTACACGTTCATGTTCATCGCGGTGGTGGACATGTCCGCGATGGCCGGATACATCGGCGGAGGAGGTCTCGGAAACTTCGCGATCATCTACGGCTATCAGCAGTTCAACCAGGAGGCCACCTGGGTGACCGTCGCGATCATCATCGTCATCGTGCAGGTCGGCCAGCTCTTCGGCAACTGGCTGGCACAGCGGGTCCTGCGCCGGTAGTCCGGGCAACGGCTCCGTCGCCCCGTACGGCGTCCGGTCTAGGCTGGTGGGGTGAGAATCCGCCTCGACATCGCCTACGACGGGACGAACTTCCGGGGCTGGGCCAAGCAGCCGGGCCTGCGCACCGTCCAGGGGACGCTCGAGGCGGCGCTGGGGCGCATCGTCGGTTCGGACGTGCAACTCGCGGTCGCCGGCCGCACGGATGCCGGGGTGCACGCGCACGGACAGGTCGCGCACGTCGACCTGGACGAGACGCAGTGGTCGCGCATCGTGACCAGGCATGGGCGAGCAGCGCACGATCCGGCCGGGTCCATCGCCGGCCGCATGCGCGGGGTCCTCGGCGCCTATCCGGACGCCACCGTCACATCATCCGCGGTCGCGCCGGAGGGGTTCGACGCGCGTTTCTCGGCCGTCTGGCGGCGCTACCGCTACCGCCTCGCCGACGACGCCACCGGCTTCGATCCGCTGCGCAGATACGACACGGCGAGCATCCGCAGCGCGTTGGACGTCGAGGCGATGGATGCCGCGGCGCAGACGCTCATCGGCCTCCACGACTTCGCCGCCTACTGCAAGGCGCGGGCGGAGGCGACGACGATCCGGACTCTGCTGGACTACCGATGGACTCGCGACGACGACGGCGTCCTCGTGGCGGAGGTCAAAGCGGATGCCTTCTGCCACAGCATGGTCAGAGCGCTCGTCGGCGCATGCGCGGCCGTGGGGGAGGGGCGCCTGGATGCCTCGGACCTCGTCGTGCTGCGCGACGCGCGGATGCGCACCAGCGAGTTCAAAGTGCTCGCCGCCCGCGGACTCACCCTGACCGAGGTCGGCTACCCCGCGGATGAGCTGCTCGCGACGCGCGCCGAGCAGACCAGGGCGCGGCGGGATCGGGACAGGGCAGGGCAGGCGGATCCGGTCGACGACGAGTGACGGCGGCGTTCGGCATCCGTACCCCGGTTCGCTACCTCGCGCATAGCTGCAGGGTCTAGCGTGAGAGGAGATGAAGGTGATCTCCTACAACCTGCGCAAGCATCGGGCGGCCGGCGAACTCGAAGCGCTCGTCGACGAGCACGGCGCCGATGTCTTGTGCCTGCAGGAGTGCGATGTGTCCGCCCTCCCCGACCGCGTCGGGGACCTCGTGCTGGCGCAGGCGACTCAGGGCAATCGTCTCGGACTCGCGGTCTACTACCGCGAGAACACGTTCCGGTTGCACTCCCTGCGCGCCATCGAACTCAAGAAGTCGCTGCACGACCGGATGCTCAAGCCCGCCCACGAACGGGTCATGGGAGTCCGGCTCTACGACATCGATGACGGGCGCGAGATGATCGTGGCGTCGTTCCACGCCGCGCCGCTGACCGCTCTCAACTCGCTGCGCCGCAACCAGATCCGCAGCGCCCTGACCGAGCTGGAGCGACTCGGTCCCGGCATCCCCATCCTCATGGTCGGGGACTACAACTACCCGGTGTTCAAGGAGAACCTCGGGCAGACCGTGCGCGATCACGGGTACACGCTGACCCTGTCGGACGAGCGCACCTACACGCGCTACCGCGTGTTCAAGGGGCACTACGACTTCGCCACCTCGGAGGGCTTCGACATCGACAGCATCCGCACGCTGCCGCAGCGCGCGAGCGATCACCGTCCGATCCTGATCACCGCGCGCCTGGAGTAGGCACGCGCGGTGCGGCGGGCGGCGATTCGCGACACCTCCCGCGCGGCGAGAGTCAGCTCTCGTACGGCGGCTCGTACGAGTCCTCCGCGCAGCCGTGGCTGATCACGAGCTGCGGGTTGCCGCCCATCTGATCCGACCATGCTGAGACGGACCCGACGAGGCCGTCGAGGTCGTAGTAGTCGCTGACGTACTTGAACGTGCCCTTGCCGGACTGCGTCATCTCGGCCGTGCCCCACGGGCCCGAGATCGTCGCGGTCGATCCGCGCGTCGCGGTGAACACCCACAGCAGGTAGCCGTCGCCGGCCTCGTCGCACTCCTCACTGCCCAGCCCCAGACCGCCTGCTCCGGCGATCGTGCCCTGACCGGAGTATTCGACGGAGACGTCGGCGACGGCGGCGGATCCGCCGACGAAGACCGCTCCGAATGCGAGCGCGCAGACGACCCCGGATTTGATCATGCGAGACATGATGCTTCCCCTTTGAAGATCGGCGTTTTCGTGCGGCCCCCACAGCCGCCGCCGATATCCCGCACCATACTCCCGGAGGCGATGACCTGCAATGGTCGGATTGGCGATATCGTCCGGCGTGCCGTAGGCTAACCCTTTGGTGCCTTACTGCGGCACCGCGAACGTGAGCCCTCCACTGGCGTGTTCCCACCGATTTCGGTGAGAACCACCCCGGAGTGGGATTCACGAACTCCTCCGTTCGAACAAGAAAGCAGCACTATCGTGACGCGCACTTACACCCCGAAGGCCGGGCAGATCCAGCGTGACTGGGTCGTCATCGACGCCACTGACGTCGTTCTCGGTCGCCTCGCCTCGCACGCCGCAGCGCTCCTGCGCGGCAAGCACAAGCCGACCTTCGTGAACCACCTCGACTCGGGTGACTTCGTCATCATCGTGAACGCCGACAAGGTCGCGCTCACCGGTCAGAAGCTTCAGAAGAAGATGGCTTACCGTCACTCCGGCTACCCGGGCGGCCTGAAGAAGGTCTCCTACGAAGAGCTGCTGGAGAAGAACCCCGTCCGCGCCGTCGAGAAGGCCATCCGGGGCATGCTCCCGAAGAACAGCCTCGGCCGCCAGCAGCTGGGCAAGCTGAAGGTCTACGTGGGCGCCGAGCACCCGCACGCCGCTCAGCAGCCGCAGACGTACACCCTCGACCAGGTCGCCCAGTAAGCGCCGCAACGACTAAGGACATACTCGTGGCTGACATCCAGGACTCCACCGAATTCCCGCAGAACTTCTCGACCGCTACGCCTGAGGCCGAAGCAGCAGCGGAGACGGCTCCCCGTCCCGTGCTGAGCGTCCCCGGCGCCGCTGTCGGCCGTCGCAAGCAGGCCATCGCCCGCGTGCGCCTCGTCCCCGGTTCGGGCACGATCACGGTCAACGGCCGCACGATCGAGGACTACTTCCCGAACAAGCTGCACCAGCAGCTGATCAACGACCCGTTCACGGTGCTGAACCTCGCCGGTTCGTACGACGTGATCGCCCGCATCTCCGGTGGTGGCCCCTCGGGCCAGGCCGGTGCGCTGCGTCTGGGCATCGCCCGTTCGCTGAACGGCATCGACATCGAGAACAACCGCGCGACCCTCAAGAAGGCCGGCTTCCTCTCCCGTGACGCTCGCGTCAAGGAGCGCAAGAAGGCTGGTCTCAAGAAGGCCCGCAAGGCGCCTCAGTACTCGAAGCGTTAAGCCCGACAGACCTTCATGGCTCTGTTCGGCACGGACGGCGTGCGAGGCCTTGCCAATGGCATCCTCACCGCCGACCTGGCGCTCTCCCTGGCCCAGGCGACTGCAGTCGTCCTGGGCCAGGGTCGTACTGCCGAGGCGCGCAAGGCGGAGGGGAAGCGGCTCACAGCCGTCGTCGCCCGCGATCCGCGCGTCTCCGGTGAGTTCCTGGCCGCCGCGGTCTCCGCAGGCCTTGCCTCCTCCGGCGTCGATGTCCTCGACGCGGGAGTGATCCCGACCCCCGCTCTGGCGTTCCTCGTCGCCGACCGCGACGCCGACTTCGGCGTCATGGTCTCGGCGTCGCACAACCCAGCACCCGACAACGGCATCAAGATCTTCGCCCGTGGCGGCGTGAAGCTGCCCGACGTCGTCGAGCAGCGCATCGAATCGGCGATGTCCGGTGAGAAGCTGCTTCCCACCGGTGCCTCCGTCGGTCGCATCCAGCGCTTCTCGGACGCCGAGGACCGCTATGTCGTGCACCTGCTCGGCTCGCTGCCGCATCGCCTCGACGGGCTCCACGTGGTGCTCGACTGCGCGAACGGTGCGGCAGCAGGCGTGTCTCCGGAGACCTTCCGGGATGCCGGGGCCGAGGTCACCGTCATCGGCGCCGACCCCGACGGCATGAACATCAACGACGGTGTCGGATCGACGCATCTCGATCAGCTCGCGGAAGCGGTCGTCCGTCTCGGCGCCGACGTGGGCATCGCCCACGACGGAGACGCGGACCGATGCCTCGCAGTGGATGCCGCAGGCAACGCGATCGACGGCGACCAGATCATGGCCATCCTCGCGATCGCCATGAAGGACCGAGGGCACCTCACCGACGACACGCTCGTCGCGACCGTCATGAGCAATCTCGGTCTGCACGTCGCCATGCGCGAGCACGGCATCACGGTGCGTCAGACCGCGGTCGGCGACCGGTACGTCCTCGAGGACATGAACGCGAACGGCTACGCCCTCGGCGGCGAGCAGTCCGGTCACGTGATCATGAGCGAGTTCGCCACGACCGGCGACGGTCTGCTCACCGGGTTGCATCTGGTCGCCGAGATGGCGCGCCAGAAGAAGACCCTCGCCGAGCTGGCGAGCGTCATGACGGTGTATCCGCAGGTGCTCACGAACGTCCCGGGCGTCGACAAGGATCGCGTCGCGGACGACCGCGGCGTGCAGGATGCCGTCCGCACCGTCGAGCAGGCGCTCGGCGACACCGGACGCGTGCTCCTGCGCAAGTCCGGCACCGAGCCGCTCGTGCGCGTCATGGTCGAGGCCGCGGACGCCGAGTCCGCGCAGTCCTACGCGCAGCAGCTGGCCGACGTCGTGAAGGAACGACTGGCCCTCTGAGCCGCAGAGCGGCACCGGTTCAGATGCCGGTGCCGCTCCAGCTCATCGATTCGATGTAGCGCAGCAGCACGCCCTCGCGCAGTGCCCACGGCGACACTTCGAGCTCCTTCACGTTCAGCATCCGCATCGCCGTGTGCAGCGCCACGGCCGCGGCGACGATCTGGAACGTCCGATCCGGCGTGATGCCTGGCAGCTCCTGGCGTGCCGATGCGGGCAGCCGCGCGAGCCGCGGGATCCACGACCCCAGTTCCTCGCGGGGCAGGAGCATCCTGTCGATCCCCGACCATCCCGGTACGGGGTATCCGACCAGCCGGGCCAGCGAGCGGATCGCCTTCGACGAGCCGACGACGTGGTCAGGGCGGGGGAGCGCGGTGAAGGTCGGCGTCACGTCCGACAGGACCGAGACGGCGTGGGCGCGAAGGCGCTCGACGGCCAGCTCGCCCGGCGGGTCCTCAGGCAGGAACTCGACGGTCGTCCGGCCGGCGCCGAGGGGGACGGATGCCGCGGCATCCGGGATCTCGTCCGAACCGGCCGCGATCTCGAGCGACCCGCCGCCGATGTCGAGCAGCAGCAGCTGTCCGGCGGACCAGCCGAACCAGCGCCGAACGGCCAGGAAGGTCAGTTCGGCCTCGGTCTCGCCGTCCAGGACCTGCAGGGGCTGTCCGAGCGCCGCCTCGATGCGTGCGATGACGTCGGCGCCGTTGGTGGCCTCGCGGACCGCGCTGGTGGCCGTGGCGAGCAGCGCGCCGACGTTCTCGGAGTCTGCCACGCTCCGCGCGCGCGTCACAGCCGTCACGAGTGCTTGAACGCCCTCCTCGGAGATCGACCCGTCCTGGGTCAGATAGCGCATCAGGCGCAGGACGGTCCGATCGCTCGTCGTGGCCAGCGGTCGCCCTCCGGGACGGACATCGGCGGCGAGCAGATGGACGGTGTTCGAACCGATGTCGATGACTCCCAAGCGCACGGACAAAGCGTACCGGCGCGCAGGATCGCCCGTGACCGCGATTACACGCGCTCGGCCAACCAGCGCGCCTGCCGCACCCACTGGGCGAGCTGTCCGCCCTCGTGGCCGTTGAACGGATACGCCTCGATCTCGGCATCCGACGATGCCAGATGGTTGTACGCGGCGTACACGCTCGAGGGCAGCACGATGCCGTCCATGAGCGCGGCCGAGAACAGTGCGGGCTGGCGGATGCGGCGCGCGAAGTTCACGCCGTCGAAGTACGACAGCGTCTCGAACACCTGATCCACCCGGTCGCGATGCACGGCGAGGTAGCGTTCGATCTCGGCGTACGGGTGGTCGGGAGTCCGTTCGACCGACCGGCGGAAGTGGCAGAGGAACGGCACGTCGGGCATCGCGGCGAACACATCCGGATGCAGGGCGGCCGCGGCGATCGAGATGCCGCCGCCCTGGCTGCCGCCGGTCACGCTGACGCGGTCCGCGCGCACGAACGGCAGTTCCCGTGCGGTGTCGACGGCGCGGACGGCATCTGTGAACAGCCGGCGGTAGTAGTACGTCTCCGGGGCTTCGATCCCGCGCGTCATGAAGCCGGTCGCTGCGGATCCCGACCCGTGCGGGTCAGGGGTGTCTCCGCCGCTGCCCCAGTTCGCACCCTGGCCGCGGGTGTCCATCAGCACGTGCACGTACCCGGCGGATGCCCACTGCAGGCGTTCGCCCGGGATGCCGCGGCCGCCGCCGTATCCGATGTACTCGACGATCGTCGGGAGCGCCTCCTCGCTCCGTGGGCGGGTCACCCAGGCGCGGATCGGGTCGCCGCCGAAGCCGCCGAAGGTGAGATCCTCGACGATGAGCTGGGTCACGGGGGTCTCGGCCGGCGTCAGCGTCGGCGGTGTCGCCGCGCTGCGTGCTTCGGCGAGCGTGCGCTCCCAGAATGCGTCGAAGCCGTCCGGCTCGGCGACGACAGGACGGTAGGTCTCGAGCTCGTCGAGGGTGAGATCAGTCAAAGGCACGGCATCACGGTAGCGGCTCGAGCGGATCATTCGCGAAACGCGAGACGCGAGGTTGCGCTGATCGACGCGAGCGCCTATCTTGGTGTCGAAGCGTTTCGATGCCACTCGAACATGGGAGCGCTCTCGGATCGTTACCCGGGTGTGACGCCGCGAAGATTGACGAACAGTCACCGACGTGGTTTATTCAATCGAAGCGATTCGACAAATCTGCGGGCGAGGACGCCCCCGACGCGCAAGGCATGGCACGATGACGACCACGACCCTGACCGAGACCATGGTCACGCAACTCGATGATGTCGAGAATCCGTCGCGCAGGCGACGCAGGCGCCGCGACCGGCAACAGGCCGGCGGCCGCAAATCGTTCGGCATGTTCCTGGTGATCCTGCCGTTCATCCTTCTCGCCTTCCTCTTCTCGTACTTCCCGCTGTACGGCTGGGTCTACTCGCTGTACGACTACAAGCCGGCGCTCGGTCTGTCCGGCAGCGAGTTCGTCGGCCTGCAGTGGTTCCAGATGCTCGTGAGCTCGCCGACGCAGGTCGCGCAGATCTCGCAGGTCATGATGAACACCCTGGCGATCAGCTTCCTCGGCATCGCGACCAGCGTCCTGCCGCTGGCCTTCGCGATCTTCCTCAACGAGATCCGCGCGCCGTGGTTCCGCAACGCCGTGCAGACGCTGACGACGCTCCCCAACTTCATCTCCTGGGTGCTGGTCTACATGATCGCCTTCTCGCTGTTCTCCAGCTCGGGCCTCGTGAACAACGTGCTGGGCGACTGGGGCATCATCACCGCACCGATCAAGTTCCTCGACACCGATCAGAACGTCTGGCTCACCATGACGCTGTGGAGCATCTGGAAGGGGCTGGGCTGGGGCGCCATCATCTACCTCGCCGCGATCGCCGGCATCGATCAGTCGCTGTACGAGTCGGCCGAGATCGACGGCGCCGGGCGCTTCCAGAAGATGTGGTACATCACGATCCCGCAGCTGATGCCGACGTATCTCGTGCTGCTGCTGCTCTCGATCGCGAACCTTCTGAACAACGGCATGGAGCAGTACTACGTGTTCCAGAACGCGTTCAACAAGGAATGGATCCAGGTGCTCGACCTGTACGTGTACAACATCGGCATGACGGGCAACAGCCTGTCGATGGCGACCGCGATCGGGATGCTGAAGAGCATCGTCTCGGTCATCCTCCTGTTCACCGTCAACGCCATCGCCAAGCGCGTGCGCGGCGAATCGATCGTCTGAGAGGCGCGCCATGACCGCTCTGACCGCACCCCCCAAGCGCCCCGTCCGTCCGACCGGGCCGAAGAGCCGCAAGCCGGAAGCCGAACGGCACGGCGGCGACGTGATGTTCGCGATCGTGAACTACACGGTGTTCGCGC
The DNA here is from genome assembly GCF_057748015.1 of Microbacterium sp. STRO-1N. The sequence continues at coordinate 1,074,191 of NZ_CM173234.1, forward strand.
TCCTGGTCGTCCTGTGCGCCTATCCGTTCTACTACCTCATCATCAACTCGATCAGCGCGAACGACGTCTCCGCTCTCGGCGACGTGCGGCTCTGGCCGATCGACGTGCACCTCGACAACTACAAAGAGGTGTTCAAGCTCAACGGACTGCCGCTCGCCGCCGTCGTCAGCGTCGCGCGCACCGTGATCGGGACCGTCTTCACCGTCCTGGCGTCCGCGTTCCTCGGGTTCATGTTCACGCAGAAGAAGATGTGGGCCCGGCAGTTCTGGTACCGCTTCCTCATCATCACGATGTACTTCTCGGCCGGTCTCATCCCGGTCTTCATCGTGATGAAGACGCTCGGCCTCACCAACAACTTCTGGGTGTACGTGCTGCCGTTCATCGTGCAGCCGTTCTTCATCATCCTCGTGAAGACCTTCGTCGAGTCGATGCCGGAATCGCTGCAGGAAGCCGCAGAGCTGGACGGTGCGAACATCGTGCAGATCTTCTTCAAGGTCTATCTGCCGAACATGACGCCGATCCTCGCGACGGTCGCCATCTTCTCCGCGGTGGCGCAGTGGAACAGCTTCCAGGACACCCTGATCTACATCACGGATCAGAGCCTGTACACGCTGCAGTACCTGCTCTACATGTTCATCAACCAGGCATCCAGCCTCGCGCAGGCGGCGCAGAACGCCGGCGGCGACCTGAGCGGCATCGTGTCGGCGGCGACATCCCAGACGCCGACCTCGATCCGCATGACCGTGTCGGTGCTCGTCGTCCTGCCGATCATCTTCATCTACCCCCTGTTCCAGCGCTTCTTCGTGAAGGGCATCATGCTGGGCGCCGTCAAGGGCTGACGGATCCCGGCACCACGCACCACAGAAAGGAAAGCAATGAAGCTGAAGAGGAAAGCCGCGCTCGGAGTGGTCGCACTCCTCGCGGTCGGTTCACTGGCCGCATGCAGCGGCGACCCGGCCGAAACAGAGGAGTCGCAGGTCGACGCCTTCCCGACCGAGTGGGAGGAGGAGATCACGATCGACGTGTTCGACGGCCTCGCCAACTACATGGGCATGCAGGAGGGATGGTTCGGCGAGCTCGTCAAAGAGAAGTTCAACATGAAGCTGAACATCATCGCCCCGAACGTCGCCGGCGGCGGCGACACCCTGTACAACACCCGCGTCTCGGCGGGCGACCTGGGCGATCTCATCGTCACGGACAAGGGCGAGAAGCTGGACGAGCTCATCGAAGGCGGTCTGGTGCTCGACTCGTCCAAGTACTACTCGGCGATGGACAGTCTCGAGCGTTTCGACAAGGCCGTCGACAAGCTCAACGACGGCAAGGACGGCGTGTACGCCTTCCCGACCTCCGTCTCCAGCATCCTGCCGACCGAACCGAGCGAGGGACTGGAGCCGACCTTCGGCGCGTACCTGCGCTGGGACCTCTACTCCCAGCTCGACTACCCCGAGATCGGCACGCTCGAGGACCTGCTGCCCGTCCTGAAGGACATGCAGGACCTCCAGCCCACCGCGCCGAACGGCAAGAAGGTGTACGCCCTCTCCCTGTTCAAGGACTGGGACGGCAACATGATGAACAATGCCAAGCAGCCGATCACCTACTACGGCTATGACGAGCTCGGCTTCGCGCTGGCGAAGGCAGACGGCTCGGACTATCAGGGCATCCTCGACGACGACGGCGAATACCACCGTGTCCTGGAGTTCTACAACGAGGCGTACCGCATGGGCCTGGTCGACCCCGAGTCGACGACCCAGAACTACGACACGCTGTGGTCGAAGTTCCAGAACGGGCAGGTCCTCTACTCGTGGTGGCCGTGGCTCGGCCAGTCCGCGTACAACACCGAGGACAACATGAACGCGGGCACCGGATTCATGCTCGTGCCGATCGAAGACCAGGAGATCTTCTCGTACGGCGCCGAGGCGTACGGCGGGAAGCAGGTCTTCTCGATCGGCTCGAAGGCCGAGGACCCGGAGCGGATCGCGGCCTTCATCGACTGGCTCTACTCCACCGAGGGCACCTACACCAACAACAGCCAGACGCAGGGTGCGGCAGGTCCTGAGGGACTCACATGGGAGATGGGCGACGACGGGCAGCCGAAACTGACCGAGTTCGGCCAGGAGGTCTTCCTCACCGGCGACGCGACGGTCCCCGAGGAGTGGGGCGGCGGCAGCTACATCGACGGCACCTCGACCCTGAACGTCAGCGCCGTCCTCCCGAACGACATCGACGAGGCGACGGGACTGCAATACAACTACCAGTTCTGGCCGCACTACCAGGAGCTCACGCAGAACGAGCTCAAGGCCGACTGGTCGGCGCACATGGACGACTCGACGTCGACGATGGAGTACCTGAAGGCGAACGACGAACTTCTCGTCGCCCCCGGGGCCAGCTACACGGCCCCCGCCGACGACTCGCAGACCGAAGCCCTGCGCAATCAGGTCAAGGCACTGGTCGTGCAGTACTCGTGGCAGGCCACGTTCGCCGAGAGCGAGGCCGACTTCGACAAGCTCTGGTCCGAGCTGCAGGAGACCGCGAAGGGCCTCGGCTACGAGGACGTCCTCGAGGTCGACCTCGATCGCGCGAAGGAGCAGAACGATGCTCGTGAAGCGGTGGCGAAGGAGTTCGCGGAGTAGCCGCTCCGCCTGAGCGACGAAGGGGCCCGGCTCGCGCCGGGCCCCTTTCGCGTGCGTGCGTCAGCCGCGGCGGGCGAAGACGCTGCGGAACAGGAAAGCCGTCGCGTACGCGCCGATGGAGAACCCGATCGTGACCAGGACGACGCCGAACATCGGGAACACGATGGTGATGCACACCAGGGCGATCGGGATGAGCAGGATGCCGAATGTGCGCACCGGCTCGGCGGCGGGCAGCAGGAGCGCGTTCTTGAGCGTCTGACGCACCGTCGTCGTGAACACGGCGGTGAGTGCCATCGCGAACAGGAAGGCGGCGAACAGGTAGATCGCGGCGATGGTCGCCACGATGGTCGCGGCGCCCGCCAGCAGGCTCGGGTGGGACGCCCAGAACACTGCGCTCGCGGCCAGCAACAGCATCGGAACGCCGAGGATCAACCCGAGCAGGCTGGCGCGCACGACGTTGCGGCCGAACGCGGGGAAGAAGTCCTTCACCGGTCGGCCGCTCTCGTCGTCGGAGTAGCGGATCATCACCTCGTACAGCGCGCTCGTCGCCGCCGGGATCGTCACGATCGGAATGCACGACGCGAGGTACATCACGTTCAGGGCGATGAACCCGAGGAACGACGACATCCCCTGGAGAGATCGGCTCTCCGGGTCGATCTTCATGATGCGGAGGCGGATGCCGCGGCATCCGAAGCGGATTCGAGACGGGGAGCGAGCAGCTGGACGGGCGGCAGATCGCGGCCCTCGAGCAGCTGCAGGATCGCGCGGGTCGCGCTGACGCCGAGCTCCTCGGCGGGGACGTCGATGCTGTCGGTGAGCGTCGGGACGGTTCGGGCGACGTTCGCCGGGCACAGTGCGATCACGTCCAGCTCGCGGCCGTCGATGCCCGAGCCGAGGCGACCCGCGACGTACGGCAGCGCGCCCTCGTTGTGGAACAGGATGCCCGTGACATCGGGGCGTTCGGTGAGGATCGCGTCGACGGCGGCGACGGACTCCTGGCTGCTCGGGCAGGCATGCACCCCGGCATCCAGTCCGAGCTCCTCCGCGGCCGTGAGGAAGCCGCGATTCAGACGATCCGCGTACGACGTATGCCGCGCCATGACCTCCTCCGGAGCGCCGATGAGCGCGACGTGCGTGTGGCCGAGTTCGGCGAGGCGGGACGCGGCGAGGCGGCCGGCAGCCTCGAAGTCGAAGTCGACGCACGCGATCCCGTCCGCACCCGCGGGGAGGCCGATCAGCAGAGCGGGCGTCTCGAGCTCCTCGAGAGTCGCGATGCGCGGGTCGTCGGATTCGATGTCCATGACCAGCAGCGCGTCGACCATGGAGGCGCGCGCCGCGCGACTGAGGCCGGCTGCGTCGTCGCTCGTGAGCAGCAGGATGTCGTACTGGTTGGCTCTGGCCTCGCGCACGACGCCGGCGACGATCTCCATCACGACGTGCACGTCGACGCCGGCGCGCAGCGGCGCCTGCAGCCCGATGACGTTCGTCGACCGAGAAGCCAGCGAACGGGCGCTGGCGTGCGGGCTGTACTTCAGGTCGGCGATGGCCTGCTCGACGCGGTCCCTGGTCTCCTGCGAGATGGTCCGCTTGCCGCTCATCACATAGGACACGGTGGAAATCGACACGCCCGCGGCGCGTGCGACCTCGGCGATCGTCACCATCTCGGCTCCTTCGGCTCGATGATCGTCTCTTCTCCCGGCTGAAGCGTCAGGGTGGTCTCGTCGATGCCGGGGCCCGAGATCACGACAGCGCGCGCGGTGTCAGAGCGCAATCGTACCCGGGCGACGCGGTGCTGCTCCCACGTCAGTGCGAGCTGCACGCCTCCGCGAGCGCGCAGCCCGTGGACGGCGCCATCGGCCCACGCGGGCGGCAGGGCGGGCAGGACGCGGATGATCGTGTGCTCGGCATCGCCGGCGTGGGACTGCACGAGCGCTTCGGCGATGCCGGCGGTGAGGCCGAGATTCCCGTCGATCTGGAACGGCGGGTGGGCGCTGAACAGGTTGTCGTAGACGCCGCCGCGCTGACCGTGGGCATCCTGCGCCGGGCGCAAAGACATCAGGATCTGGTCGTGCACGCGCTCGCCGTCGCCGAGCCGCGCCCACATCGACATCCGCCACGCGAGCGCCCAGCCGGTGGACTCCGCCCCGCGCGCCAGAATGGCCTCCGCGGCGGCCTCTGCCAGCTCGGGGGTGCCGTCCGGCGTGATGGCGGCGAGCGGGTACAGTCCCACCAGATGGGACAGATGCCGGTGCAACGGCTCGGCATCCGGGAGATCGCGGTCCCACTCCGCGAGACGTCCGTCCGGCATGACGCGCAGTTCGGGCAGCAGCGCCGTCACCTGCGCGAGCTCGCCGAGCCAGTCGGGGGAGAGGCCGAGCGCAGCGGCCGCCTTCGCGCACACGGCGGAGAGCTCTCGGAGCAGCGTGACGTCCATCGTGGTGGATTCGCCGAGTGCTCGCGGCACGCCGGCATCGTCGAGGTAGCGGTTCTCGGGAGAGGTGGACGGGCTCGTCCAGGCCCGAGTGCCGTCGGTGCGGATCCAGCTCAGTGCGAAGCGCGCGGAGCCCTCGAGCACGGGCCAGATCTCGGCCCGCAGACGCTCGACATCGACGTCGAACGTGAACGCGTCCCACAGCTGCAGGCTGAGCCACACGCCGCCCAGCGGCCAGAATGCCCACGACGGGTCGCCGGAGCCGCCTCCGACCGGAGCGGCGTGGCCCCAGGCATCCGAGTTGTGGTGCATCGTCCAGCCGTCGGCGCCGTGCAGCTCTCGGGCGACGACGGGACCCGTGGTCGCGGCGACCCGGCCGACGAAGGCCCGCAGCGGCTCGAGGCACTCCGGCAGACCGGTCACGTCCGCCGGCCAGTACGCCATCTCGAGGTTGATGTTCGAGGTGTACGCGCTCGACCACGGAGCGGGCAGCTCCGCGTTCCAGATGCCCTGCAGCGTCAGCGGAATCGCGGCGCGGCGCGACGACGAGATGAGCAGATAGCGACCGTAGTGGAATGCGAGTGCGGCGAGGCCCTCGTCCGGTCGGGTCTGCGCGAGCGCGATCCGCTCGTCGACAGGCAGGCCGGCCGCACCCGGTGCCGACGGCAGCTCGAGCGCGCACCTCGCGTAGAGCTCCCGGTGCGCGCCGATGTGCTTCTCCCGCAATTCCTCGGCACCGGATGCCGTGGTGACAGCGGCCCGTTGGATCGCTCCGCGGGCATCGACGGGCTCGTCGGGGAGCCCCGGCGCGGTGGCCGTGCCGATCAGCAGCAGGTGCTCGCGCGCGGCATCCGTGGTGAGGATGCCGTCGTCCGCCGTCGCTGCGACGGCCGAGTGGATCGAGATCGCCGCCGTGCGTCCGAGAGCCTCGTCGTACCGGACGGGCTCCGCGGCGTGCGCGTGCCCAGGCGCAACATCGATCGGGAGATGCCACTCGATGCCGAGTGCGCCGTCGGCGTGCTCTGTCCTGCGCAGGCGGAGCAGGCCGTCGGCCGAGACGCGCAGGCGGACCGGCTGCTCGGCGACGATGCGGTGCACGATCGCGCCGACCGCGGCATCCGCCCAGGTCTCGTGCCGGATGCGGCCGGCATCCGAGGCGTACTCGTGCGATGCGATGGCCGTGCGCAGGTCCAGGGCGCGCTGCAGGCTCGCGCTGTCGCCGGTGACGTCCACGACGTCGATGTCGACGTGGCCCAGCGGCATGAACGCCTGCGACCACGGGGTCTGCTGGCGCTGCACCAGGCGTTCCGCCTCGTCGCCCTCGCCGCGGGCGATCGCCGCGCGTGCGGCCTCGAGCACGGCGGGGTCCCGATCCTCGACACCTGCCAGCGGGTCCGCGCCCTGGGCGCCAGACCAGGCCGTGATGTCGTTGAGGTGCAGGCGCTCGGCGCCGACGCGACCTTCGCACATGGCCCCGCGGATGCCATCGCCCACCGGGAACGCCGCGGTCCACCGCTCGGCGGGGCGGTCGAGCCGCAGCAGGTGGAGGGCGTCTGCGGCCTCGACGTGTCGGTCGTGGTGAGAAGTGTGGAGGGCGTCTGCGGCCTCGATGGACATCGGCACGTTGGCTAGTATATGGTCTCGTTGTTGAAACGCTTCGACAACTCGATCCAGAACCGGAAAACCATGTCAACGACGACCGCGCCCCGCCGCGCATTCGACGCGCTCATCGCCGAGCGCGGCCTCGGCTTCGGCGGGGACTACAACCCCGAGCAGTGGTCCCCCGAGGTGTGGCGCGAAGATGTCGCGTTCATGCAGCAGGCAGGCGTGAACCTCGTCACGGTCGGCGTCTTCAGCTGGGCGATGATCGAGCCGGTACCCGGTGCACGCGAGTGGGGCTGGCTGGACGAGGTGCTCGATCTGCTGCACGCGGGCGGCATCGCCGTCGACCTCGCATCGCCGGTCGCGTCGCCGCCGCCGTGGCTCGGCATCCGCCACCCCGAGACGCTGCCGGTCGATCGCAACGGCGTGCGTCTGATCCCCGGATCGCGCAACCAGTTCTCGCCCGCGTCCCTGGTCTACCGCGAGCACGCGGCCGCCATCACGCGCGATCTCGCCGAGCGGTACGCGGACCACCCCGCCGTGCGGATGTGGCACATCGGCAACGAATACGGCCAAGTCGATCACGGCGACGAGGCGGCGCGGGAGTTCCGGCTCTGGCTGCATCGCCGCTACGGCTCGATCGAGGCTCTCAACGACGCATGGGGCACGGCGTTCTGGTCTCAGCGCTACGCCTCCTTCGACGAGATCCTGCCGCCGCGGCGCATGCCGTATCTGGTGAACCCGACCCAGTCGCTGGACTTCCGCCGGTACAGCTCGGATCAGCTGCTGGAGTGCTACCGCGAGCTGCGGGACGTCATCCGCGACGCGGGTGCCACCCAGCCCATCACGACGAACTTCATGGGCTTCCACGCGCTCACCGATTACTGGTCGTGGGCGGACGAGGTCGACGTCGTCTCCGACGATCAGTACCCCGACCCCGCTTCGCCGCAGGCGCCGGCCGACATCGCGCTCGTGCAGGACCTCATGCGCTCGCTCGGCGACGGGCGGTCGTGGGTGCTCATGGAGCAGGCGATCAGCGCGACGTCCTGGCGGGAGCACAACCTGCCGAAGTCACCGCTGCGCGCACGCCGTGATTCGCTGCAGGCCGTCGCCCGCGGCGCCGATGCGGTCTGCTACTTCCAGTGGCGTCAGGCCAGGGCCGGCGCCGAGCGCTTCCACTCCGCGATGCTTCCGCACGCGGGGGCCGACTCCGACGTCTTCCGCGGTGTGTGCCGCCAGGGCGAGGACCTGAAGAAGCTGTCCTCCGTCGCGGGCACCGGCGTCTCGGCAGAGGTGGCGATCCTGTTCGACTGGTCGTCCTGGTGGGCCGGCGAGGAGCCGGCGCGGCCGACCGAACGCCTGCGCACGATGACCGAGATCACGCGCTGGTACCGCGAGCTGTGGCGACGCGGTGTCGCCGCCGACGTGGTGTCGGCGGCATCCGACCTGGTCGGCTACCGGACGATCCTCGTCCCGCACTCCTACATCGTGACGCCTGCGACAGTCGAGGCGCTGGGCGCAGCCGTCGAGGCCGGCGCGCAGGTCGTCGTCGGACCGTTCAGCGGGGTCGCGGACGAGAACGCGCAGGTGCTCACCGGCCGTTCGCCGGTTCTGCTGCGGGGCCTCCTCGGGGCGAGCTCCGAGGAGTGGGGCGCCGTGCCGGACGCCGGCAGCCCGCTGGTCGCGGACGAGCGGTGGGATGCCGGTCGCACCGTCGTTCAGCCGTCGGCGAGCATCCTCGCCGAGCGCCTGCGCGCCGACGGGGCCGAGGTCCTGGCGCGCCACTCCCGCCGCGAGCTCGAGGGCGTTCCCGCGATCACCCGGCACGCGGTCGGCGCCGGAGCGGCCTGGTACCTGGGCGCGGTGGTGGACGACGACACGCTTTCGGCTCTGCTCGGCGACGTGCTCGCGGCGGCCGGTGTCGTCGACGCGTTCGGCGCCCCTGCGGGCATCCTGCCGGACGGCCTCGAGGCGGTCCGCCGCGGGGACGTCCTGTTCCTGCTGAACCACGCGGACGCACCCATGGACATCGCGGTGGACGGGGCGCACATCGACCTGCTCACCGGAGAAGAGACGAACGGCTCCGTCGGCATCGCGCCCGGCGAAGTGCGAGCATTGACAGAAAGGCGCACCTGGTGAAGTTCACCGATGGCTATTGGCTGACCCGACCGGGTCTGGCCCCGCTCTATGCGGCCGAGGTCGACGACATCCGCATCGACGCGGATGCCGGGACCATGACGGTCTACGCTCCGACCACCGTGATCCGCCACCGCGGCGACACGTTGAACCGGCCCATGCTGACGGTCACCTTCTCGTCCCCGGCATCCGGCGTCGTGAAGGTCCGCGTGCAGCGTCACGCCGGCCGCGCCCACGCCGGCCCCGACTTCGAGACGTTCCCCGAGGCGGGCTTCGTGCCCGCGATGTCGGTCGACGACACGCAGGGCGTGCTGGAGACCGGCGACCTGCGGGTGGTCGTCTCCCGCGACGGCGGCTGGGACGTGCGCTTCGAGCAGGACGGACGCGTGCTGACCCGATCGCTGCCGCGCTCGATCGGGCACTTCACCGCCGACGACTCGTTCCGCGCCGACGGCGGCCCTGCGACGCGTGCCGGTGACACCTGGGTGCACCAGCAGCTCTCGATCGAGCCGGGCGAGCGCGTGTTCGGATTCGGTGAGCGCTTCGGCGCGTTCGCGAAGAACGGCCAGGTCGTCGATTCCTGGAACGCCGACGGCGGCACCTCGAGCGAGCAGTCCTACAAGTCGGTGCCGTTCTACATCACCAGCCGCGGCTACGGCGTCCTGGTGGACAGCCCCGACCGGGTGTCGTTCGAGGTCGGCAGCGAGGTCAACTCGCGCGTCCAGTTCTCGGTGCCGGGCGAGACGCTGGACTACTACGTGTTCGCGGGCCCGACGCCGAAGGATGTCCTGACCCGGTACACCGCGTTCACGGGGCGCCCGGCACGGGTGCCTGCGTGGTCGTTCGGCCTGTGGCTGACGACGTCGTTCACGGCCGAGTACGACGAGGCGACAGTGAACGGCTTCATCGACGGGTTCGCCGAGCGCGACCTGCCGCTGAGCGTGTTCCACTACGACTGCTTCTGGATGCGGGAGTTCCAGTGGACCGACTTCGAGTGGGACCCGCGGATGTTCCCTGACCCGGAGGGGCAGCTCGCACGCCTGCACGAGCGCGGCCTCAAGGTCTCGGCCTGGATCAACCCCTACATCGCGCAGCGCTCGAAGCTGTTCGCCGAAGCAGCCGAGAAGGGATACCTGCTCAAGCGCACCGATGGCGGGGTCTGGCAGTGGGACCTCTGGCAGGCGGGCATGGGCATCGTGGACTTCACGAACCCGGAAGCCGCCGAATGGTATGTCGGCCACATCGAGCGCCTGATGGATCAGGGCGTCGACACCTTCAAGACGGACTTCGGCGAGCGGATCCCCGCTGAAGGCGTCGTCTGGTTCGACGGCTCGGATCCCGTCCGCATGCACAACCACTACCCGCGGCTGTACAACGAGGTCGTGTTCCGCGCGCTCGAGCGGCGTCGAGGCGCGGGGGAGGCTGTGCTGTTCGCGCGGTCGGCGACCGCCGGCACGCAGCAGTTCCCTGTGCACTGGGGCGGCGACAGCGATTCGACCTTCCTGTCGATGGCGGAGTCCCTGCGCGGAGGTCTCTCGCTCTCGATGAGCGGCTTCGGGTATTGGAGCCACGACATCGGCGGCTTCGAGGGCACGCCGGATGCCGGGCTCTTCAAGCGGTGGCTCGCGTTCGGTCTGCTGTCATCGCACTCGCGTCTGCACGGATCGAGTTCGTTCCGTGTGCCGTGGCAGTTCGACGAGGAGGCGGTGGACGTCACGCGCCTGTTCACGAAGCTGAAGATGCGCCTCATGCCCTATCTGGCCGGTGCGGCCGACCAGGCGGCGTCCTCCGGCATCCCGATGATGCGGCCGATGGTGCTGGAGTTCCCCGACGATCGCAGCGGCTTCGACGCCGACACGCAGTACATGCTCGGTGACGCCCTGCTCGTCGCCCCCGTGTTCGACGCCGACGGCCACAGCGAGTACTACCTGCCCGCAGGCCGCTGGACGTCGCTGCTGGACGGCTCCGAGGCGGATGGCCGGCGCTGGGTGCAGGAGCAGCACGACTACCTGTCGGTGCCGCTGCGCGTGCGTCCTGGCACCGTGCTCCCTTGGGGCGCCGTGGACGACCGACCCGACTACGACTGGGCGGACGGCGTCACGCTGCGCTGCTTCGCGCTTCCGGACGGGTACGACCAGGTCACCACCGTGCCCGCTCGCGACGGCACGGCCGCGACGACGTTCCGGGTCCGTCGCGACGGCGACCGGATCATCGCTTCCAGCACGGATGCCGCGGCATCCTGGTCCTTGTCGTCCGGCGCCGTGTCGGCGACCGCCGACGGAGCAGGCGAACTGCAGATCACGATCGAGGAGACCCCCTGATGCTGTTCCGCGACACGACCGCGTCCGTGGTCGACCGCGCCGCAGACCTGCTGTCTCGCCTGACGTTCGACGAGCGCCTCGCGATGCTGCACCAGGCCGCACCCGCGATCGAACGTCTGGGCGTTTCCGAGTACCGCACCGGGTGCGAGGCGCTGCACGGTGCCGCCTGGCTCGGGACGGCAACCGTCTTCCCGCAGCCGGTCGGGCTGGCGGCGACCTGGGATGCCGACCTCATCGAGCGCGTCGGCGACGTCGCCTCGACCGAGGTGCGCGCGAAGCGCGCCGAGAATCCGCTCGTGAGCCTGAACGTGTGGGCCCCGGTCGTGAACACGCTGCGTCACCCCGGCTGGGGACGCAACGAGGAGGGCTACTCCGAGGACCCGCACCTGACCGCCGCGTTCGGCACGGCGTACTCCCGCGGCCTGCGCGGACGCCACGAACGGGTCTGGAAGACGGTGCCGGCACTCAAGCACTTCCTCGCCTACAGCAACGAGACCGACCGGTCGGCGACGTCGTCGAACATGTCGCCGCGGACGCTGCACGAGGAGGAGCTGCCGGCGTTCCGCGGGCCGATCGAGGCCGAGGCCGCCGGCAGCATCATGCTCGCCTACAACCAGGTCAACGGCTCGCCGGCGCACACTCAGCCGGAACTCACCGACGAGGCGCGCAGCTGGGCGCCCGGCTCGCTGGCCATCATGTCGGACGCCGGGGCACCCACGTTCGTCGTGTCCGTCCAGGGCGCGCAGCCCGACATGGCGCACGCCGCCGCCGCGCTCGTGCGCAGCGGCATGGACTCGTTCACCGACAATGACGCGGATGCGACGCCCACGCTGACGAACCTGCGCGCCGCGCTCGAGGCCGGTCTCCTCGACGAGGCCGACATCGACCGCGCGGCGCTCCGGCTGCTCGAGATGCGGGTGCGAAGCGGGGAGTTCGACGGCGACGAGGACCCGTATGCCGGAATCGGCATGGATGACATCGACGTGCCGGCCGCGCGAGACCTGGCCCGCGAGGCCGTCGGTGCTGGGGTCGTGGTGCTGCGCAACGACGCGGGCGTCCTGCCGCTCGCGGCACCGCGGTCGATCGCCGTGGTCGGGCAGCTCGCCGATCTCGTCCTGACGGACTGGTATTCGGGGACTCCGCCGTACGCCGTCGGCGTCGCCCGCGGACTCGCCGACCGCTATCCGGATGCCGAGGTGCGCGTCGAGACGGGCGCGGACACCATCGCGCTGCGGGCCACGAGCAACGGCGCCTACGTGCGCTCCGACGAGACGGGGGCGCAGGTCGCGGCATCGGCTTCAGTGGCGTCGGACGACGCGCTGTGGGATCTGACGGACTGGGGCGACGGCATCCTCACCTTGCGGTCGCACGCGTCGGGGCGACTCCTGACCGGCGGCGCGTGGCCGATGCGCGCCGACGCGGAGCGGGTCGGCGGCTGGGTCGTGCAGGAGAGCTTCCGCAAGCACGTCCACGCGGACGGGACCTGGTCGCTGCTGCACCTCGGCTCGGGCCGCTGGGTGCGCATCTCACGCGAGGTCGGCATCGTGCTGGCCGAGGGCGTGACCCTCGATCGCGCCGAGCGCTTCGCGGTGCGCACGGTGCGCTCCGGTGCGCAGGCGGTGGCGGATGCCGCCGCATCCGCGGATCTCGCCGTCGTGGTCGTCGGCAACGATCCGCACCTCGCGGGCCGCGAGACCGAGGACCGCCCTCACCTGTATCTGCCGGAGGCGGCGACCTCGATCTGGCGCACCGCTCAGGAGACCGGCACGCCGACGATTCTCACGATCGTGTCGAGCTACCCGTACGTGCTGGGCGATGCGGCGGACGCCGCGACCGTCGTGTGGTCGAGCCATGCGGGTCAGGAGCTCGGGCACGGCATCGCCGACGTCTTCAGCGGCGACCGCGAACCCACGGGGCGTCTGGCGCAGTCGTGGCCGGCGGATCCGGCGCAGGCCGGCGACCTGTTCGACTACGACACGCAGCGGCAGCAGGCGACGTATCGGCATCAGCCCGAACCGTACGCGTTCGCGTTCGGGCACGGCCTGACCTATTCGGAGGTCGTGTACGAGGGCGTTTCGGTGTCCGCGTCCGAGGTCGGCGCGGGAGAGCCGTCGCACCGGCATCCGGCGTTCGGGGTGCAGGGGGAGGCCACCGCGACCGTGCGCGTCGCCAATCGCGGCGAGCGGGCGGCGGAGGAGCTCGTGCAGCTCTACGGGCTCGCCCCCGCCGACTTGCCGATCCCGCCGGCGCGACGCCTGCTGCTCGGCTACCGCCGGGTGCGGCTGGAGCCGGGGGAGACCGCCGAGGTGGAGATCTCGTTCCAGACTGCGCGGTTCGCGGTGTGGGATGCGGATGCACGGGTGGATGGCGCGGTCGACGACTGGTTGCACCACGGCGCGCTGCGTGTGCAGCCGGGCGAGTACCGGATCGCGGCTGGATCGTCGGCGGACGCACTGGAGGTCGTCGCGGAGCTGCGGATCGTCGACTGAGCGGCACCCGCCTGGCCGCGGATACGATGGATGCCGTGACCACCGTCGACCCCACGCTCCCGCTGTCCCCCTACCGGGAGATCGATCGCGCGGAATGGGCGCGACTCGCGGCCGATCTCGATCAGCCGCTGAGCGAGACGGAGGTCGTCGAGATCCGCGGCATCGGAGACCGACTCGACCTCACCGAGGTGCGCGAGGTGTACCTGCCGCTCAGTCGCCTGTTGAGCCTGTACGCCACGGCGACGAAGCGACTGGGGGCGGCGACGAGCGACTTCCTCCAGGAGGACGACACCACGACGCCGTTCGTCGTGGGCGTCGCCGGTTCGGTCGCGGTCGGCAAGTCGACGATCGCGCGCCTGCTGCGCGAGCTGATGAGCCGCTGGCCCGGCACACCGCGCGTGGAGCTCGTGACCACCGACGGCTTCCTGTATCCGAACGCCGAGCTCGAGCGCCGCGGACTCATGGAGCGCAAGGGCTTTCCCGAGTCCTACGACCGCCGCGCCCTGCTGTCGTTCCTCACGGAGGTGAAGTCGGGCGCCCCGGAGGTGCGCGCGCCGTTCTACTCGCACATGCGATACGACATCGTCCCCGATGCGCACGTCGTCGTCCGCCGCCCCGATGTCGTGATCGTCGAGGGGCTCAACGTGCTGCAGCCGCCGCCGGCGCCGAACGACGTCGCGGTCAGCGACCTGTTCGACTTCTCGATCTTCGTCGACGCCGACACCTCGCACATCGCGAGCTGGTACGTCGACCGCTTCCTCGCGCTCCGCCAGGGCGCGTTCAGCAATCCGTCCTCCTACTTCAACGTGTTCGCCCACCTCACGGATGAGGAAGCCGTGCAGACGGCGATGGGCTACTGGAACGACATCAACATGCCCAACCTCGTCGAGAACGTCATGCCGACCAAGCACCGAGCGACGCTCGTGCTGAACAAGGGCGCCGACCACGACGTGGAGAGCGTGCTGCTGCGCAAGCTCTGATCCGCGACGGGCACGTATTGTTCGGCACCCTCGCAAAATTCCCCGCTTACCCTTGTGAGCATGTGTGGAATCGTCGGATACGTGGGCCCGCGGCCCAGCCAGGACATCCTTCTCGCCGGCCTCGCCCGTCTCGAGTACCGCGGCTACGACTCCGCCGGCATCGCCGTCATCGATGAGAACGGCGATCTCGGCATGCGCAAGAAGGCGGGCAAGCTCGGCATGCTGCGCGACTCGCTGGGCGAAAGCCCGCTCGCGGACGGCACCACCGGCATCGGCCACACCCGCTGGGCGACGCACGGCGGTCCGACCGACGTCAACGCCCACCCGCATCTCGCCGACGACGACAAGCTGGCCGTCATCCACAACGGCATCATCGAGAACTTCTCGGTGCTGCGCGACGAGCTCCTCGCCGACGGCGTGAGCTTCCGCAGCGAGACGGACACCGAGGTCGCTGCCGCTCTCCTCGGCCGGGAGTACGCGAACAACGGCGGCGACCTGCAGCTCGCGTTCCGCAACGTCGTGAACCGTCTCGAGGGCGCGTTCACCCTGCTCGCGATGCACCAGGACCGGCCGGGTCTCGTGGTCGGCGCCCGCCGCAACTCTCCGCTGGTCATCGGCCTCGGCGAGGGCGAGAACTTCCTCGGCTCCGATGTCGCCGCGTTCGTCGAGCACACCCGCAAGGCGCTCGCGATCGGTCAGGACCAGATCGTCTCGATCACCCCCTCCGAGGTGACCGTCACCGACTTCGCCGGCACTCCGGTCGAGGCCGAGCCGTTCGACGTGTCCTGGGATGCCGCGGCCGCCGAGAAGGGCGGCTGGTCGTCGTTCATGGCCAAGGAGGTCGCCGAGCAGCCGGAGGCCGTCGCGAAGACGATCCTCGGACGCATCCAGGACGGTCAGGTGATCATCCCCGAACTGGATGGTCTGGACGAGCTCTTCACCGGCATCAACCGCGTCATCATCACCGCGTGCGGCACGGCATCGTATGCGGCCCTCGTCGGCAAGTACGCGATCGAGCAGTGGGCCCGTGTCGCCGTCGATGTCGAGCTCGCGCACGAGTTCCGCTACCGCGACCCGGTGATCGGCGAGGACACCCTCGTGGTGTCGATCAGCCAGTCCGGCGAGACGATGGACACGCTGATGGCGGTCAAGTACGCCCGCGAGCGCGGCGCGCGCACCCTGTCGATCTGCAACACGCAGGGCGCGACGATCCCGCGCGAGTCGGATGCCGTCGTCTACACGCACGCGGGTCCCGAGGTCGCGGTCGCCTCGACCAAGGCGTTCTCGGCGCAGATCACGGCACTGCTGCTGCTCGGCCTGCACATGGGTCGTGTCCGAGGCACGATGGCGGATGCCTCGACCGACGTCGCCGAGCTCCAGGCGCTGCCCGAGAAGGTCGCGAAGGTGCTCGCCGAGGAGCAGGAGCACGTCGCGCAGCTCGCCGGCTGGATGGCCGACACCCGCTCCGTGCTGTTCCTGGGTCGTCACGTCGGGTACCCGATCGCTCTCGAGGGCGCGCTCAAGCTCAAGGAGATCTCCTACATCCACGCCGAGGGCTTCGCCGCCGGCGAGCTCAAGCACGGCCCGATCGCGCTCATCGAGCCTGGGCAGCCGGTGTTCGTCCTGGTGCCGTCGCCGCGGCACTCCGCCCTGGTGCACGCCAAGGTCGTCTCGAACATCCAGGAGATCCGCGCCCGCGGTGCTCGTGTGATCGTCGTGGCCGAAGAGGGCGACGCCGCTGTGCTGCCGTTCGCGGACGAGGTCATCCGCATCCCGCTCGCCGGTGCCCTGTTCGAGCCGCTGCTCGCCGTCGTCCCGCTGCAGATCTTCGCGATGGCGCTGGCGACGGCCAAGGGTCTCGATGTCGACCAGCCGCGCAACCTGGCGAAGTCCGTCACGGTGGAGTGAGCCGGGCGGCTCGTCCGCACGCGTCATACCCGGTGCCTACGCCGGCCCAGGGGTACGGATATCGGGAAGAATCCCGGATGTCTGGCGGTTCGGCCGTGAACGCTCATGCAAGCGGGGATTCTCCATGCATTTGTGCTCGGTTCCGGCCTGGTCACGCCCGCGCGCGAGCGAGAGCAGCCGTGATCGCGGCGATGACGGTGTCCCACTCGTGGATGATGAGCGCGTAGTCGAAGCGAAGCGTCTCGTAGCCGAGGCGTGATGCGACGGCATCCCGCGACAAATCCCGATGCCGCTGCGTCGAGCTCGCATGATTCTCCTTGCCGTCCGCTTCGAGGATGATGCGGTCCTCGATCACGAAGTCGACGCGTCCGACACCGTCGATATCGACCTGTGTTCGAACCCGGATGCCGAGCAGGTGGAGCCGGAGGCGCACGAGCGATTCCAACCCGCTCTCCGCGTCGTCACGGGCGAGATCGACGAGCCATCTGGCGGATGCCGGGAGCGCTCGCCTGATGCGCGCGCGGACATCTCGCCCGATGAGCCGTCTGTTCCAGGCGGATTCGAAGGCCGCGAAGAAGAACTCTTCCCCATGGCAAGCGAACGCGTGCACCAGGGAATGCTCGACCGGCGCGACACCGAGTTTCATCGGCCCTGTCCGGAAATGCTGAATGCACGTGCACGGGGTGTGCGCGAACCGTCGCCCTCCTGCGCCAAGCCACACGTGCGGATGCTCATCGGTATCGAGCACCCAGACGGAATGCAGTCGCAACGCGGTCGAACAGGTGAGTGCGCCGCCATGCGCGGCAGCCGTCACAGCATCCTCGTCGGCGGTCCATGTGGCGAAGACGCCCGGGCGCAGTCGCCTGATCTCGCCGTTGCGAACGGCTATCGAGAGCTGCTTACGCGTGCAGCCGAATGCGCTGAGCTCTGATCCTCGGGCGATGCCGCCGTGCGCGTGTATCAACGGAGATAAGTGCATGGCTCGATCTTCCAGGCGGGCTTCTCATCGGAGCCGGAGTATCCCGGAACTGTGGACAACTTCGCGAATCGCTCGCCTGTGCAGAGCGGGTGACCGGGCACGGATGTCGGAAGGAATCCCGGTTGTCTGGCGGTTCGACCATGAACGGCCCTGCCTGCGGGGAATCTCCATGCATCCGGGCCGACCGTCAGCGGAAGCGCGTGCCCGGGTAGGCTGAATCGGTGATCATCGGGACGGGCATCGACATCGTCGACATCGCGCGCTTCGAGCGCACGATGACGCGTACACCGCGTCTGATGGAGCGTCTGTTCGCCCCGGCCGAGCGGACGCTGCGCCTGCCTTCTCTCGCTGCGCGGTATGCCGCCAAGGAGGCCCTCATCAAGGCCCTCGGCGGCTCGGACGGCGTGCGCTGGATCGACATCGAGGTCGCCTCGGAGCCCTCGGGGCGTCCGCGGTTCGACCTCAGCGGCAGCACCGCCGACGTCGTCGCGGACCGCGGCATCCTGACCCTCCATCTGTCGCTCAGCCACGACGCCGGCCTCGCGGCCGCGTTCGTCGTGGCGGAAGGAGTGCCGCTGTGACCGTTCCGTTCCGCGAGGCGAGGATCGACCTCGACGCGATCGCCGACAACGTGCGGCACCTCCGTGCGCTCACAGGCGTCGATGTCATCGCCGTCGTCAAGGCGGATGCCTATGGCCACGGAGCCGCGGCCGCGGCCGTCGCTGCGCTCTCGGGCGGCGCGAACCGCCTCGGCGTCGCGGAGATCGCCGAGGCGCTGGCTCTGCGACGACAGGGCATCCACGCGCCGATCATGGCCTGGCTGCACCAGCCGGGGGAGACGTTCGTCGAAGCCGCCGCCGCGGATGTCGAGGTCGGCATCTCGTCGTTCGATCAGCTCGAGGCCGCGGGCAATGCGGCGTCCGTCGACCGTCCCGTCGGCATCCATCTCAAGCTCGAGACCGGACTGAGCCGCAACGGGGTCGCGCCACGCGACTGGCAGCGGGTGTTCGCCGAGGCCGCGCGTCTGGAGCGCATCGGCCGCGTCCGGATCGTGGGGCTCTTCAGCCACCTCTCCAACACGTCCCCGCAGGACGACCGCACGGCGCTGGCGCGGTTCGACGAGGGCGTGCAGGCCGCGGCATCCTTCGGCATCCATGCCGAGATCCTGCACATCGCGGCCACAGCGGCGGCGATCGACCTGCCCGAGTCGCGTCTGGACGCCGTCCGCATCGGCATCGGACTCTACGGTCTGTCGCCCTTCGACGACCGCTCGTCCGGCGAACTGGGACTGCGGCCGGCGATGACGCTGCGTGCGGCCGTCGCAGCCGTGCGGCGAGTCCCTGCCGGGACCGGCGTCTCGTACGGCTACGTGCACCGCACGGACCGCGACACGACGCTCGCCCTCGTCCCCCTCGGCTACGCCGACGGCGTGCCTCGGCAGGCATCGGACCGCGGCCCGGTGACGATCGGCGGGCGACGCTTCACGGTGGCCGGACGCATCGCGATGGACCAGTTCGTCGTGGACGTCGGAGACACGCTTGTCGCCGTGGGAGACGAGGTCGTGCTGTTCGGCGACCCCACACTCGGAGTGCCGTCGGCGACGGAGTGGGCGAACGCCGCGAGCACGATCAATTACGAGATCGTCACGCGCATCGGCCCTCGGGTTCCGAGGCGGGGCGCGTGAGCCTCGATCCGGCCTTCCTCGGCCATCGCGAGATCGCCACAGCCGAGGAGATGGAGCAGCTCGGGCTCCGCATCGGCGAGCAGCTGGAGGCCGGCGACCTGATCGTCCTCACCGGGCCGCTCGGCGCGGGCAAGACCACCTTCACGCGCGGCCTCGCGGAGGGCCTCGGCGTCCGCGGACCGGTGCAGAGCCCCACCTTCGTGATCGCCAGGACGCACCCCTCGCTCGTCGGACGTGCACCGCTCGTGCACGTGGATGCCTACCGTCTCGGGTCCGCCGCCGAACTCGACGACCTCGACATCGACTTCGCGCGATCGGTGGTCGTGATCGAGTGGGGGCGCGGCATGGCGGATGCCGTGGCCGATGCCTGGTGGGACATCGAGCTCTCCCGGCCGATCGGCGGCGCCGACGGCATCGCGGACGAGGATCTGGATGCCGACGCCCCGCGTCTCGTGGAGATCACCCGCGTCGAGCGGTGACCGCTGCGGGGCCGACTACCCTGGGAAGCGTGATCCTCGCTGTCGACACCTCGCTGGGCTCGGCCGTCGCCATCGTCGACGGCGACGGAGTGCGCCTCGCCGACGCCTCCAGTCCTGATCCGCTCGGCCACGCCGAGGTCATCGGCGATCTTCTCCGTCGCGCCCTCGACGACGCGGGCCAAGGCTCCATCGAGCACGTCGTCGCCGGCATGGGGCCAGGACCCTTCACCGGTCTGCGCATCGGCATCGCCACGGCGCGCGCATTCGCGCTCGGCCGTGGCGTCGACGTCATTCCTGTTCCGAGCCACTTCGCCCCGGCGCTGACCGAGCTCGAGCGGGATGCCGAAGCCGGTCGCTTCGCGGTCATCACCGATGCCCGCCGCCGCGAGGTCGCGATCACGGTGTTCGACGGGTTCGATGCCGACGGCATCCCGAACGTCGTCGCCGACACGATCCTCGTGCCCCGTGCGGATGCCGACGCGCATCTGGACGGCATCCGCGCGGTCGAGGCGACCGGGCTGGACGGTGCGGCTCTCGCGCGCGTCGGCCTGCGGGCCCGGGGTGCGGACCGCACGCTCGCCGGCCAGGAGCCGCTGTATCTGCGGCAGCCCGACGTGACGGTGCCAGGGGCGCCGAAGAAGGTGGGCGCATGATCCGTCGTGCGACGCCTGCGGATCTCGACGCCATCATGGCGATCGAGAACGCGTCCTTCCCGACCGACGCCTGGAGCTCCGAGACCATGGCGGCCGAGCTCACCGGCGAATACAGTCACTACCTCGTCGACGAGCAGGACGGCGACATCGTCGGCTACGCCGGGTTGCGCTCGGTGCGCGGATCAGCGGATGCCGATATCCAGACGATCGCCCTGCTCGAAGCGCACCGCGGTGCAGGGCGAGGGCGCGCCCTGCTGACGGACCTGCTGACCGAGGCATCCGCACGGGGTGCCCGCGAGGTGTTCCTGGAGGTCCGCGCCGACAACCCGGGGGCTGCGGGACTCTACGCGTCGGAAGGGTTCACCGAACTGGGACGACGCCCGCGCTACTACCAGCCGGACGGCGTCGACGCGATCGTGATGCGCCTGGATCTGCGAGCATGGACGGCTCGGCATCCGAACGGGAGGACGACGCGCGAAACGGAGGACCCGAACGGGCAGACCGCTCCTCCCGATCGAGCGGACTCCTCCGGATCGGGCGACGCGGCGGCAGCGAAGGAGGCCACGGCATGAGCGAACCTCTGGTGCTCGGGATCGAGACGAGCTGCGACGAGACCGGGATCGGCATCGTCCGCGGGCGGACGCTGCTGTCGAACACGATCGCCTCGAGCATGGACGCGCACGCGCGCTACGGCGGCGTCGTGCCCGAAGTCGCGGCTCGCGCGCATCTGGAGGCGCTGCAGCCCTCGATCGAAGCCGCGCTGGCCGAGGCGCAGGTGCGCCTGGAGGATCTGGACGCCATCGCAGTCACCTCGGGGCCCGGGCTCGCCGGTGCCCTCATGGTCGGCGTCGGCGCGGCGAAGGGGCTCGCGGTCTCGCTCGACAAGCCGCTGTACGCGGTCAATCACCTCGTCGGGCACATCGCGGCCGACATCCTGACTCCGGATGCCGAGCCGCTGGAGTATCCGACCATCGCGCTGCTCGTGTCCGGCGGCCATACGTCGCTGCTGCACGTGCGCGACCTGACCACGGACGTCGAACTGCTCGGCGAGACCATGGATGATGCCGCGGGGGAGGCGTTCGACAAGGTCGCGCGCCTGCTGTCGCTGCCGTATCCGGGCGGGCCGGAGATCGACAGGGCTGCCGTCGACGGCGACCCGAAGGCGATCCGCTTCCCTCGGGGGCTCTCCCGAGCATCCGATATGGCGAAGCATCGGTACGACTTCTCGTTCTCCGGATTGAAGACCGCGGTGGCGCGGTGGGTGGAGCGCTGCGAGGCGGACGGTGCACCAGTGCCGGTCGCGGACGTGGCGGCGAGCTTCCGCGAAGCGGTCGTCGACGTGCTGGTGACCAAGGCGCTCGCCGCCTGTCAGGAGCTCGGCGTGCCGAGACTGCTGCTCGGCGGAGGCGTCATCGCCAACCGTCGCCTGCGCGAGGTCGCATTGGAGCGCGCGGAGGCCGCCGGTGTCACCGTGCGGATCCCGCCGCTGTCGCTGTGCACGGACAACGGCGCCATGATCGCGGCGCTCGCCGCGGAGCTGATCTCGTCGGGTCGCCGCCCGTCCACGCTGGCGTTCGGGGCTGATTCGACTCTGCCGGTGACCGAGATCCAGATCGCCGAACGGGCGGAGGCCGCCGCGTGAGCGCGCAGCCGGGAGAACCCCGTGTGGAGGGCGCCAGCCCCGACGTCGAGAAGCCCGCTGGTGCGGCGCGACTGCCAGGGGCGAGGCGAGAGGGGTACACGAAGCTTCCCACGGGGCCGGTCGGCATCGAACCCGTGGTCGCGAGCGGTCCGGACCCAGACGCCGTCGGATCGTGGGAGCCCAGCGTCACCGAGCCGATCGGGCAGGACAACTCGCGACTCGCGCCGTGGGCGCTGCTGGCCGCGATCGTCGCACTGGTGGCCTCCTTCTTCGTCGGCTGGGGCATCCCGGTGGCGGTCGTCGCCGTGATCGCGGCGATCATGTCGCTGCGGCGGCCGTTGGAGAGCAAGGCGATCGCGGTCTGGGCTCTCGTCCTGGGCGGCATCGCGACGATCTACAGTGCCGGCTGGCTGATCTGGGCGGCGCTGCAACCCGGGACGTTCGGGTAATCGGATGCTGTCATCGGGGGAGACGGCGGAGCTGCGGGAACTGCAGCGCCGGGCGTACGCGCCCGGCGACGGCCTGTCCGCTGCGGAGGCGACGCGCCTGCATGAGCTCGAGGACAAACGGGTCATGGCGGCGGAGTCCGCCGCAGCCGAGCCGGAGTCCGTGCCTGCGACGTCCGTCACGGAGCCCGCGGCGGACGTCGTCAGCCCTGCGGATGCCGCCGGTCCCGAGGCGCCCGGCGTCGGCGCCGCGGAGGATGCTGGGATCACCGACCCCGCGCCGAGGGCGAAGCGGCGCTCTCCCTGGGTACCGCTCGCTGCCGGTGCGGCGCTGCTGCTCGTCGGACTCGGCGCCGGATGGGCGATCGCCGAATCCCTGCACACCCCGGCATCCGTCGCCGTCACCGCCGAACAGCAGGCGCGTGGCGAGCAGATCGCGCCGGAGGGGACGGACCCCGGGTCGCTCATCGCGCTGGGGGAGCGCGAGGGCGTGCTCGCGTGGTACGTGACGAAGAGTCAGGGCGCGCAGACGTGTCTCGTCCTGGACGGCGGAGGCGACGAGGTGGAGACGTCGTGCTCGCGGACGGATTCTCTGAGCTCGTATCCCGTCTCCGCGGCACTCGATATCGTCTCCGATGACGCGGGCGACTATATCGATGTGACGTTCGCCAGCCTCGCGTTCAGTCCTGATGGGCGCCCGGCGGTCTCGCTGAGCGGACACCGCAGCGTCGGCTCGACGACCGAACGCTACGCCAACGACGAGGAGCGCACCATCGCGGCGGATCTGCAGGACGCGGGGTACCGAGCCGACTCGCTCTACGTCGTCGGGTACTACGCCGGGCAGCCGATCTGGACGGCCGTGCGCGGCGCGGCCGAGTACTGTCTGCTCTATATCCAGCCCGACGGTACCCCGCTCGGCGATTGCGGGGAATTCGGGGATCTCGAGTCGGATCCGCTGACAGTCGAATTCGTCGCGTCCAGGGACGGCTCCGACTTCCACGTGAACGCGCAGCTGACCTCGTCGCCGCAGGTCTCGGAGTATCTGATGATCACGGAGACTCCGGTCAATGTCGCTGAAGTCGACGTCGACAGCGGCGCGATCGTCGACGATGCGACCGGCGACGCCGGGTGACGAGGGGGCCGACGGTGACGGACGGGGTGGACGACGGCGAGCTGCGTGAGCTGCGTGCGAAGGCGTACGGACCCGGCGGCGGATTGACGGATGCCGAGGCTCGGCGGCTCGCAGAGCTGGAAGCGCTGGTGCGCGGCACGACGCCGGCGTCCATACCACCGGCCGATTCCGCGGCAGGTGACGCAGCGGTGGACGACTCTGCATCCGTCCCGCAGCGGACGGACCCGCAGGGCTTCGGGACGGCGGGTGGTGACCGCCTCCGAACCGGGCCGGATGCCGTCGACGACCGGGATGCCGTCGACCTCGAAAGGGCCGGCGAACCCCGCGGTTCCGGGGAGTCGCCCGGACCTGCGAAGACCGGGCTCCGCGGCATCCTGAAGCGCCGGTGGTTCCCGTACGCGACGGTCGGACTCGCGCTGCTGATCGGATTCGGTGTCGGCTTCGCCGTGTTCGGTCAGGCGGTCCGGCAGTCGGTGGCGTTGTCGCTCGCGGCCGGTGCCGAGCGTGCCGAGCTGGAGACCGAGGGCGCCTACGACCCCGGCTCCATCACACCGCTCGATCAGGCGCACGGGGCGACGATCTGGCATGCGACGCGGCAGGACGGCGACACGCAGTGCCTGCTACTCACGGCCGGCGAGCGCAGCGAGGGCACCTGCATTCCGACGGAGCAGTTCGACGAGCAGGGGGCAGGACTGTACGCCGCGATCGCCCTGCCCGCCGACGAGGAGGGCGACACGAGCAGCCTCAACGTCAGCGTCGTTCGAGGGCTCGACGGTGATCTCGACGTGACGGCGCAGACCATGGTGTGGGGGCTGACCTGGGATTGGCGATCGCAGTACACCGAGGACGAACTCTCGATCATCGATCGGATCGAGCGGGAGACCGGCATCGGCGGCGAGAGTCTGCAGATCGTCGGGTACGACGGCGATCGGCCGATCTGGTTGGAGTACACAGATGCAGGCAAGTGCGTCATCGTCGCGGTCGCGGACGGCGTCGAGCGCGCCTGCACTCAGCACGCGGATGAGGACGTCACGCTGGAGGTCGCCGAGGAGGCCAGCGGCGTCACGCGCTATCACGTGGCGATTCCCAGTCTGCGCGGGCCGACGCTCACGATCGAGCGCGTTCCGGCGCCGGGTGTCGACGCAGAAATCGACGACAGGACGGGAGACGTGGAGCCGTGACCGAAGCGGATGCCGCGGAACTCGACGAGCTGCGCGCGAAGGCCTACGGCCCGGATGGTGCGATCTCGGATGCCGAGGCGCAGAGGCTCGTCGAGCTGCAGGCGCTGGCGCGCGGGACGAGGATACACGCGACGGAGACGCCGCCGACAGCGGACGCGGGCACCGATCCTGATGCGGCGGATGGCGCGGCGACGGCCATTCAGTCTTCTGCTCCAGAGACTTCCGAAAGTTCGACGGAAGACGAGCGGCTCCACGAGGAGTCGAACGTCACCGAGGCCGACGGCGACAGCGCCGCGGAACCGGACGCCGTCGCTCGCCCTGCGAGGGTTCGAGGCATCATCACACACCGTTGGTTCCCGTATGCGGCCCTTGGATTCGCGCTCCTGCTCGGGTTCGGCGTCGGCTTCGCCGTGTTCGGGCAGGAGGTCCTGCGCTCCGTGGCTCTGTCTCTCTCGGTCGGCGGCGAGCAGGCGGAACTGGAGGCGAAAGGCGAATACGACCCCGGCTCGATCACGCCGCTCGAACAGGTGCGGGAAGCGACGATCTGGCACGCCACGCGAGGCGACGGCGAGACGCAGTGCGTCCTCGTCACGGTCGAGGACCGTCACGAGCGGGCATGTACCCCGACGGTCGAATTCGACGAGCACGGGGCCGGTGTCTTCGCCGGGATCAGCCTCCCGGCCGACGAGGGAAGCGAAGCGGATGGTCTCAACGTGAACGTCATCCGCGCATTGGACGGCGATCTCGATGTCCAGGTGCAGATCTGGACCCCTGGAATGTGGGATTGGCGGTCGCGATACACAGAGGCTGAGCTCACGGTGATCGATCGGATCGAGCGCGAGACCGACGTCGCCGGGGAATCCCTCGAACTCATCGGCTACGACGGCGACCAGCCCATCTGGGTTGAGTACACCGGTGCGGGCGCGTGCATCGTCGCTGTGCTCATGGATGCGGTCGAGCGCGCCTGCGCGGATCATCCCAAGGATCCCGAGACCGCGACACTGGAGATCGAGGACGGCGACGGCTGGGTCACGACCTATCGCGTGAGCGCGCACGATCCGCATCCGGCGTCGCTCACGATCGAACGTATACCGGCACCAGGGTCCGACGGGGCAGGCGACGACACGACAGGAGACATCGAGCCGTGACCGAAGCGGATGCCGCGGAACTCGACGAGTTGCGCGCGAAGGCCTACGGCCCGGATGGTGCGCTCTCGGATGCCGAGGCGAAGAGGCTGCATGAACTGCAGGGCGCTGCGCGCGCGAAGGCTCCGGCTGACGACCTCGCGCCGGCGGCGGCGACGGCGCGTGAGCCGTTCGCCGCTGATGATGCGGACAGCGCACGAACCGGGGCAGAGGACGGTCGCGTCGAACCCGACGGCGTCGAGCCGAAGCGTCGTCGTCGACGCCGGCTCGTCACGGCAGCGGTGGTCGCGCTCGCAGTCCTCGTCGGGGTCGGCGTCGGCTGGGCCCTGGCTGCGGGAGCGAGGGGGGCGTCGATCGAGCTGAGCGTCCAGCAGCAGGGGTGGCAGGACGCGATCGCCGCGACGAGCGAATACGACGAGGGCTCGGTTCGCGCGCTCGCGGTCGACGACGTCGCGCAGATCAACGGGTACGAGAGCCCAGTGGCCTGGGCCGCGACGAGGGGCAACGGCGCAGAACTCTGCGTCATCGTCGGCGACGAGGAAGGCAACGCGGCGCACTGCGAGACCGAGTACGTCGCACGCCGGGATTCGCTGGCGGTGTCGTATCCGCGGGAAGACGGCGACACCGGGATCGTCAGGGTCGCGACGGCGCTCGCACTCGCGACGCCGGATGGAGAACTCGCCGGGCGCGTGACGACGACCTGGATCGGCCCGTCGGATGACGTCGTCGTCTCGGAGGATCTCCTCGTGCGGGACACCGTGCTGATCGCGCAGCACTATGCCACCCACGAGCTGGAGCTGATCGGCGCGTTCGATGACCACCCGGTCTGGCTCGCGACCGTGCCAGGAGCGCAGACCTGTCTGATCTTCGTCGGCGAGTTCGGCTCACCCATCGACACCTGCACCCCGACGCACGATCTGACGGACGAGCCGATGCGGATGAGCATCACCTCGCATGATGCGGCTGGGCACGACGGCAGCGGGGTGACGACCACATTCGAGCTCACGTTCGTCGGCGAGTCTTCGCGGCAGCTCGTGATCACACGCACCCCGGAGGACGAGACCCCTCCGGCTGGCTGACCCGCTTCAGACCCGGTCGGCGAGCACTGCGAGCCGCTGGTTCCCGACGCGCGCGAGCAGCAGGGTCGCGCTCTGCGTTCCGCTGAGCTTCAGCTTCTTCCGGAAGGCCGCCGGGTCGATGTCCATGCCGCGCTTCTTGATCTCGAGCGTCCCGATGTCCGCGTTCCGCAGCGCGGCATTGATCGCCTTGACATTCGCGGGCATCGACTCGCGCACCCGGAACGACTGCACGAACGGGCTCGTCACCGCGGCATCGCCCGTGAGATAGGCGATGTGCTCGTCCAGCATCCCGGCATCCAGGCTCCGGGCGACGTCTCCGATCAGGCGTGCGCGGATCACGGCGCCGTCCGGTTCGTGCACGAAGGCGCCGAGCGGGCGGACGTCGGCATCCTCGGCATCCGCTCCGGAGGTCAGCTCGTGTGATTCGTCGCCGCGGATCACGAGCGCCGCGCGCCGCACACCGGACCGCGCGAGTACGCCCGTCCACAGGACGAGCTCGACGACGCTGCCGTCGGCCGAGACCCACTGCGCCTCGGCATCCTCAGGGAGAGCGTCGCGATCGTGACCGGGGCCGAGTTTGATCCCGGTCGGGATGCGCGACGCGACGTCGAAGGCCCAGTCCAGCGACGGGGAGTAGTCGGATGCCGTGACACGGCGCGTCTCGCTGTGACCCGAGGTGCGGCGGGCCGGGTCCATCCAGATCGCCGTGCGCTCAGCGCGGAGATGTGCATCATCTTCGGAGGCATCCGCCGAGATCGTCCGAAGATGATGCACATCTCCGAAGATCGCGCTCACGGCATCCTCTGCTGTTCCGTGCGACACCGTGGCGTCCTCACCGAACGCCGCCAGGTTGTACGCGGCGATCGCCGCCGTGACCTCATCCGCGTCGACGGCGGTCACACTCAGCCCTGCGCCGGCAAACGCGAGGGCGTCTCCGCCGATGCCGCAGCCGAGATCCGCGACGTGTTGGATCCCCGCGGAACGCATGCGGCCGGCGTGCCGTGCCGCGACGCCGAGTCGTGTCGCCTGCTCGAGACCCGCCTGCGTGAACAGCATCCGCTCGGCGAACGGGCCGAACTTCGTCGTCGCCTTCGTGCGCAGCCGTGCCTGGCCGACGACGGCCGACACGAGCTCGGGGGAGTGGCCGGCGGCTCGCAGCCGAGAGACCGCCCTCGCGACATCGGTCGTGGACTCGATGCTCCCGACGTCGTCGAGCAGACGCAGTCCCTCGGGGGTGAGCAGGGCGGCGAGCTCGGTCATCTCCACCGGCTCAGCCTACGCGGCGGCTGTTCGCCGTCCGCGTTACGCCGCACTGGCACTCGCATTGCGTGAGTGCCAGCCGACGTCCTACACTGGCATTAGCACTCTCGGGTTGAGAGTGCGAACGAGTCTTTCGTGTCAGCGTCAAGAAAGAAGAGGTAGACCGTGTCGGTTTCCATCAAGCCGCTCGAGGACCGCATCGTCATCAAGCAGGTCGAGGCCGAGCAGACCACCGCGAGTGGACTGGTCATCCCCGACACCGCCAAGGAGAAGCCCCAGGAGGGCGAGGTCGTGGCCGTTGGCCCCGGCCGCATCGATGACAACGGCAACCGCGTCCCGCTCGACGTCGCCGTCGGCGACCGCGTGCTCTACAGCAAGTACGGCGGCACCGAGGTGAAGTTCGGCGCGGACGAGTTCCTCGTCCTGTCGGCACGCGACGTCCTCGCGGTCGTCGTGCGCTGATCTCAGCGTCCTTCGCTTCGAAGGCCCGGATGCTCACGCATCCGGGCCTTCGTGCATCTCCAGCCAGGGGCCGCCCGTTTCCTGCCAACGTCACCGCGGACGGGCCTCGCGCGTCCGAACCGCGCCGTAGGGTTGATCAGTGACCACGAAGACCACTCCCCGGACCGAACAGACCACCGGGGTGATGTACGCCCTCGGGGCCTACCTGCTCTGGGGGGTCCTCCCGCTGTACTTCCTCCTGCTGACGCCGACGGGCCCCTGGGAGATCGTCGCGTGGCGGGTGCTGTTCTCGCTCGTGTTCTGCGTGGTTCTGCTCGCGATCACACGCGGCTGGCAGCGGATCCTGGCCATCGTCCGCCAGCCGCGACTGCTCGGTCTCACGGCCCTCGCCGGCGTGCTCATCTACGTCAACTGGCAGGCGTTCCTCATCGGCACGCTGGACGACAAGGTCGTCGAGACATCACTGGGCTACTTCATCAACCCGATCACCACCGTGCTGCTCGGCGTCTTCATCCTGCACGAGCGGATGCGTCGGCTGCAGTGGGTCGCCGTCGGCATCGCGGCGCTCGCCGTGGCCGTGATCATCGTCGCGTACGGCTCGGTTCCGTGGATCGCGCTCACCCTCACGCTCTCGTTCGGCTTCTACGGGCTCATCAAGAAGAAGATCGGGCCGTCGGTGGATGCCGTCAGCGGACTGACCCTCGAATCCTTCTGGCTCATCCCCATCGCGGTCGTCCAGCTCGTCGCGGTCGGGATGACCACGGGTATCACGATCGGCGGCAACGGGGTCTGGCACACGGTGCTGCTCTGCTTCGCCGGGGTCGCGACGGCGGTCCCCCTGCTGCTGTTCGCATCGGGTGCCAGGCGCATCAACCTCACGGTCATCGGGATGATCCAGTTCATCACCCCGATCATGCAGTTCATCATCGGCGTCGCCATCCTGCACGAGCCGATGCCGACCGAGCGCTGGGTCGGCTTCATCCTGGTCTGGGTGGCCGTCGGCGTGTTCGTCGTCGACCTCATCCTCGCGGCGCGACGACACCGGCGCGTCCCGCCGGCAGAGCTGATCTGACCCTGCTCCGCAGCACCGTCATCAACGCGAAACAAGATCGTTAGCGCACCGATACCCGC
The DNA here is from genome assembly GCF_057748015.1 of Microbacterium sp. STRO-1N. The sequence continues at coordinate 1,103,961 of NZ_CM173234.1, forward strand.
CGGTGTCTGACCCGGTCATAGGGTTAGAGCACCCGAACGTGGTACCGCCATGTTCGCTGTTGTCGAAGGAGCAATATGAACGGTTTGCAGGGTTCGCGCCCCAAGCTGCTGGCAGGAATCGCACTGCTGGGAGCATCGGCGCTGGTCATCGCGGGTTGCAGCACCACCCCGCCCGCCCCCGAGTCGTCCGAGGCGACGAACGAGCGGCCCGAGAACGTCGATCTGTCGCTGACGCTGGGCTCGCTCCTGCCCGCGACGGGAACGCTGGCCTTCCTCGGCGCTCCCATGGAGGCAGGCGTCCAGCTCGCCGTCGAGCAGATCAACGAGGCGGATGCCGGCATCCAGGTCGAACTGGTCAGCGAAGACGAGGGAGACCTCGACAACAAGGCCTACGAGACCTCGATCACCAACCTCCAGAGCGCCGGAATCACCGCCATGGTCGGTGCCGCGTCCTCGAGTGTCACGAAGCTGATCCTGGACGGCAACGCCGGCGCAGGCATCCTCACCGTCTCGCCGTCGAACACGTCGCCGGACTTCTCCGGCATCAACGACCTCTACTTCCGCACGGCGCCGAGCGACCTGCTGCAGGGTGAGGTGCTGGGCAACCAGATCGCCGAGGACGGGCACAAGACGCTCGGCATCATCTACCAGAACGACCCGTACGGCACGGGTCTGTTCGAGGCCATCAAGTCGACGTTCGAGGCCACGGGCGGCGAGGTCGTCGCCGAGGCGTCCTACAACCAGGGCGACGGTCAGTTCAATGCACAGGTGCAGACGATCTCGGCCGAGAAGCCGGATGCCGTGGCTGTCGTCTCGTACGACCAGTTCGCGACCATCGCGCCGCTGCTGGGCAACGCGGGCGTCGACACCGGTTCGCTGTACCTCGTCGACGGCAACCTCAAGGACTGGCCGGACCTTCCCGTCAGCCTCGAGGGCTCGAAGGGCACCCGTGCCGGCGCCGAACTGCCGGACGACTTCATCGACCAGCTCAACGAGGTCTGGACCGCCGGTGGCAACGAGCCCATCGACGCGCTGACCTACTCGGCTGAGGCGTACGACGCCGCGACGCTCATCGCGCTGTCGGCCCTGTACGCCGTCTCCGTCGAGGGTGCCGACATCGCCGGCGCCATGCGCACGGTGTCCGGTGGCGAGGGCGAGGGCGAGGCGTGCACGAGCTTCGCCGAATGCGCCGAGATCATCAACGGCGGCGGAACGCCCGACTACAACGGCTACTCCGGTGACGTCACGTTCGACGAGAACAACGACCCGGCAGGCGCCGCCATCGGCGTCTACGAGTACGACGCAGAGAACGTGCAGACCCGCCTCAAGTAAGTCGCACACGAAAGGGCTCCGGATGCCTCGGCATCCGGAGCCCTTTTCGTGCGCTGGGGAAATTGGACTCGGGACGGGGGAGGGGGCGCGTGTGGTCGCCTCGTGAGTCGGGACGCGACCATACGCGCCACCTCTCGGCGGGGCGCGGGCGCTGACCTATGCGGCGTCGGTGCCCAGCGTGCCGAGGTACAGGCCGATGACCTTGGGGTCGTTCAGCAGGTCGCGCCCGGAGCCCTCGTACGCGTCGCGTCCCTGGTCGAGGACGTACCCGCGGTCGCAGATCTGGAGGCAGCGTCGGGCGTTCTGCTCGACCATGATCGTCGTCACGCCGGCCTTGTTGATGTCGGAGACACGGATGAACGCGTCATCCTGACGCACCGGCGAAAGACCGGCGGACGGCTCGTCCAGCAGCAGCACCGCCGGGTCCATCATCAGGGCGCGCGACATCGCGACCATCTGGCGTTCGCCGCCCGACAGCGATCCGGCACGCTGCTTGAGGCGCTTGCCGAGCTCGGCGAAGATGCCGGTGACGAACTCCAGGCGGGCCGCGAAGATCTTGGGGTTCTGGTAAAGCCCCATCTGCAGGTTCTCCTCGATCGTCAGTGAGGGGAACACGTTGTTCGTCTGCGGGACGAACCCGACGCCGCGGGCGACGAGCTTGTCGGCCTTCAGGCCGAGGATGCTCTCGCCGTTGACGGTGACGTCGCCCTGGCGGACCTGCACCATGCCGAAGATCGCCTTCAGCAGCGTCGACTTGCCGGCGCCGTTGGGGCCGATGATGCCGATGAGCTCACCCTTGCGGGCGACGAGATTCGCGCCGTTGAGGATGTTCACACCCGGGAGGTATCCGGCGTGCACGTCCGTCAGCTCGACGACGACGTCTCGGGTGTCCTCGGTCATGGCTTCTCCTCCTGCGCGTCGTCGGACGCGGCGAAATCGGCTTCGAGCTCGGCCTCTGCCTCTGCCTCGATCTGCTCGCGCAGACGCAGGGCGGCAGTCTCCGTCACCACGGGCATGCGCCCGGTGACCGTCCCGAGATCGACATCCTGGTGGGCGCCGAGATAGGCATCCACGACGGCGGGGTCGTCCATCACCTGATCGGGCGGGCCCTCGGCCACCACGCGGCCCTCGGCCATCACCACCACCCAGTCGGCGATGTGGCGGACCATGTGCATGTCGTGCTCGACGAACAGCACCGTCATGCCGAGGTCCTTGAGGCTGAGGATGTGCTCGAGCAGCGACTGGGTCAGCGCCGGGTTGACGCCGGCCATCGGTTCATCGAGCATCACCAGCGTCGGATCGCTCATCAGGGCGCGCGCCATTTCGAGCAGCTTGCGCTGACCACCGGACAGCGATGCTGCGAAGTCCTTCTCCTTGGCATCCAGCTTGAAGCGGGTGAGCAGATCGCGTGCGCGCTTCTCGATCTCCGCCTCCTGGTCACGCCAGAGGAAGGGGAACAGGCTCGCCCAGAATCCCTCGCCGCGCTGATGAGGGGCGCCGAGCTTCATGTTCTCGAGCACCGTCAGCAGCGACAGCGACTTGGTGAGCTGGAACGTGCGCACCTGCCCCATCTGTGCGACCTTGAACGACGGGACGCCGGAGAGGTTCTTGCCGTCGAACGACCACGTACCCGAGTTCGGCTTGTCGAACCCGCAGAGCAGGTTGAACAGCGTCGTCTTGCCGGCGCCGTTCGGGCCGATGAGCGCCGTGATCGCCCCACGCGGGATCTCGATGTGGTCCACATCGACGGCGGTCAGACCGCCGAAGCGGCGTGTCACGCCGTCGGCGACGAGGATCGGGTCGACCTTCGCGACGCCTGGGGCTGCCGGTCCCTTCGCGAGGCCGGTCGTCTTCGCACGCGGCGTGGCCGGCCGTGCGGGATTCGATTCACTTGACAAAGGTCATCTCCCTCTTGTTTCCGAGGATGCCCTGCGGCCGGAAGATCACGATCAGCATCAGCACGACGCCGATCAGGATGTACCGCACCATGTCGGCCTGGGCTGCGGTCATCGGCAGCAGTCCGGCGTCCGCCATCGCCGGAAGCAGGCTTCCGAGGAAGGCGAAGACGACCCAGAACAGCACAGCGCCGAGCGTCGGGCCGAGCACGGTCGCCGCTCCGCCGAGGAGCAGGATGGTCCACAGGAAGAACGTCAGCGACGTCGAGTAGCTGCCGGGGATCACAGCCGACGGCAGCACGAACACGATGCCGCCGAGGGCACCGAGGACGCCGCCGACGACGAGCGCCTGCATCTTGTACGCGAACACGTTCTTGCCGAGCGAGCGCACGGCGTCCTCATCCTCGCGGATGCCCTTGACCACGCGACCCCACGGGCTGCGCATGAGCGCCCAGACGAGCAGCACCGCGATCGCGAGCATGATGAGCCCGAACACGCGCACCCACAGGTCGTTCGCGTTGTAGGTCCACGGGCCGAAGCCGTACGTCCCCGGCGGGAACGGGTTGATATCGCGGAAGCTCTGGTGATAGCCGGACAGTCCGCCCGCCGAGTTGGTCCAGCCCTTGAAGAGCTCGGTGAGGAACAGGAGGCGCACGACCTCGGCCGCCGCGATCGTCGCGATGGCGAGGTAGTCGGCGCGCAGGCGGAGCGTCGGGATGCCGAGGATCAGGGCGAAACCCGCACCGGCGATGAGCCCGATCAGCATGCCGATCCACCACGGCACGCCGAAGGTGAGGATCGAGATCGCGTAACCGTAGCCGCCGACCGCCATGAAGGCCGCCATACCGAAGTTCAGCAGGCCGGTGTAGCCGAAGTGGACCGCCAAGCCGGTCGCCGCCAGCGCGTACGCCATCGTGGTGGGGCTGAACAGATAGGCGGCGGTGTTGCCGAAGATGTTGCCGAAGTCCATGCGTCAGCCCAACCTTTCCTTGCGGCCGAGCAGGCCCTGAGGCCGTACCAGCAGGATCACGATCAGTGCGACCAGCGCGGTGGCGTACTTCAGGTCGCTCGGGACGCCGAGCAGCGTCGACACTTCGACGGCCAGACCCACGATGATCGAGCCGATGAGCGCGCCGATGGCGGATCCGAGTCCGCCGAGCGTGATGGCGCAGAAGATGAGCAGCAGCATCTGCATGCCCATGTCCCACTTCACACCGGGCCGGAAGTACGCCCACAGGATGCCCGAGATCGCAGCCAGGACGCCCGCGAGGATCCACACGATGCGGATCACCTTGTCGACGTCGATGCCGGATGCCGCGGCCAGCTGCGGGTTGTCCGAGATCGCTCGGGTGGCCTTTCCGACCCTGGTGCGGGTCAGGAAGAACGCGACTCCGAGGATGACGAGCAGGCTCACGCCCATCCCGATCATGTCGATGTACGACAGCGAGATGGGGCCGAGCTTGATCGGCGTGGGGCTCGAACCGGGCAGCTGGTAGGTGCCGCCGCCGATCATGTACTGCAGCGCGTAGCGCAGGGCCAGTGAGAGGCCGATGCTCACGATCATGAGCTGTACGACGCCGAGGCCTCGTCGTCTGAGCGGGCGCCAGAGCCCGGCATCCAACCCCCAGCCGAGCAGTCCGCCGGCGATGACGGCGGCGATGATGCCCAGCCACATCGGCAGCTGCCAGAACGAGGTGACCAGCAGCGCGACGACCGCGCCCCAGGTCACCATCTCGCCGTGTGCGAAGTTCGACAGCTTCGTCGTGCCGTAGATGAGCGCCGCGCCCATGGAGGCGAGCCCGAGCAGCAGACCGAAGTTCAGGCCGCCGACCGTCCGGGACAGCAACTGGTCGATGAACGAGGTGGTCTCGCGCACACCCTCGCCGAGGAACAGGTTGACGATCTTGGTTCCGGTGAGTCCGAACTCGACCTCGAACGATGCCGTGGTCCCTGAGATCGGCTGCATGCCCTCGGGCAATTGCGCCGCGTCGACGATCACGCCGTCGGGGAGGGTGTCCTCGTCGACGGTCAGCACGTACGTCGCGGCCTCGGGGACGTAGAGACGCCACCGGCCCTCGGCATCCGTCTCGGTGTCTGCTTCGAAGCCGTCGCCCTCCACCGACATGGTGACGTCGGGGACGGGCTCGTCGTCGAAGGTGATGACACCGGCGAGATAGAAGTCGGTGACCTCCTGCCCGTCGTCGGTCTCCTCCGCGGATGCCGAAGAAACGGCAGAGGCGGGCGACGGCGGTTGGAGGGCCAGGAAGGCGAAAGCGAGAAGCGTCCCGACCAGGGCGATCGCCCATCGGATTCCGCTCCGCTTCGCCGAGATCGTCGGACTCACAGAACCTCCCGTCCAGTACACAGGCCAAGACGGAGTTGTGCATCGGCCCTGATGTACGACGGTATGAGCGTAGTGTGTCGATTCTGTTTCGGCCAATGCACGATCTGCTCACGATCTGCGCTCGCGCGCGGGAATAGCACGTGCGCCTGCGGCGCTTAGAATTGGTACACCCGCGCAGCGCCCCGCCACCCCCAGGAGGATCATCCATGGACCAGCACGACCCGTTCGGTTTCGTCGGCCTCACTTACGACGACGTGCTGCTCCTGCCGGGGCACACCGACGTCATCCCGAGCGAGGCGGACACCTCGTCGCGCATCTCGCGCCGCATCTCGGTCGCGACCCCGCTGCTCTCGAGCGCCATGGACACCGTCACCGAGTCGCGCATGGCGATCGCGATGGCGCGGGAGGGCGGCATCGGCATCCTGCACCGCAACCTGTCCATCGCCGACCAGGCCGCGCACGTCGACCGCGTCAAGCGCAGCGAGTCGGGCATGATCACCGACCCGATCACGACGACGCCCGACGCGACCGTCGAAGAGGTCGACGCGCTGTGCGCGAAGTACCGCATCTCGGGTCTTCCGGTGGTCGACCCCGACGGCAAGCTCGTCGGCATCATCACGAACCGCGACATGCGCTTCGTCTCCGGCTTCGAGCGCCAGACCACGTTCGTGAAGGACGTCATGACCAGCGAGGGGCTCGTCACCGCCCCGGTCGGTGTGGCCGCAGGTGAGGTCATCGCTCTGTTCGCGAAGCACCGCGTCGAGAAGCTGCCGCTCATCGACGAGAACGGCAAGCTCGCTGGCCTCATCACGATCAAGGACTTCGACAAGAGCGAGAAGTACCCGCTCGCCACCAAGGACGAGCAGGGGCGTCTGCGCGTCGGCGCGGCGATGGGCTTCTTCGGTGACGCGTGGGAGCGCGCTGAGGCGCTGCGGGACGCCGGGGTCGACGTGCTCGTGGTCGACACGGCCAACGGGCAGTCGCAGGGCGTCATCGATCTGATCCGTCGCCTCAAGGCGGACGCGTCCTTCGAGCACATCGACATCATCGGCGGCAACGTCGCGACCCGCGAAGGCGCCCAGGCGCTGGTGGACGCCGGAGCCGACGCCGTCAAGGTCGGCGTCGGACCCGGATCGATCTGCACCACGCGCGTCGTCGCCGGCGTCGGCGTCCCGCAGGTCACGGCGGTCTACGAGGCGTCGCTGGCGGCACGCCCTGCCGGGATCCCGGTGATCGCCGACGGTGGTCTGCAGTACTCGGGCGACATCGCGAAGGCGCTCGTCGCCGGTGCGGATGCCGTCATGCTCGGTTCGCTCCTCGCCGGCACCGACGAGTCGCCGGGCGAGATCGTCTTCCAGAGCGGCAAGCAGTTCAAGCAGTACCGCGGAATGGGCTCGCTGGGTGCCATGCAGACCCGCGGCAAGCAGACCTCGTACTCCAAGGACCGCTACTTCCAGGCGGATGTCCCGAGTGACGACAAGCTGATCCCCGAGGGCATCGAGGGGCAGGTCCCGTACCGCGGCCCGGTGTCGGCTGTGGCGTACCAGCTCATCGGCGGCCTGCGTCAGTCGATGTTCTACGTGGGCGCGCGCACGATCGAAGAACTCAAGACGCGCGGCAAGTTCGTCCGCATCACGGCTGCCGGACTCAAGGAGTCGCACCCGCACGACGTGCAGATTGTCGTCGAGGCCCCGAACTACAAGAAGTAGACGGTATGACGAGGGGGACGGATGCCGCGGCATCCGTCCCCCTCGTCGTGTGAGATCGCCTCTTCCCTCGCGTCGGGGGTGCGGCGTAGCGTGCCGGTATGTGCCGAAACATCCACACTCTCCACAATTTCGAACCGGCCGCGAGCTCTGACGAAGTGCAGGCGGCGGCGCTGCAGTACGTGCGCAAGATCGCCGGGACGACGAAGCCGTCCAAGGCGAACCAGGAGGCGTTCGATCGTGCCGTCGCCGAGGTCGCGCACATCACGCAGCACCTGCTCGACGACCTCGTCGCCACGACCCCGCCGAAGAACCGCGAAGAGGAGGCCGAGAAGAAGCGCGCTCGCGCGATCGCGTCGGGGCGGTACGCCGCCTGAGGGCGCGATCGCTCTGTCCGAACCGCGCCAGCACCGCCCCACTAGAGTGAGCGCATGGATTCACCGGGGAGTTCGGCGCTGACCAGGAGCCAGGTCGCCCGATACGCGATCGGGTCGCTCGGCACCGGCGGGTTCGCCACTCTGCCGGGTCTCGTCCTCGTCTACTACCTCACCGATTCTCTCGGCGTCGCGGCACTCGCGGCCGGAGCGATCGTGACAGCGGCGAAGATCTGGGACGTTCTGATCGACCCCGTGATCGGCGGGCTCAGCGATCGGTCCTACGCGCAGGCCGGGTCGAGGCGGCGCTTCATGATCCTCGGGGGCATCGGCCTGCCGATCGCGTTCGTGCTGACCTTCGCGGTGCCCGGCGGACTGGGGCCGCTGCCGTCCGCCCTGTGGGTGCTCGTCGCCTTCATGCTCGCCGCGACCTGCTTCAGCCTGTTCCAGGTGCCGTACATCGCCCTGCCTGCCGAGTTGACCGACAGCTATCGCGAACGCACCCGCCTGCTCAGCTGGCGCGTGGTGGTGCTGACCGTCGCGATCCTGTTGTTCGGTGCCGGTGGCCCAGAACTGCGCGGGCTGTTCCCCGACGACCCGCTGCGCGGATACCTCGTGATGGCGCTCGTCGCGGGAGTCGTACTGGCCGCCGGGATGCTGGTGTCGGCGTCGGTCGCCCCGCAACGCCCTCCGCTGCCGGTCGTCGCCGGAATGTCCATCGGTGCGCACTACCGCGCCGGCATCCGCGTGCTGCGCGAGAGCCAGCCGTTCCGCGCGCTGCTGATCACGTTCATGCTGCAGGGGTTGGCGACCGGCCTCATGCTGGCAGGCGCCCAGTTCGTCGCGCGCTGGATCCTGAAGGACGAGGGTGCGGTGACACCGCTGTTCGCCTCGCTGATTGCGCCGGCGCTGCTGATGGCACCGGTCTGGAAGCGCATCGCCGATCGCGTCGGCAAGGAACGCGCGTTCCGGCTCGCGAGCCTGGTCTTCCTGCTCGCGACGCTCGTGCTCGTGGCCATGACCTGGCTCCCGGGGTGGTGGATCCTCGCCCCCGTCGCGCTCGCCGGAGCGGCGTACGCGGGCATGCAGACGCTGCCGATGGCGATGCTCCCCGACGTCATCGCCGTCGACCGATCCGCGCACGACGGCGCGAACCGCTCCGGCGTCTTCAGCGGAGTCTGGACGGCGGGGGAGACCACGGGCATGGCGCTCGGCGCGACCGTGCTGTCGCTCGTCCTCGCCGTCACCGGTTACCTCGAGTCCACCGCAGGGGTCGCGGTCGAGCAGCCTGCCGCCGCCATCGCAGGCATCGCGGTGTCCTTCAGCATCCTGCCCGCCGCGCTGATGGCGCTGAGTCTCGTCGCGCTGTCGCGCTATCGGCTGCGCGAGCGCGACATCGCGGGGACGCAGGCGTGAGCGGCAGCATCCTCGGCCGCCTGCGCGAGCTGCGCGCGGCCGACGCGCCGACGCACGGCGGGCATGTGCTCGCCTATGTCTACGATTCCGGGATGCCGGAGCTGGACGAGCTGGCGGATGCCGCGGCATCCCTCGCCCGGCCGGTGAACGGGCTGGACCCCACCGTCTTCCCGTCGGTCGCGGCGATGGAGCGCGACCTCATCGGCTTCGTGCGGCGAGCAGTGCACGGCCGACGCGACGTCGTCGGCTCCGTGACCAGCGGCGGAACGGAGAGCTGCCTTCTCGCGGTGAAGACGGCGCGCGATCTGTGGCGCGCAGAGCATCCGGATGCCGTGGCGCGCGGAACGCGTCCGCGGCTGCTCGCTCCTGCGACCGCCCACGCGGCGTTCCAGAAGGCGGCGCGGCTGTTCGACCTGGACTTCGATCCGGTGCCGTGCGGGCCGGACGGCGCGGTCGCGGCGGACGACCTGATCGTCCGGATGGCGGAGGATGCGGCGCTGGTGGTCGTGTCGGCCCCGGCGTACCCGTCCGGCGCGCTCGATCCGATCCGCGCGGTCGCCGCGGCGGCGAAGAAGCTCGGCATCCGGTGTCACGTCGATGCCTGTTTCGGGGGACTGGTGCTGCCGTGGTGGAGCGATGTGCCGGAATGGGACTTCCGCCTTCCCGGTGTGACGAGCCTGTCGGCTGATCTGCATAAATTCGGATACGCGCCCAAAGGCGTCTCGGTGCTGCTGCATCGTGGCCGCCGCCAGCATCGGGCGCAGTTCTTCGCCACGACGCGCTGGCCCGGCTACCCGGTCGTCAACCCGACGCTGCTCGGGTCGAGATCCGCGTCGTCGCTGGCGGCGGCATGGGCCATCGTCCAGCGGCTGGGCGATGAGGGCTTCGCGGACCTGACCGCGTCGATCGCGCGGGTCGCCGCGGGAATCCGTGACGAGGTCGAGCGCATACCGGGACTCGTGGTGATGGGCGATCCGGTGGGCCCTGCGATCACGCTGGTCGCGGACGTCGACGTGCCGTCAGAGCACCGGGTGGATCCGCACAGACTCGCCGATGAACTGGCGCGTCGGGGCTGGCGCATTCAGCACCAGCCCGGATTCGTGCAGTCGGACGGAACGCGAATTCCGCGCAGCGCGCATCTCACGCTGACACCCGTGCTCGAGCGGAGCGTCACGCATTTCCGGCGCGCACTCGGACAGTCAGCCGATGCCGTACGCGGGCGTCGCGCCGCCGATGGGCGCCTCCTGGCCGGAGCCGTACGCGCACTCGGGTACGGCTCCGATCGCGTGCCGGGGCCTGCGGCATCCTGGCGCCTGCTGCGAGTCGCCGGCGCAGGCCGGGTCGCACCGGACCAGCCGATGGCGACGCTGATGGCGCTGATCGAGGAGCTGCCGGCGCCGGTGGCCGAGGCGCTGCTCTCCGAACTGCTGGCACGGATGTCCGAGCCGCGCTGACCCAGATCGCCCCGGATGCTGATAGCCTGGTCGGCTTACTTCACGACGGGTGCGGTGGGCGGAAGGACGACCCACCGTGGGCTACATCGATGTCTCGGCGATCTCGCTGACCCTGCCGGATGGCAGGCCCCTCCTCGACGAGGTGACGTTCCGCGTCGGAGCCGGCTCGACGAGCGCGCTGATCGGCCCGAACGGCGCGGGCAAGACGACGTTGCTGCGGATCATCCGCGGTGACGCGGCAGCCGACTCCGGCGCCGTCACGATCGACGGCGGCCTCGGTGTCATGGACCAGTTCGTCGGACACGGCGAGCCGGGGCAGACGGTGCAGGAGCTGCTGATCCGCGTCGCTCCCCGCCGCATCCGAGCCGCGGCCGAGACGCTCGACGCCGCAGAGAACGCGCTGATCGAGCGCGATGAGCACGACACGCAGATGGCGTACGCCGCGGCGATCGCCGAGTACGCGGATGCGGGTGGATACGAGCACGAGACGGTGTGGGATCAGTGCACCGTCGCCGCCCTCGGCGTGCCGTACGAACGCGCGAGGTACCGGGAGCTGGTCACGCTGTCGGGCGGCGAGCAGAAGAGGCTCGCCCTCGAGGCGCTGCTGCGGGGTCCCGACGACGTGCTGCTGCTGGACGAGCCGGACAACTATCTGGACGTTCCGGCCAAGCGCTGGCTCGAGGAGCAGCTGCGCCAGACCCCCAAGACGGTGCTGCTCGTCTCGCACGACCGCGAGCTGCTCGCGCGCGCAGCGGACCGGATCGTCACGCTCGAGCCCGGTGGCGCCGGTGCCACCGCGTGGGTGCACGGCGGCGGGTTCGCGACGTATCACCAGGCCCGCGAGGACCGGATGGACCGCCTGGACGAGCTGCGACGTCGCTGGGATGAGCAGCACGAGAAGCTGCGCACTCTCGTCGCGACGCTCAAGGTGAAGGCCGAGGCGAACGACGGCTTCGCATCGCGCTATCGGGCGGCGCAGACGAGACTGCGCAAGTTCGAGGAGGCCGGCCCGCCCGAGGAGCGTCCGCCGGCGCAGGATTTCGACATGCGCCTGCGTGGTGCGAGGACGGGCAAGCGCGCCGTGGTCGCCGAGCGCCTGGAGCTCACCGGCCTGATGCGCCCGTTCGACGCCGAGATCTGGTTCGGCGACCGTATCGGCGTGCTCGGATCCAACGGCTCGGGCAAATCCCATTTCCTCCGACTGCTCGCCGCGGGCGGAACCGACCCCGATCCGACTCTGGGACACGTGACGTCGACGGGCGAGTCGGTCGCGCCGGTGCCGCACTCCGGGCGAGCTGTTCTGGGTGCCAGGGTCGTACCAGGGCTGTTCGCGCAGACGCACGCGCATCCGGAGTTCGCCGGGCGCACGCTGCTGGAGATCCTGCATCGCGGTGACGATCGTCGGGCCGGAATGCCGCGGGATGCCGCGAGCAGCGCCCTGGACCGCTACGGCCTCGTCCGGCAGGCTCAGCAAGGCTTCGACTCGCTCTCCGGTGGACAGCAGGCGCGGTTTCAGGTGCTGCTGATCGAGCTCTCGGGTGCGACGCTGCTGCTGCTGGACGAACCGACCGACAACCTGGACCTGGAGTCCGCCGAGGCGCTCGAGGACGCGCTGACGCGCTTCGACGGCACGGTGCTCGCGGTCACTCACGACCGCTGGTTCGCGCGATCGTTCGACCGGTTCCTCGTGTTCGGGTCGGACGGCGAGGTCTACGCGGCCGACGAGCCGGTCTGGGACGAGCGCCGTGTGGTGCGCGCCCGCTGATCAGGGGAAGGGCACCGCGTCGGGGTCCGGGTAGGCTGGACGGGTGAGCATGGACATCGAACTCGGCCGAGGCAAGCGCGCACGTCGCGCGTACACGTTCGACGACATCGCGGTGGTGCCCTCACGGCGCACACGCAACCCCGAGGACGTCTCGACGGCGTGGACGATCGACGCCTACGGGTTCGACATCCCCGTGCTCGGCGCGCCGATGGACTCGGTCGTGAGCCCGGCGACCGCGATCACGCTGGGACAGCTCGGCGGCCTCGGCGTGCTCGACCTCGAGGGTCTGTGGACCCGATATGAGAACCCGGAGCCGCTGCTCGCCGAGATCGCGGGGCTCGCCCCCGCAGAGGCGACGCGGCGCATGCAGCAGCTGTACAGCGAGCCCATCAAGCCTGAGCTGATCAAGGCGCGGCTCGCCGAGATCCGCGCCGGTGGCGTCACCGTCGCCGGATCCCTCACGCCGCAGCGCACCCAGGAGCTGTACGAGACGGTCGTCGCGGCCGGCGTCGACCTGTTCGTGATCCGCGGCACGACGGTGTCGGCCGAGCACGTCTCCAGCGCCGCCGAGCCCCTGAACCTGAAGAAGTTCATCTACGACCTCGACGTCCCGGTGATCGTCGGCGGCGCAGCGACCTACACCGCGGCTCTGCACCTCATGCGCACCGGTGCCGCCGGTGTGCTCGTCGGCTTCGGCGGGGGAGCGGCGTCGACGACGCGTGCGACCCTCGGCATCCACGCGCCGATGGCGACCGCTGTCTCGGATGTCGCCGCCGCACGTCGGGACTACCTCGATGAGTCCGGTGGACGCTACGTGCACGTGATCGCCGACGGCGGCGTCGGTACCTCGGGCGACGTCGTCAAGGCGCTCGCGATGGGGGCGGATGCCGTCATGCTCGGCGTCGCTCTGGCCCGCGCGACCGATGCGCCAGGCCGCGGCTTCCACTGGGGTCCGGAGGCGCACCACGCCAAGCTTCCGCGTGGTCGCCGCGTGGCCGTCGATGCGATCGCGCCGCTGGAGGAGATCCTCTTCGGCCCCGCACCCGTGGCCGATGGCACGGCGAACCTCATCGGCGCTCTGCGCAAGTCCATGGCGACGACCGGCTACTCCGACCTCAAGGAGTTCCAGCGCGTCGAGGTCGTGCTCGCTCCGTACGAGCAGGGCTGAGCATCCGCCTGCCGTGACCACACCAGAGATCTTCCCGCCGACGCTGCGCGAGGTGATGCTGCGTCGGCGATGGATCGGCGTGCTCGCCCTCTGTCTGCTCGTCGCAGGGGTCTTCGCCTTCCTCGGACAGTGGCAGCTCGGACGGGCGATCCAGACCGACCCGCCTCCTGCGGGCGTCACGGAGCAGTTCCGCGCGCTGGATGACGTCGTCGTCCCCGGCGAATACCTCCCCGAGCCGTACGTCGGTCAGCGCACCGAAGCCACCGGCACGTGGATCGGCGGCGACTTCCTCGTCGTCTCGTCGCGGTTCAACGACGACGTCGAGGGCTACTGGGTCACCGGGCAGTTGCGGGTCGCGGACGGCGTGTCGATCGCGGTCGCGCTGGGCTGGGCGCAGGAGCGGGACGACGCGGATGCCGCGGCCCTCGCTCTCGAACAGACCGCCGCGGGTGCCGAGGCCACCGTCAGCGGGCGCCTCATCTCCGACGAGGGCGTGCAGGTCCCCCCGGTCGACGACCCGCAGCGCATGGACCGGATGTCTCCCGCGGCCCTGTTGAACCTCTGGCACGACGCGGATCGGCTCGCGGTCTATCGCCCGTACCTCGCCGGCTTCGAGGCTCCTGCCGGGCTCGTCGACATCTCGTCTCCGGCGCCGGACGAGCTGTCGCCGGTCAACTGGTTGAACGTGTTCTACGCGGCCGAGTGGGCGGTCTTCGCCGGCTTCGCCTTCTACATCTGGTACCGCCTCGCGAAGGATGCCTGGGAGCGCGAGGTCGAGGACTTCGAGGATGCCGCGGCCGCGGCATCCTGACCGATCCCGCGCGCATCTGCGCGTGCTCTGGTGCGCATCTGAGCGTTACTGAGGCGATTGCGTGAGCAGACGATGACGATTCGGCGAACACCGTTGCTCGTGTCCCCGGCCATCCGTATGCTCCCGATTATGTGTGTGCGCTGAGAGCGTCCACGGGCGGCGGTTTCACGAGGACCGACGCACGACCCGATCGAGGAGACAGCAACGATGATGCCAGCCCCCGATGCCGCGAGCCGCACGGTTCCGGCGTCCTTCCGCAGGGGGCGCGTCAGCGTCCTCGCCGTGACCTGCGTCGCCGCCCTCGGCGCCGGCGCACTCGTCGCGTCACCCGCCTCAGCGAACACGACCGAAACAGGGGTCGTCATCAATGAGGCGTACCTGTCCGGCGGCAGCGCCGGCGCGCTGTTCACGAACAAGTTCGTCGAGCTCTACAACCCGACGTCCGAACCAGTGACCCTCGATGGGCTGTCGCTGCAGTACCGCTCGGCGACCGGAACCGCGGGCTTCAACGGCGTCGTTCCGCTCTCCGGCGCGATCCCGGCCGGCGGCCACTACCTGGTCCAGGGCGGCAGCAACGGCGCGAACGGGCAGGCGTTGCCGACTCCGGATGCCGTCGGCAACCTGAACCCGAGCGGCACCAACGGAACGCTCGCCCTCGTCGAGGGCACAGCGGCCGTGACCCTGACACCCGGATCGATCACCTCCGTCGACGGTGTCATCGACCTGCTCGGCTACGGCACCTCGAACACGTTCGAGACGGTCGCCGCGACGTCGCCGACCGGGAACACCGACGTCAGGTCGCTGAACCGCACGGATGCCGTCGACACCGACGACAACAGCGCCGACTTCACGCTGTCCGCGACGATCACGCCGCAGAACTCCGGCACCACCGAGCCGGAGGAGCCCGAGGAGCCGACCGCGGTCTCGATCGCCGAGGTGCAGGGCCAGGGCGACGTGTCGCCGCTGAACGGCCAGAACGTCACCGTCGAAGGCGTCGTCACGGGCGACTACCGCACCGGCGGATACAAGGGCATCTCGATCCAGACCCAGGGCTCCGGCGGCGACGCCGACGCGACGCCCGGCGTCTCGGACGGCGTCTTCGTGTTCCTGAACGCGCTGGCACCGACGCTCGCGATCGGGGACCTCGTCTCCGTCACCGGCACGGTCAGCGAGTACTACGGCCAGACGCAGATCAGCCCGGCAGCTGTCTCGGACGTGGCCGTCGTCACCGCCGGCGCAGGGCTTCCGGCTCTGACTCCGCTCGCCGACACTGTGACCGGAGCCGACCGCGAGGCCTACGAGAACATGCTCGTCGCGCCGACCGGCTCATACCTGGTCGCCTCCAGCCACCAGCTGTACAACTACGGCACGCTGTGGCTGAACCCCGGTGAGCTGAACGTCAAGAGCACCGAGACCACCAGGCCGGGCGACGCGGCGAACGCGATCGCCGCCGAGAACCGTGCCGAGCGCATCCTGCTCGATGACGGATGGTCGTCGCAGGTCACGAGCAACGCCCACCCGGGCGAGCAGCCGTACTTCACGGCCGACACGGTGGTGCGCAACGGCGACGCGGTCGAGTTCGCGGATGCCGGTCACGTGCTGCAGTACGGCTTCGACGATTGGCGGCTGCAGTCCGTCGTCCCGATCGACGACGCGAGCGATGCGGCCTACAAGGCCGGCTTCACCGCGCAGAACCCGCGTACGGACGCCGCCCCCGAGGTCGGTGGAGACGTGCAGGTCGGAGCCTTCAACGTCTACAACTACTTCACGACGCTGTCGAGCGAGAACCCGGATGCCCGGGGCGCCGAGACGGCCGAGGAGTTCGCGGTCCAGAAGTCGAAGATCGTCACGGCGATCAACGCGCTGGGCGCGGATGTCGTGTCGCTGATGGAGATCGAGAACTCGATCCACTTCGGCAAGCCGGCCGATTCGGCGCTCGCGGATCTCGTCGATGGACTCAACGCCGATGCCGGCTCAGAGGTGTGGGCCTATGTGCCGACGCCGGCCGCGCTGCTGGAGACCGACACCGACGTCATCACGAACGCGATCATCTACAAGAAGGACGCTGTGACGCCGGTGGGCGACAGCGCCACCATCGTCGACGAGACGGTGTGGGACAACGCCCGCGAGCCGATCGCGCAGACCTTCGATGCGGACGGCAAGCTCGTCTCGGTTGTCGCGAACCACTTCAAGTCGAAGTCTCCGCCGTCCGGCGGTGGCGCGGAGCCGGCTGATGGGCAGGGCTTCTTCAACGCCGACCGTGTCGCGCAGGCGCAGTCGCTTCTCGCCTTCACGGAGACGCTCGCGCAGACCAGTGGCAGCGACGACATCCTGCTGCTCGGCGACTTCAACGCCTATGGCCAGGAGGACCCGATCGACGTCTTCGCCCAGGCCGGCTGGACCGACCTGGTTCCCGCGAAGGCGGCGGGGCAGTACACCTACACGTTCGACGGCGAGCTCGGCTCTCTCGACCACGCGATCGCGTCCCCGTCGCTGACGGAGTCCGTGACCGGCACCGGCGTGTGGGGGATCAACTCGCCGGAGTGGAGCGATCGCGGCTACGCGTTCGGCGCCGCCGAATCGGGCACGCCCTTCCGGTCCAGCGATCACGACCCGGTCATCGTCGGCATCTCGAGCGAGATCCCGCCGGTATCGATCGACATCGTCACGATCAACGACTTCCACGGTCGGATCGAAGCCGATGGCAAGGCTGCCGGCGCTGCAGTGCTCGCGGGAGCCGTGCAGCAGCAGCGCGAAGCGAACCCGAACACCGTGTTCGCCGCCGCCGGCGACCTGATCGGCGCATCGACGTTCACCTCGTTCATCCAGGACGACAACCCGACGATCGACGCGCTCAACGCCGCAGGGCTCGATGTCAGTGCGGCGGGCAACCACGAGTTCGACCAGGGCTGGGAGGACCTCGAGGGCCGCGTGCAGGACCGCGCGGACTGGGAGTACATCAGTTCCAACGTCTTCGTGACGGAGACGGGCGAACCGGCGCTCGCCCCCTCGTGGGTGACCGAGCTCGACGGCGTCGCGGTGGGCTTCATCGGAGCCGTCACCGAGGAACTCGATTCCCTCGTGTCCCCGGACGGCATCGCGGATCTCGAGGTGCGCAGCATCGTCGACTCCGTCAACGACGTCGCTGCCGACCTCACCGATGGTGAAGCGGGCAACGGCGAGGCCGACGTGCTGATCCTCCTCGTGCACGAGGGCGCGACCAGTGCGGACGTCGCCAGCATCACGCCGGAATCCGCGCTCGGCGAGATCGTCGCCGGCGTGGACGACAGCGTGAGCGCGATCGTCTCGGCGCACACCCACCTCGCATACAACCACGTGATCGACGGACGACCCGTCGTCTCGGCCGGTCAGTACGGCGAGAATTTCGGCCTGATGAACCTTCAGGTGGATGCCGAGTCGAAGGAGCTCATCTCGATCACCAACGAGATCAAGCCGCTCACGAAGGATGGCGTGGCGCTGTACCCGGCGGTGACCGAAGTGCAGTCGATCGTCGATGCGGCCAAGGCCGAAGCCGACGTGCTCGGTGCCGAGAAGGTCGGCGAGATCACGGCGGACTTCAACCGCGCGCGCCAGACCAATGGCTCCGAGAACCGCGGTGGCGAGTCGACGATCGGCAATTTCGTGGCCGATGTCCAGAAGTGGGCCACCGGCGCGGATGTCGCACTGATGAACCCCGGGGGCATCCGCGCCAACCTCGCATACGCGAGTGCCGGCGCGGCGGATCCTGACGGCAATGTGACGTTCCGCGAGGCGGCGACGGTGCAGCCGTTCGCCAACACGCTCGTCACACTGGATCTCACGGGAGCCCAGCTCAAGAGCGTGCTCGAGGAGCAGTGGCAGCCCGCGGGGGCGAGCCGTCCATTCCTGAAGCTCGGCGTGTCCGAGGGGCTGGTGTACACCTACGACCCGACGGCCGCTGTCGGCGAACGCATCACGTCGATCACGCTCGACGGCACGCCCATCGACCCTGCGGCGACGTATCTGGTGGCGGCGAACTCATTCCTGGCGGCCGGTGGAGACAACTTCTTCACTCTGGCTGACGGAGCGAACAAGGCGGATACCGGGAAGATCGACCTCTCGTCGATGGTGGAGTGGTTCGATGCGAACGCAACAGCCACGCCCGACCTCGCGCAGCGCGCGGTGGGTGTCGCGCTGAGCGCCGCGGATGCCGACGGCTACAGCGCCGGCGACGAGGTGACGATCGCTCTCTCCTCGCTGAACTTCAGCGCCGGTGAGGCGAACGGCTCCGAGGTGACGGCATCGCTGGGCGAGACCGTGCTCTCCTCGGGCCAGATCGACCCGACGATCATCGACACGACCGACGAGGTCGGCCGCGCGAGCCTGACGTTCACGGTGCCGGACGGCGTGTTCGGTGAGCAGTCGCTCACCGTCGCCGTCGCCGGCACGGGGACGACGGTCCAGGTGCCGTTCACGATCGCAGGTTCCGAGCCGGTGGAGTTCGCCGGAACCATCGAGGTGCCCAAGAAGGTCTCGGCAGGCAAGACGCTCAGCGTCGCCGGCGCCGACTTCGAGCCGGGCGAGACGGTCACCATCCGGTTGCAGCCCAAGAAGGGTGCCGCCATCGACCTCGGCGAGGTCGTGGTCGGCGAGGACGGCACGTTCCAGGCATCCGTCACGGTGCCGAAGAACACCCACCCCGGCAAGCACACCGTCCAGGTGTCGCAGGCCGACGGCGACACCGCCACGGCGACTGTCACCGTCAACCGCGGTGGTGGCAAGGGCGCGGTGCGCGACATCCTGGAATCGATCTGGGATCTGATCACGGGCTGGTTCTGATCCGCTGAATCGCGAAGGAGGCCGCCGGGAGCGATCCCGGCGGCCTCCTTCGTATCCCGCTCAGGCTGCCGACGCCCAGACGAACCCGTCCGGATCCGTCGCGCCGCCGATCGTGCTGCTGATCGCCAGACGATGCGAGCCGCTGCCGTCGGACTCGACCCCGACGGATTTCGCGAGTGCCGCGCGCTTGTACAGGCCCAGCCCGATCGAGCCTTCTGGCGCGGCGATCGCGTCGTCCAGCAGCAGCCGCGCATCGGCGGGCTGGGCGACGATCAGCGACAGCGTGTAGCCGCGGAAACCGCTCGTCGCGGCATCCGATGAGCGCAGCCGCAGGCGATCACCGAGCCCGAAGACGCGGGAGTAGAAGTCCTGAGCAGCCGAGAGGTCGGAGACTTCGAGAGTGAGGGAGTCGATGCGGTTCATGTCCATCACGCTACGGTCCGGGATCGGGCGGGACTTCTCGATTCCTGACCGACCTGGCGGTGCCGCCCGCACGCCAGGAGCGGTACCGGTGCGCGGGTAGACTGGACCTCATGCGCGAACCGAAAGCAGCCTCCTTCCCGAAGATCCGCGGGGCGCTGAAGTTCTACCAGATCGCGTCGATCATCACCGGTGTCATGCTCCTGCTGCTGCTCGCCGAGATGATCCTGAAGTACAGCCCCACGCACATCGAGCTCTTCGCGGGCGGTTCGGGCGGCTTCCTCTGGTTCGCGCCGGTCATCGTCGGCGACGGATGCCAGTGGTATTCACTGTTCGTCCCCGGCGGGATGGGGTGCGAGCTCGACTCCACCGGGCAGACGGCCGGCGGCCTGAACCTCTCGCAGTTCGTCCTCGTGGCGCACGGCTGGTTCTACGTCGTCTACCTGTTCGCGTGCTTCCGCGTGTGGAGCCTGATGCGCTGGGCATTCCCGCGCTTCATCATGCTCGCGCTGGGCGGCATCGTGCCGCTGCTGTCGTTCTTCATGGAGGCCAAGGTCTCCCGTGAAGTGAAGATCTATCTCGCTTCCCGCGAGGCCGCGATCGCGGCCGACGCATCCGACCCCACCACTCAGGAGGCCGCGCGATGAGCGCTGACACCGCCCAGCGTCCCGTGCTCGTCGTCGACTTCGGCGCGCAGTACGCCCAGCTGATCGCCCGCCGCGTCCGCGAGGCAGGCGTCTACAGCGAGATCGTCCCGCACACGGTCACGGCCGCGGAGATCGCCGCGCAGAACCCGGTTGCGCTGATCCTCTCGGGCGGACCCTCGTCGGTGTACGAAGAGGGCGCTCCGGCGCTCGACGGCGGGATCTTCGCCCTCGGCATCCCGACCCTCGGCATCTGCTATGGCTTCCAGGTGATGGCCCGCGCCCTCGGCGGCGAGGTCGCGAACACCGGCCTGCGCGAGTACGGCGCCACGGATGCCGCGCTCACCGGAGACGGGGGAGTGCTGCTCGGAGGACAGCCAGACACGCAGAACGTGTGGATGAGCCACGGCGATCAGGTCGCGCGTGCACCCGAGGGCTTCGAGGTGCTGGCGTCCACCGAGGCGACTCCGGTCGCTGCCTTCGGGAGCGCAGAGAAGTGCTTCTACGGCGTGCAGTGGCACCCCGAGGTCAAGCACTCAGACCACGGTCAGGAGGTCATCGAGAACTTCCTGCACAAGGCCGCCGGTCTCGCCGCGGATTGGAACAGCGGCAACGTCATCGAGGAGCAGGTCGCGCGCATCCGCGAGCAGGTCGGTTCGGCGCGGGTCATCTCCGCGCTCTCCGGCGGCGTCGACTCCGCCGTCTCGACCGCTCTCGTGCACAGGGCGATCGGCGACCAGCTGACCGCGGTCTTCGTCGATCACGGTCTGCTCCGCAAGGGCGAGCGCGAGCAGGTCGAGCAGGATTACGTCGCCTCGACCGGCGTGCGCCTGATCACCGTGGACGCCGCCGACACGTTCCTCGGCTTCCTCGAGGGGGTCACGGATCCCGAGGAGAAGCGCAAGATCATCGGCCGCGAGTTCATCCGCGCTTTCGAGAAGGTCCAGCGCGAGCTCGTGGACGAGGCCAAGGCATCCGGTGAGCCGGTCAAGTTCCTCGTGCAGGGCACGCTGTACCCCGACGTCGTCGAATCCGGCGGCGGCACGGGAACCGCGAACATCAAGTCGCACCACAATGTCGGCGGTCTCCCCGATGACCTCGACTTCGAGCTCATCGAGCCGCTGCGCACGCTGTTCAAGGACGAGGTCCGTCAGATCGGCCGCGACCTCGGGCTCCCCGAGGCGATCGTGGGACGTCAGCCGTTTCCGGGCCCCGGCCTCGGCATCCGCATCGTGGGTGAGGTCACCGCTGACCGCCTCGAGATTCTGCGCGACGCCGACGCCATCGCCCGCGAGGAGCTGACCAAGGCGGGCCTGGACCAGCAGATCTGGCAGTGCCCCGTCGTGCTGCTGGCCGACGTGCGCTCGGTCGGCGTCCAGGGCGACGGCCGCACCTACGGTCACCCGATCGTGCTGCGTCCGGTGTCCAGCGAGGACGCCATGACCGCGGACTGGACGCGTCTTCCCTACGACGTGCTCTCCAAGATCTCCAACCGCATCACGAACGAGGTGCGCGAGGTCAACCGCGTCGTGCTCGACGTCACGTCGAAGCCCCCGGGGACCATCGAGTGGGAGTGATCTGAACACGGGAGCGGATGCCGAGGCATCTGCTCCCGTGTCGTTTCCGGGAAGGGACGCCTCAGCCGGATGCCGCGACGATCCGCGCCGCCTCCAGGATCGTCATGCCGCGCGAATCAGGGTACGCGCCGTCTGCCAGCAACGCACGGATGCCGAGAGCCTCGGCGCCCTGGACGTCGGCGATCGGGTTGTCGCCGATCATCCAGGTGTCGGAGCCGGCGGCCGCCGCCTCGAGCGCGTACCGGAAGAGCGCCGGGTTCGGCTTCTCGATGCCCACGGCCGCGCTCGTGATGGTCAGGTCGACGTGCAGCCCGAGGGCGTCGATCAGCCCGGGGAGCTCTGGCCCGTGGTTGCTGAGGATCACGTTGGCGTATCCGGCATCCCGAACCAGATCGAGGGCATCAGCGGCGCCGTCGATCAGCTCCCACGCATCCAGGCGGTAGAACTGCGCCGCGACTCCGGACGCGGCTGCCACCGCGACGCCATCACCGACGCCGCAGGCGCGGTATGCGCGCTCGAAGACCGGGCGGAGTCGCTCCCACCATTCCTGCGGAGTCAGTGGCGGCGTCGTGACGTCCGGGGTGTGCCAGGGGAACGCGGTGCGCAGGTGCGGCCGCACCTCTTCGCGATCGACGGCGATGCTCGCATCGACCTGTCGCAGCGCGTCGACGAGCGCCCCGGCGAACAGGCCGTCGCGTCGCGCGAGGGTGCCGTCGAAGTCCCAGAAGACGACGCGCTCGGCCACAGGGGATTCCGTGACCGCGGTCAGAACCGTCGCCCGCCGGAACGGCCGGACGACCGGCTCCCGCCGGAGGATCGGCTGCTCGAGGAGCGCGAGGATCCTCCCCACGACGAACGCGAGGAGGAGGAGCGCGACGAACCGCCCCATCCGGAGGAACTGCCGCCACCGCCACCGCCGTTGCCGCCGAACGCACCGGAGAGGGCTCCGAGCACGACTCCGCCGATGACGAACATCACGATGAGTCCCGGTGCGCCGTCGGCGACGCTGACGCTGCTGAAGAATCCGATCACGCCTCCGGTGACCCCGCCCCAGACGGCTTTTCCGCCGGTGCCATCGTCATCGTCCTCCACATACGCGTAGGAGCGCTTCCATGTCGTTCGCCCGTTCGCGCCGGCGGTCGGCACGTCGAACATGACGGCGTCGCCCTCAGTGGGAGATGGCGACCGGACGAACCGCCGGCTCTCCGGCGCGGCCGGCGATCCGATGAGACTCTGCACCTGTTCGGCGGCGGCGAGTGCGGACGCCGCTCGCAGCTCCGCATCGCTGGATCCGGTGGCGGCGACGGCCTCGGCGAGCTGCCGCTGCGCGAAGTACAGGCGCGTGAGGGGGAACGAGCTGACCTCGCCCGGTCGTGCCTGCACCGAGAGCTCCGCCGCTCGCACGGCGGCCTTCGCTCTGTCGAGGACCGACCCTGCTTCCTGCGCCGGCGCCCCTGGCGCTGCTGCCGAGGACTCCGGGGTCCGTGATGCGAGTGCGTCCGCTTCGGCGCCGACGGCATCCCGCAGGTCCTTCGCCTCGGCGAGCAGCCGCTCGATCTCGTGCACGGCCGCGGTGATGGCCTTCGGCCGGCGCGCGTCCACGGCCTTCTGCAGCGCCTCGAGCTGGACGTCCGCCGCGCGCAGCCGGCCGTCGATCTCGTCCGGATTGTCCGCCACGCCGACGAGATCGGTCGCGGAGAACGCCGCCGCGAGCGTGGACAGGCGATCCACGGCCTCGCCGGGGAAGGCCGAAGCGGCCTCCCACTCTGAGCGCAGCCGGGTCAGCGTGTCGGCCGCCCCGTCCGCCAGAGCCCGAAGCGATGCCAGCTCCCGCTTGCGTCCCTCGAGGTCGTCGTCGACCCGCCCGCACAGCCGGATGATGGCATCGGTCCAGGATCGGGTGTCGTCCGGGCTGTCCTCCTGGGCATCCTGAAGCTTCTCCAGAAGCTGGAACGCCTCCTGCAGGCGGCCTCGGCATTCGGTCAGCACGGCGGCGAACTCGGTCGTGGTCTCCTCGCCGAACTCCGCGGTGACGAAGCCGAGCTCCTGTTCGCTGGTGCGCACCGCCTCATCGGTCTGGACCAGCAGGCGCGCGGCGCGCTTCTTCTGGCCCTCCAGCGTCCGCAGCTCGGCGGCCAGGGCGGCCCGTCGCCGCAGGAAGATCACGAGACGCGCGACGAGGAAGATGATCAGCGCGAGACCTGCGAGGCCGAGAACCCACACCCACCACGGCCAGGGCACTTCGTCGAACTCGTCGGCGACGTATCCGATTCCGCCGACCCAGTCGTCGTCGGCGAGATACTCCGCACCGAGCTCGTCCTCGATGTCGAGAACGCGGGACTCGGAAAGCGGTCCGGCTGCGACCCCGTCGTCCCCGTACTCGGCTGAGATGGCGAGACTGCGACCGTCGGTGGCGATCGCCAGCAGGTACTGATCGGGTGCGAGGTTGTTGCGCAGCGCCGTCTCGTCGGCCCAGGTGAGCGCGTTGCCCGGGTTCTCGAAGTCCGGCACGAGCACGACGAAGAGTTCGGGGCGTCCCTCGGCTGACGCCAGTTCTCCGAGCTGCTGCTCGAGCTGCGCTTCCTCCGCATCGCCGAGAACGTCGGACAGGTCCGTGACGTAGCCCTGATCGAGTTCCGGCGGGGTCTCGGCGTGCGCGGCGCCGGAGCCGATCATGAGGGCAGTGAGCAGCGCGACCAGCCACCGGGCGCGCGTCGGTCGTATCCGCTTCGTCACCCCCAGAGGCTATCGCGTCGGCCCGCAGAGGATTTTCGGAAGAATTTCGGATGCCGTGTCGATCCGGTGTCTTCCCGTTCGACGTCTTCAGTGAGAGGGTCGAGACACGGCCCCACATCAAGGAGAACAACCATGAAGTACATGCTGATCATGCGCGCAGACGACTCGGGTGTCGAGGCGTATCAGGAGATCCCCTTCGAGCAGATCATCGAGGCCATGGGGAAGTACAACGAGTCGATGATGAAGGCCGGCGTGCTCGTGGCGGGCGAAGGGCTGACGGACGCAGCAGAGGGCTTCGTGGTCGACTACTCCGCCGAGACACCGCTCGTCACCGACGGTCCGTACGGTGAGACGAAGGAGCTGTTCAACGGCTTCTGGATCATCGAGGTCTCATCGCGTGAGGAAGCGGTCGAGTGGGCCAAGCGTGCGCCTCTCGGAGCCGGTGCCTTCCTCGAGGTGCGTCGCGTGACGGAGATGAGCGACTTCCCTGAGGACAACGAGTGGATCCAGAAGGAAGAGGGCTGGCGCGCGGAGCAGGCGCAGCGCTCCCAGGGCTGACATGAGCGAGACCTCACCCGCGCCGAGGGCGCACTCCACGGACGTGGAGCGCGCCCTCGCCGCCGTCTGGCGCATCGAGTCCGCGAAGATCACGGCGACGCTCACGCGCATGGTCGGAGACTTCTCGTCTGCCGAGGACCTCGCGCAGGAGGCGATCGTGGAGGCGCTGAAGCAATGGCCGTCGGAAGGGGTGCCGCGAAACCCGGCCGCCTGGCTCACCGCCGTGGCCAAGCGCCGCGCGATCGACGGCTGGCGACGTCAGGAGCGCTTCGATGACCGCGTGGCGGCGATCGCTCACGATCTCGAGCGGGAGCAGGCGGATGCCGCGACCGCAGACCCCTGGGATCCCGACGAGATCGATGACGACGTGCTGCGGCTCGTGTTCATCTCCTGCCACCCCGTTCTCTCCCGCGAGGCGCAGGTGGCGCTGACGCTGCGCGTCGTCGCCGGACTTTCGAGCGAGGAGATCGCGCGCGCCTTCATGATCCCGACCGCGACCGTCCAGCAGCGCATCGTGCGGGCGAAGAAGACACTGGCCGCAGCGAACGTGCCGTTCGAGGTGCCGCCGAGTCAGGAGCAGCCGGCGCGGCTGAGCGCCGTGCTGGGAGTGCTCTACCTGATCTTCAACGAGGGCCACGCGGCCTCGAGCGGCCCGGACTGGATGCGTCCGGAGTTGAGCTTCGAGGCGATCCGTCTCGCGCGGGTGCTCGCGGCGCTGCTGCCGAAGGAGCGCGATGCGCACAGCATCCTCGCCCTCATGGAGCTCACGGCGGCGCGCTTCCTGGCCCGCCTCGACGCGAACGGCGACCCCGTGCTGCTCGGCGATCAGGACCGCCGCCGCTGGGACCGCGGCCGCATCACCGCGGGGCGAGCGGCGCTCGCCCGCGCGGATGACCTCGGTGCACGCACGGCGTATGGCCTCCAGGCGGCGATCGCCGAGTGCCATGCCGTCGCGCCCTCCATCGACGACACTGACTGGGACCGAATCGTGGTGCTCTACGAGGCGCTCGGTCGGATCGCGCCGTCACCGGTCGTCGATCTGAACCGCGCGGCGGCGATCGCGATGGCCACCGGTCCGGCGTCCGCGCTGCGGGAGATCGATCGTCTCGCGGCCTCAGGTGCGCTGAAGGACTACCACCTGCTGCCGGCCACGCGAGGCGAACTCCTGCTGCGGATGGGCCGCGAGGACGAGGCGCGCGCAGAGTTCGCGGCCGCTGCCCGGCTGGCGGGCAACGACCGCGAACGTGCGATTCTGGAGGCGAAGGCCGCCGACGTCAGTCGTTGACCTTCTGGCCCCGGCCGGCGATGAGGCCGTAGATCAGCAGCACGATGATCGCGCCGCCGATGGCGAGCAACCACGTGCCGAGGTCCCAGAATTCGGTGAGCGGACGGTTCAGCAGGAGACTGCCCAACCAGCCGCCGAGGATCGCGCCGACGACGCCGAGCAGAAGGGTGATGAACCACCCGCCACCCTGCCGTCCTGGCAGGATCAGCTTGGCGATCGCACCGGCGATCAGTCCGAGGAGGAGGAATCCGAGGAAGCTCATGGTGGGCTCCTTTTCTGTAGTCGGTGTCCCCAGACTGGCCGTCGCGAGAACTTACGACAACCCCTTGACAACGCGGAAGGCCCGCCTCCGAGGAGACGGGCCTTCTTCGAGCTGCGGGAGCGGGTCAGTTGTCGCCGCGGACGATCGCGATGATGCGGAGGATCTCGACGTACAGCCACACGACCGTGACCATGATGCCGAAAGCGCCGAGCCAGCCGTACTTGCGCGGAGCGCCGTTGCGCACGCCCTGCTGGATCTGGTCGAAGTCCATGACCAGCGAGTACGCGGCCATGAAGACCACGAGGATGCCGATGATGAGGCCGAGCGGGATACCCATGATCGGCTGGCTGTAGAGGCCGAAGGCCTGGCCCTGCGGCAGGACACCCGTCCACATGAGGATGAGGTTCAGCACCGAGAAGACGAGGTAGCCGACCATGGCGATCATCACGATCTTGGTCATCTTCTTCGAGGCGCGGATCTTGCCGCTGGCGAAGAGCGCCAGCGTGACGCCGACGACGGAGAACGTCGCGAGCGTCGCCTGCATGACGATGCCGGGCCAGATGATCTCGAAGAAGGCGGAGATCGCTCCGACGAAGAGACCCTCGAACGCGGCATAGGCGAAGATCAACGCCGGGCGGACCTTCTTGCGCGAAGTGAAGGTGACGACCATCGCGAGGACGAAGCCACCCAGGGCGCCGACCATCCACGGGATCATGTTCGCCTCGCCCGTGGTGTAGAAGCTCGTGGCCGTCCACATCCAGCCGACCGCGGCGGTGGCGAGCAGGACGACGAACAGTCCGACGGTCTTCCAGACGGTGTCCTCGACGCTCATCCGGTCGGTCTCGACCGCGCCGGCGGCCGGAGCGGCGTACATGCCCTCCAGCTGCGCGTTCGTGGCGGCATCCACTCCGGCGTGCTGGAACGAGGCCGCCTGCGCGCCCTGAGCCGCCTGCGGTCCGCCGGGGTAGGTCGCGACATTGCGCGGATCCTGCTGCTGGAAAGCCGGGTTGTTGAATGCGAAGTTGCTCATCGTGGCCTCACTCCAAGGGGGGTCTTGATATCGCTTGTTAATACAGTACCCGGGCTGTCGGATGCGTGCGCTGTTCTACGCTGAGAGCATGCCAAGGAATGCGCCCCTCGTCATCGGTCATCGCGGCGCATCCGGGTATCGGCCGGAGCACAGCCGATCCGCCTACGAGCTCGCGCTGGCGATGGGAGTGGACGCGGTCGAGCCCGACGTGGTCGCGACCGGCGACGGAGTGCTCGTCGTGCGCCACGAGAACGAGATCTCGGGGACCACGGATGTGGCCGACCATCCGGAATTCGCGGAGCGCAGGACCACGAAGCGGATCGACGGCCAGGCGCTGACCGGCTGGTTCACGGAGGACTTCACCTGGGACGAACTCGCCACGCTGCGCGTCCGTGAGCGGGTTCCCGAGCTCCGGCAGTCGAGCGCCAGCTTCGACCGCGGGCAGCCGATCCTCCGGCTGATCGACGTCCTCGACCTCGTGCGCGACGGCTCGGCCGAGCACGGGCGCGAGATCGGCGTCGTGCTCGAGATCAAGCATGCGACCTACTTCGAGAGCATCGGTCTGGGCCTCGCGCCCTTGATCGCGCGTGATCTGCGCGCCGCGGGCTGGGCGGACGGCGAGCTGCCGCTCATCATCGAGTCCTTCGAATCGACCGTGCTCGCGCAACTGCGCGCGGCAGGCATCGCGGCATCCTACGTGTACCTGATCGAGGCGAAGGGGCGGCCGTACGATCAGCTCGTCGCGCACGGCAAGA
Source organism: Microbacterium sp. STRO-1N (assembly GCF_057748015.1). The sequence continues at coordinate 1,132,311 of NZ_CM173234.1, forward strand.
AGGCGCTGACCTACCCGGCCACGGTGGAGTCGGCCGGTCTGGACGGCCTCGTCGGCCGAGTCGACGGGATCAGCGTGAACAAGCGGATGCTGCTGAGCACGCCGAATTCGATCGTCGCCGACGCGCATGCCAGAGGCCTGCAGGTGTTCACCTGGACGTGCCGCCCGGAGAACGCGTTCCTCTCGCCGGAGTTCCGCAGCGACGGTCCGCGTGAGGCCTACGGCGACTACGAGGGGGAGTGGCGCGCGATCGCGCGCACCGGTGTCGACGGGGTCTTCGTCGACCACCCGGATCTCGGCGTGGGCTTCTTCCGGAACTGACCTCCTGAGGTCACAGCGTCCGGTCGAAGGCGCCGGTTCCCGACTTGACGATCTCCTTGCCCAGCGGCATCAGCGACACGGGCACGAGCTTGAAGTCGGCGATGCCCATCGGGATGCCGATGATCGTGATGCACAGCGCGATGCCGGAGACGATGTGTCCGATCGCGAGCCACCATCCGGCGAGGATCACCCAGATGACGTTGCCGAGGAAGGACCCGACGCCGGCGGTCGGCCTGCTGACGACCTCGCGCCCGAACGGCCAGATGGCGTAGCCGGCGATGCGGAAGGAGGCGATCGCCCACGGGATCGTGATGATCGGGATGCACAGCAGAATGCCCGCGAGCACGTAGCCGAGGAACAGTGCCCACCCGGCCAGGATCAGCCAGATGATGTTGAGGATCGTGCGCATGCCCCGATTCTGCCAGTGCGCGCCTGAGGATCGACCATGCGCTGAGCGTCACCTGGCAGTTCCACGGTTCGGGTGCTCCGCGATGCCATGATGACCGGATGAGCGGAATCATCGCCGAGGGCGTCACCAGATCATTCGGCGAAGTGCACGCCGTCCGACACGCGAGCTTCCATGCCAGGGCCGGTCGGGTGACCGGACTGGTCGGCCCGAACGGCGCGGGGAAGACCACGTTGCTGCTGATGCTCGCCTCGCTGCTCGCGCCCGATACCGGCAGCATCCGCATCGGCGACATCGACCCAGTGACCGAGCCACTCGCGGCGAGGCGACTCCTTGGATGGATGCCGGATGCGCTGGGCGCCTGGCCATCGCTGACAGCCAGGGAGACCATCACCACGACGGCTCGGCTGTACGACATGTCCAAGCCGGATGCGGCGGCTCGCGCGACCGAACTGCTGGCGCTGGTCGGCCTGCAGGAGCTCGCGGACGCGCCCGCGAAGGTGCTCTCACGCGGACAGAAGCAGAAGCTCGGACTGGCGCGCGCGCTCGTGCACGACCCGCAGGTGCTGCTGCTCGACGAGCCGGCATCCGGGCTCGATCCGCAAGCGCGGGTTCACCTGCGCCTGCTGCTGCGCGACTTCGCGAGCCAGGGTCGGACGGTGCTGATCTCGAGCCACATCCTGTCCGAGTTGGAGGAGGTCGTCGACGACGCGGTGTTCCTCGTGGCGGGTTCCGTCGTCGACGCGGCCCCCGCCCCGTCGGCCACCCGCGCGTGGCGCGTCCGGCTGGCGGGCGCGACCGATGAGCGCTTCAGCGCCGATGCCTGGCAGGTCGCGTCGACTCTCGGCATCCCGGTCGAGTCGGTCGGAGCGGACCGCGGCGCGGTCGTCGTCGGGTTCCCCGGCGAGGATGCCGCGGCAGCCGCTCTGCGCCTGCTCATCGAGGCGCGACTCGCGGTCGCGGAGTTCGCACCGGCGCAGAGCGCTCTCGAGCACACGTTCCTCAACCTCCGCAGCGCGACGGCATCGCCGCCGGCGCATCCCTCGTCCGAAACGGAGGCTGGTGCATGAGCGCCGCGCACATCGCAACGATCGCACGACTCGAACTGACGCAGCGGCTGCGCAGCGTCGGCTGGTACATCCTGCTCGGCGTCTTCGCGCTGCTGCTCGTCGGGATCACCGCACTGGCCTTCATGGTCTACTCCTGGGGCGACGCGATGGGTGCAGGGGTGTACTCGATCATCGTGAACGTGGTGCTGCTGCTCGTCGTGCTCGTCTCGCCGACGCTCAGCGGCAACGCGATCAACGGCGATCGCGAGGCGGCGACGCTCGCAGCGATCCAGGTGACGGCGGCGTCCACGGGCGACATCATGCTCGGAAAACTCCTCGCCGCGATCGCGACCGGCGGAGCGTTCCTGCTGGTCGCGCTGCCGTTCCTCGCGATCGGGCTGCTCGGCGGCGGTGCGAACGCGCTCGTGCTGCTCGTCTCGCTGCTGATCCTGGCCGTCGAGATCGTGATCGTCGCCACGATCGGCGTGGGGCTGAGCGGGATCATCGCGCGTCCGCTGTTCTCGGTCGCCGCGACGTACCTCGTCGTCGCCGCCCTCACGATCGGGACGCTCATCGTGTTCGGGCTCGGTGGCGCAGCGCTGCGCAGCGAGGCGACCAGCTACAGCCGGCCCTACGACACGAACGGCGAAGTGAACTGCGACGAGTGGGAGACGTATACCTACGAGGTTCCCCGGTTCGACCGCGTGTGGTGGGTGCTGGCGGCCAACCCCTTCGTCGTGCTCGCCGATGCGACGCCGACGGAGTTCAACGATGACGGCTATCCGGTCGACATGTTCGGTCAGATCAAGCTCGGGGTGCGAGCGGCGCAGCAGCCGCCGGTCGAGCAGCGCTGGGATGAGTGCGCGGGGAACTACGGCGACATGCGCACGCCGGAGGAGATCATGGAAGGAACGGTGCCGAGCTGGTTCGTCGGTCTCGGCATCCAGATCCTGATCGCCGGCGGCCTGTTCGCCGGCGCCTGGTCGCGCACGCGGACGCCGGCGCGACGCCTGCCGCCGGGGACCCGCATCGCCTGAGGCGTTCGTCGGAGCGCCGTGTCGGTGGCGCCGCTTAGACTCGATAGGACATGACCGACGCACCTCTCATCGTTCCCGGAACAGCCGGGCCCCAGGCGCAGGACGACCTCCTGGCAGGCCTCAATCCGCAGCAGCTCGAAGCAGTGACCTATCGCGGCCCCGCGCTGCTCATCGTGGCGGGTGCCGGCTCGGGCAAGACGAGCGTGCTGACGCGCCGCATCGCCTCGCTGCTGCGGGGACGCGAGGCATGGCCGAGCCAGATCCTCGCCATCACCTTCACGAACAAGGCCGCCGGCGAGATGCGCGAGCGGGTCGGCGCGCTCGTCGGCGAAGCCTCCCGCGGCATGTGGATCTCGACGTTCCACTCCGCATGCGTGCGGATCCTGCGGCGCGAGGCCGAGCAGTTCGGCTTCACCAAGACATTCACGATCTACGACTCCGGCGACTCGCGCGCGCTCATCAAACGGCTCGTGAAAGAGCACGAGGCCGACGCATACGGACTCACCCCGGCATCCGTGCAGTCCCGCATCTCCAAGCTCAAGAACGAGCTGTCGGATGCCGAGGCCTACGCCCGTCAGGCGAACATGTCCGATCCGGCCGAGCGCCTCTTCGTCGAGATCTTCGGCGACTATCAGCGCCAGCTGCAGAAGGCGAACGCGTTCGATTTCGACGATCTCATCGGACAGACCGTCTTCCTGTTCCGCGCCTTCCCGCAGGTCGCGGACACCTATCGGCGACGGTTCCGGCACATTCTCGTCGACGAGTACCAGGACACCAACCACGCGCAGTACGCGCTGATCCACGAACTGACGCGTCCCGTGTCGTCGAGCGCCCCCGACCCGTATGCCGCGAACGGCATGATGATCTTCGAGCCCGAGACGTCACCGGCACTCGAAGGCGCGTCGCTGACCGTCGTCGGCGACAGCGATCAGTCGATCTACGCCTTCCGCGGTGCGGACATCCGCAACATCAGCGAGTTCGAGCGCGACTTCCCCGGTGCGAAGGTCGTGCTCCTCGAACAGAACTACCGCTCGACGCAGAACATCCTCTCGGCGGCGAACGCGGTGATCGGCAACAACTTCGACCGCAAGGACAAGAAGCTGTGGACCGATCGCGGTGACGGCGAGAAGATCGTCGGCTTCACCGGGTACTCGCAGCACGATGAGGCGCAGTTCGTCGCGGACGAGGTCGAGGCGCTGCATCGAAAGGGCATCCCGTACTCCGAGGTGGCGGTGTTCTACCGCACGAACTCGCAGTCGCGTGCGCTCGAGGAGATCTTCATCCGCTCTGCCGTCCCGTACAAGATCATGGGCGGCACGAAGTTCTACGAGCGCGCCGAGATCAAGGACGCGCTGGCGTACCTCGTCTCCGTCGCGAACCCCGCCGACGAGATGTCGCTGCGACGCATCCTGAACAAGCCGCGACGCGGCATCGGCGACGTCACAGAGACGGCGATCGCGCGGTTCGCCGAGGACCACGGCATCACGTTCCGCGAGGCGCTGTCGCGCCCCGCCGAGCTCGGCGTCGGGCCCAAGCTGCAGGCGGCCATCGCGCACCTGGATGCCGTGCTGGCCGAGGCATCCGAGATCGTGCTGCCCTCTTCCGGCGAGGTGCCGCCGGCGACGTCGGTCGCAGACGGACTCACGCTGCTGCTCGCGAAGAGCGGCTATCTGGATGCGCTGCGCGCGAGCCGCGACCCTCAGGATGAGGCGCGCGTCGAGAACCTCGACGAGTTCGTGGCCGTGACGCGTGACTTCGCTCGCAACAACCCCGACGGAACCATCGTGGACTTCCTCACCGACGTCGCGCTGGTCTCGGACGCCGACGACCTGGATGACGAGTCCGGCTCGGTGTCGATGATGACGATGCACACCGCGAAGGGCCTGGAGTACGACGCCGTGTTCGTCACGGGCGTCGAGGAGGACCTCATCCCGCACCGCATCTCGGCGGGTGAGCCGGGTGGTCCGCAGGAGGAGCGGCGACTGTTCTACGTCGGCATCACGCGCGCACGCAAGCGTCTGCATCTGTCGCTCGCGATGACCCGCGCACAGTTCGGTGAGGTGACGGTGGCGATGCCGAGCCGGTTCCTGCAGGAGATCCCCGCCGGTCTCATCGACTGGCGCCAGTCGCCCGGGGATGTGAACTCGCGCGGCGGGACGCAGTCGCGTGCGCTCAACGCGCGTCGTCCCGGCGGGGGCGGAGATCGGTTCGGAGTGAAGCCGCTCGGCAGCTCGCTCAAGCCGCTGTCGACGTCGATGGATCGTTTCCCCAACAAGGTCACCTCGAAGGTGCGGGACAACGGCGACCTCGAACTCACTGCCGGTGACCGCATCCGCCACGAGGATTTCGGCGAGGGGCGGGTGGATGCCGTGACCGGCGAAGGCGCGAAACGCATCGCGCACGTGCGGTTCGACTCGGCGGGGCAGAAGAAGCTCCTCATCAAGATCGCGCCGATCGAGAAGCTGTAGCGGCGCGCGGTCGCCCGCAGCGGGCGGCGGTGCGGTCCACGCGCGCGGCGGCGATTAGGCTGACTGGCATGGCATTGTTCTCCCGCCGCAAGAAGTCCGCCGACGACGCCGTCCCGGTCGCTGAGCCGACCGTCGACGAGGCGGACGATGCGGTTCAGCCCGACGACCCGACGACGGATCAGCCCGAGAGCGAGGCGGCTCCCACGGTCGGCATCTCGGTGCAGGCGTTCCGTGGCGTCGGCGCGGACGCCGGACCCGAGGTCACGCTGCCGAGCACCGAGCCCGCCGCACCGCGCCCGCAGGTTCAGGCATCCGCGCCCTCCGCACCGACGGCCCCCGCATCTCCGGCGAAGCGCACCCTGCCGCTGGCGGCCGCTCTTCCTCCCGAGCAGACCGAGACGGTTGCCGGGATGAAGGACAACGTCCTGCTCCGCGAGGCCCTCGCCGAACTCGCCGAGGGCGCGACCAACGAGCAGCTGCTGGGTGTGCTCCGTCAGGCGCTTCAGGGTCATCTGTATCTCCGTGTCAACGGCGACGCCCGCACGCAGATCGCCGAGGGGCAGGCGCTCTCGATCGCCGTGGTCCGCGACGAGGACCGCTCGTTCATGCTCGCCTTCAGCAACGCCGCTTCGGTGCGCGACTCGGTGCAGCGCGAGACCGACCCGACCGCGACGTCCGCGGTCGCCCAGCCGGTGACATCGGTCATCCAGCAGGTCGTCGCCGGCGAGTTCACCGGGCTGATCATCGACAACGCGTCGGGCGTCCACCGCGCGGTCTTCCCGACCGAGGTGCTGAAGAAGGCACTCGACCAGGCCGACCCCGACCTCACGATCAAGACGCTGCTGTCGGGTCCTCGCGAGGCGGACACCGCGGTCAAGGTCGGCGAAGCACTGGCGAAGACCAAGGCGTGGGTCGCCGTCAACGACGGCACGTCCAGCGGTCAGGTGGGCATCGCCGAGGCGCAGACCCCCGACGGCAAGCGATTCCTCCAGCTCTTCTCGCACCCGCTCGAGGTCGTCGCACTCGGTCGCGGAGACCGACCGATGCCGTTCACGCCGGAGCAGCTCGCCAAGGTGCTCTCCACGCACCCGGAGATGGCCGGCATCCTCGTGGACGCCGCCGGCCCGTCGATCATCGTCGAGCGCGACGCGCTCGCGCCGGTGCTGGTGCTCGCGGTCGATCTCGGAGACTGAACCGCCCGACCCTGGCCGACGCCGTCGGTTCGCAATAAGGTCGACGCATGGCCTCAGAACGCGTCACCGTGACCGTGTCCGACCCCGAGGGTGAGCGCGAGCTCGCGCTGTCCAGCCCCAGCCGCGTGATCTGGCCGGAGATCGGCATCACCAAGGCCGAGCTCGCGGAGTACGCCCAACAGGTGGCGACCCCGTTCCTGAACGCGAACGGGCACCGTCCGGTCTCGCTCGAGCGGTTCCGCGACGGGATCGGCGGCGAGAGCTTCTTCTCGAAGAACCCCCCCAAGGGCACGCCCGACTTCGTGGATGCCGTGACGGTGACGTACAACAGCGGGCGCCGTCATCCGCAGATCGTCTTCAACCGTCCGAGCGCGATCGTGTGGGCGGTGCAGATGAACACGATCGTGTTCCACCCGTGGGCGTCACTGGCCGATGACCCGGACAACCCGGTCGAACTGCGCATCGACCTCGATCCGCAGCCGGGTACGGACTTCGCGGATGCCGTCGTCGCCGCGCACGGGCTGCGCGAAGTGCTGCGTGACGGCGGGCTGGAGCCGTTCATCAAGACGAGCGGCAACCGGGGTCTGCACGTGTTCTGCCCGATCGTCCCCGAGCACGAGTTCCTCGACGTGCGGCACGCGGTCATCGCGGCCGGTCGCGAGCTGGAGCGCCGGATGCCGGAGCAGGTGACGATGAGCTGGTGGAAGGAAGAACGCGGGGAGCGCGTCTTCGTCGACTTCAACCAGGCCAACCGAGACCGCACGATGGCCGGTGCGTACAGCCCGCGTGCGCTCCCCGGGGCCACCGTGTCCACGCCGGTGCACTGGGACGAGTTGAACGACGTGGATCCGAAGAGCTTCACGGTCCGCAGCATCCCGAAGCGCCTGGCGGACGTCGGAGACCCGTGGGCCGAACTGCAGGCCGCGCCGGGGCGCATCGAGACGTTGCTCGGCTGGTGGGAGCGCGACGTCGAGAACGGCCTGGGCGAACTGTCGTTCCCGCCGGAGTTCCCCAAGATGCCCGGCGAACCGCCGCGGGTGCAGCCGAGCAAGAAGGTCGCCGAGAACTGGGACGAGAACGGCGACCCGGTCAGCGACTGAGGATCAGGAGATCGCGTCGCCCCCGGGCATCCGCGGGTCGGAGACCGGCAGGAACTGCGAGGGATCCGGATGCCGGATGCTGTCTGGATCCGGGTCCATGAACACATCCGTCGGGGCCGAGCCGTCGGCCGCGACCCACAGCAGCACGGTTCCGCCGATCGTCGGCGCGTCGTCGATGCCGGTCAGCAGTCGCTCGTGCACCTGATGGGTGCCAGAGCGCGCGGTGTACTCGGCGGTCACCTCGAACAGCATCATCGCGCCGACCCAGACCTGCGTGAACTCGGCGTCGACGACCTCCGCCCGCACCCGGCGCCCGTGCGCGCGCAGCGCCTCGACTCTGGCGTACTCCGCACGTGTGGAGCGGATCTCGTCGCGGAGCATCCGAGCGCGCAGCACCATGAACAGCGCCGCGGTGATGGCGACCGCAGCGGCGACGATCCGCAGGACGAGGTCGCTGATGGTCAGTGCGGCGACGAGGGCGCCCAGCGCGATGCCGGCGAACCAGGCGACGGAGGGCAGATAGGACTTCGCAGGGATGTCATCGAGCCATTCGTCGGCGCGATGCAGCGTCTTCGCGGACAGGCCGGCGATGACACCGGTCAGGACCGCAAGGAGCAGCCACCACTTCACCGTCTCGGCTTCCGCCCAGGTCGAGGCGCCGAGGAGATCCGTCGCGATGGCGAAAGCGGACCAGACGACCACCGCGGTGCCGAGCACCACCAGTCCGGTCGCCGTGCCGACTCGCCATTCACCGTTCACCGTCGACCCCTCCCGGACGGCACCATCCTATGGCGAGTGCCGGGTCACACCCGCTCCAGCACCTCGTCCAGGTCGTAGCCGGCGACCGTCTCGAGCTGCGCGTACGTGCACGAGCGGGCTTCGCGATCCGGGCGCCAGCGTTCGAACTGCACGGTGTGCCGGAAGCGAGCGCCCTCCATCTGGTCGTAGCGCACCTCGAGCACGCGCTCGGGGCGCAACCGCACGAACGACACATCCTTGGCGCCCGAGAACCGGCTGCGCTCACCCTCGCCGGTGACGGCTTCGCCCTCGGCATCCCGCTCGACGAACGGAGCGAGCTCGTCGACGAGCTCCTGCCGTCTGACGTCGCTGAAGGCCGCGACACCGCCGACCTGGCGGAGCACTCCGTCGGCGTCGTACAGCCCGACGAGGAGCGAACCGACGCCCGACCCCGACTTGTGGATGCGGTAGCCCAGCGCCACGACGTCGGCGGTCCGCGCGTGCTTGATCTTGATGAGCGTGCGCTTGCCCGGTGCGTAGGGCTGATCCAACGGCTTGGCGACGACGCCGTCGAGGCCGGCGCCCTCGAATTCGGCCAGCCAGCGCTGGGCGAGAGCGCGATCCCGGGTCGTGCGCGTCAGGTGGAAGGGATGCGGGATGCCGGTGAGCAATCGCTCGAGCCGTTCGCGACGCTCGGCGAACGGCCGATCCTGCAGCAGCTCGTCCCCGTCGGCGAGAAGATCGAACGCGATGAACATGGCCGGCGTCTCGGCGGCGAGCCGGGTGATGCGGGAGGCCGCCGGATGGATGCGCTGACTGAGCGCCTCCCAGTCCAGCCGCTGCGCGCCCGGTTCACCGGTGGCGACGACGATCTCGCCGTCGAGGAGGCACGGGCGGGGCAGTGCGGTCGCCGCGGCATCCGCCAGTTCGGGGAAGTAGCGCGTCAGCGGCTTGGCTCCGCGGGAACCGATCTCGAGCGTCTCGCCGTCCCAGGCCAGGAGTCCGCGGAAGCCGTCCCACTTCGGTTCGTAGAGCAGCCCGCCCGGTGTCCTGGCCGGGTCGGGGACGGCCGGTGCCGCCTTCGCGAGCATGGGAGCCGGAATGTCGTACGCCATGGTGCCATCCTGCCCGGTGCGGCCGTGCGGCGGATAGTGCCGTCCTCAGAAGAGGTCGTTGAGCGAGACCCTGGCGCCGCCATCCCTGAGTGCGGTGCGGGCGGCGTGCCAGCCGGCCATGCCGTTCACGCCGGGGCCGGGGGGCGTGGACGCGGAGGCCAGGTACACGCCGGCCATCGGCGTCCGCCACGGTGCTGTCGACAGCGTCGGCCGTCGCAGCGCCTGCGCGATCGTGAACGCGCCCCCGAGGATGTCGCCGCCGATCTCGGCCGGGTTGATCGCTTCCCGTGCGGATGCCGGGACGGCATGATGCGCGAGGATGCGGTCGCGGAACCCCGGAGCGAACCGCTCGACCTGGTTGGTGATCAGTTCTGTCGCGTCGAGGTGGGATCCCTGCGGCACGTGGATGTAAGCCCAGAGCACGGCTTTGCCTTCCGGCGCACGGGTGTCGTCGAGCACCGAGGGCTGCACGGTGAGCACGTACGGACGCTCGCTGACGACGCCTCTGGCGACCGCGTTCTCGCTCGCCCAGACCTCTTCGCGCGTGCCGCCCACATGCACGGTCGGGGCTTTCGCGACGTCGGCGTTCGCCCACGGGACCGGCCCGTCGAGCGCGAAATCGACCTTGGCGGCGGCTGGGCCGTATCGGTATCCGCGGATCGCGCGCGCGTAGCGCGCGGGAATGTCCGGATGCGTCAACAGGAGCCGTGGCGACGTGTTCAGCATCAGCACGTCGCCACGCGCCGGGTCGCCCCAGTCGAGGGAGGCGAGGTCGTCGACCTTCACACCGGTTTCGATCGTTCCGCCGTGGGCGGCGAGGTCTTCGGCCATGATGTCTGCGATGGGCTGCGCTCCGCCGCGCGGATACATCCACCCGCCGGCGTGGGCCTGCGCGGCCAGCAGCAACCCGGCGGCAGCCCCGGCGAGCGAGGGGAGGGGCGTGTTGGCGTGCGCCAGCACACCGGACATCAGCGCAGCGGCTTCATCGGTCCGGAAGGCGCGTGCGGCGAGAGGCGAGCCCTGATCCAGCATCCGCAGGGCGAAACGAACGGCCGTGATCGGGTCGTGCGGGATGCGGAGCATCTGATTGCCGGTGAAGTCGACGACGCCGCCGATATGGGAGCTCAGCGGGCGCAGCCGGCTCAGCCAGGCGCGCTCGTCGACACCGAGCCCGGTGGCCGTCCGTTCGATATCGCGCCACGCGATGCCCGCGCGGCCGTCGTCGAGCGGATGCGCGTACGAGATCGCCGGACGGATCCACTCGATCCGCTCCGCGAGTCCGAATGCCTGGTAGAACGGCGAGGCGAGCGCCGCCGGGTGCACAGCCGAGCAGACGTCGTGGCGGAAGCCGGACAGCGTGGATTCCAGGGTGCGCACACCGCCGCCGATCGTGCGCGCCGACTCGAGAACGCGCACCTCGTAGCCGGCGCGTGCCATGGACACAGCCGCCGAAAGTCCGTTCGGACCACTGCCGATGATCGTCGCCCGCGCCATGGGGCCAGTCTTGCATGCCGGACATTGGTGTGTGGTATCCCTCCGCGCGTGAGATCCTGGAAGCAATGAACGAAGTACAGGGGCCGACCCCCGCAGGCACCTCCCGTCCCTATCGCAACCTTCCCGAGGCGCTTCGCGCGCACCGGATCGACCAGATCAATCACGAATTCATCACGGCGATCACCGACGCCGTTGGCATCTCCGCCTTCATCGACCGCGGCCGCTACATCGAAGCTGTCCGTGTGGGCGAGGGCGCCCCGCTGCACATCGGCAAGACCTACACGAACGGCTTCGAGTCCTGGGAGCAGATCGTCGTTGGTTCGACCATGCTCCGGCTGCAGCCGAGCGAAGGCCGCGCGCCGTATTTCTTCGTCACGCACCCGAGCGCGTACGCGGAATCCACCCCGCTCAAGGCATCCACCAAGCGGACGCCGGGCTCCAAGAAGGCGGCGGCGCCCCGTGCGGCTGCTCCGGCGCGCCCTGTGCGCCCGACCAAGGTCGAAGAGCGCGACTACGGCGTGTGCGACGTCTGCTTCATGGTGCGCGGCCCGTCCGGGTCGTGCGGCTGCGCGAACTGACACCTTCCCGCGAGACGTGCTCTGCGGGGTGAGGCTTGGCCTGTGCAGGTCGGTCTCGCCCCGCAGAGTATGTCCCGCGATGAGGGAGCGGCGGGATGCGTCAGACGAACGCGCTCATTCCGGTGATGTCGCGGCCGAGCAGCAGTGCCTGCACGCTCTCGGTGCCCTCGTAAGTGTGGATCGCTTCGATGTCGGCCATGTGCTGGATGACGCCGTTCTCGAGCAGGATGCCGTTGCCGCCGAGCAGATCGCGCGCCGTCGACGCGATCCGCCTGGCAGCGCGCGTGTTGTGGAATTTCGCGAGTGAGGCCTGCGTCGGTCGCAATTCGCCGGCCGTCTCGAGGTCGGCCAGGCGACGGCAGTACAGCTGCATCGCCGTGAGGTCCTCGAGCATGTGCGTCAGGCGCTCCTGCACCATCTGGAACTTCGCCAGCGGCTTGCCGAACTGCACGCGCTGCATGGCGTAGGCCAGCGCGGCCTCGTAGCAGGCGGTCGCGTGGCCGAGCGCCGACCATGCGACGCCAGAGCGGGTGGCGTAGAGGACGGTCGACGCGTCCTTGAAACTACGCGTACCCGGCAGGGCCGCATCCAGCGGAACGCGCACGTCATCGAGCACGATGTGCGCCTGATGGATGCCGCGCAGCGAGCCCTTCCCTGGTATCACGGTGCCCGTGTAGCCGGGGGAGTCCTGCTCGACCAGGAAGCAGCGCACGGCGCCGTGCTCGTCCGCATCCGGGTCGTCCACGCGAGCCCACACGAACGTGATGCCGCCTGATGCGCCGTTGCCGATCCACTTCTTCGCCCCGCGGATGACCCAGCTGTCGCCGTCGCGTCGCGCCTCGGTCTCCAGCGATACCGAGTCCGAGCCGTGGTCGGGTTCGGTGAGTGCGAAGGAGCCGAGCACCGAGCCGTCGGCCAGTGCAGTCAGCCATCGCTCCTGCTGCTCGTCGCTGCCGAACAGCGCGAGCGTGCGCAGTGCGAGCCCGCCCTGTACCGCCAGCACCGTGCCGAGCGAACCGTCGCCGCGGGAGATCTCCATGTTGACCAGTCCGGCGGCCAGCGGCGAGAAGCGGGTCAGTTTCGGGTGATCGATGCCGTCGACGACGAGGTCCATCTCTCCCATGCGCCGTGCGATGTCGAGCGGGTATTCGCCGCGATCCCAGGCATCCGCCATGCGAGGGCCGACTTCGTCGACGTACGCCTTCGCGCGATCCCAGGCGGCGCGGTCGTCCGCCGGGATGTCGGCGAAGACGGCGTAGTAGTCGCTGTCGCGGCGACTCGTCGTGTCGTAGCCGGAGACGCGCTCGCCGGGGAAGGAGGTGGCTTCATCGCTCATGCGCGCCACTCTACCCGCTGGCGGCACTCGGTTTCATGTCGCGGGGCACCGAGTGTCATCGATCCGTCAGCGCAGTTCAGCTCCCAGTCGTCGTGTGACCTCGGCGACCGGCATCGACCGCGGGAAGACGGCGACGACGACGTCATCCGAAGCGGATTGCGGGGCATCGGCACCGACGCCGTAGCGGCGGCGCACGTCGACCAGGGCGGACTGCAGCGTCGACACCGGCACCTTCTTCGTCTCGCGCAGCAGGCGGCGCAGCACGTGGTTGTGCACGGCCGTGACGAGCGCGGCGAAGCCCACGGCATCCAGCGGGTCGATACCGGGCAGAGCGGAGCGCAGGTATTCGTCGAACAGCCGCTCGTACCGGAACACCGTGATGATCTCGCGTTCGCGCAGCGCCGGCACCTGCCGAACCACCTGATAGCGCTGCCGTGCCATCTCGGGATCGTGCGCGAAATGCGCATAGACCCGCTCGGATGCTTCGCACACCGCTACCCAGGGGTCGCCGTGCCCCTCGGCGAGGAAGCCGCGCAGCTCGGTCAGCAGCACCTCGTGATCGGCGAAGACCACGTCCTCCTTGCCGCCGAACTGGCGGAAGAAGGTCGAACGGCTGACGCCGGCCGCCCTCGCGATCTGCTCCACGGAGGTCTGGTCGTAGCCCTGCGCCTGGAACAGCTCGAGCGCTGCGGCGACGACGGCGGAGCGCGGTTCTGCGGATTCGTGCATAGCGAGAAGCCTAGACCGGCGCGAAAGGCTGATGACAGACGGTAGTAGGCTGTTTTCTCGGGTCGATTCATCTATCGGCAACCGACATTCTTGTCGCGTCCCACCCGCCGCAACCAGCGAAGGACTGCACGTGGATCTCTACGAGTACCAGGCACGAGACCTTTTCGAGAAGTACGGGGTGCCGGTTCTCGCCGGCATCGTCGCTGACACTCCTGAGGAGGTGAAAGCGGCAGCCGAGAAGATCGGCGGTGTGGTCGTCGTCAAGGCTCAGGTCAAGACCGGTGGCCGCGGCAAGGCCGGCGGCGTGAAGGTCGCGAAGACGCCCGACGAGGCGTACGAGGCGGCCAAGGCCATCCTCGGACTCGACATCAAGGGCCACATCGTCAAGCGCGTGATGGTCGCACAGGGTGCCGCCATCGCCGAGGAGTTCTACTTCTCCGTGCTGCTGGACCGCGCCAACCGCTCGTACCTGAGCCTGTGCTCGGTCGAAGGCGGCATGGAGATCGAAGTTCTCGCCGTCGAGAAGCCCGAGGCGCTGGCGCGCGTCGAGGTCAACCCGCTCACCGGCATCGACAAGGCCAAGGCGGTCGAGATCGCCGAGGCTGCGAACTTCCCCGCCGACCTCATCGAGAAGGTCGCCGACGTCTTCGTGAAGCTCTACGAGGTCTACAAGGGCGAGGACGCCACGCTCGTCGAGGTCAACCCGCTCGTGCGCACCGAGGACGGCCAGATCATTGCCCTCGACGGCAAGGTCACGCTCGACGAGAACGCCTCCGAGATCCGCCACCCCGATCACGAGGCGCTCGAGGACAAGGACGCCGCCGACCCGCTCGAGGCCAAGGCCAAGGCGAGCGGGCTGAACTACGTGAAGCTCGACGGCGAGGTCGGCATCATCGGCAACGGCGCAGGTCTCGTCATGTCCACGCTCGACGTGGTCGCCTATGCAGGCGAGAACCACAACGGCGTGAAGCCCGCGAACTTCCTCGATATCGGCGGCGGCGCCAACGCGCAGATCATGGCCGCGGGTCTCGACGTCATCCTCGGCGACGCGCAGGTCAAGAGCGTGTTCGTCAACGTGTTCGGCGGGATCACCTCGTGCGTCGCCGTCGCGGACGGCATCGTGAAGGCGCTGGAGATCCTGGGCGACGCCGCGACCAAGCCCCTGGTCGTCCGACTGGACGGCAACCAGGTCGAGGAGGGGCGCGCCATCCTCGCGGAGGCGAACCACCCGCTCGTCACGCTCGCCGCCACCATGGACGAGGGTGCCGACAAGGCAGCCGAGCTCGCCAACGCCTGACGCCCAAGAGACATAAGGACTGAAGAAATGTCGATCTACCTCAACAAGGACTCCAAGGTCATCGTCCAGGGCATCACCGGCGGCGAGGGCACCAAGCACACCGCGCTCATGCTGAAGGCCGGCACGAACATCGTCGGCGGCGTGAACGCGCGCAAGGCCGGCACCACGGTCACGCACGAGAAGCCGCACGAGGGCGAAGTGGAACTTCCCGTCTTCGGCTCGGTCGCCGAGGCGATGAAGGAGACCGGCGCCGACGTGTCGATCGCCTTCGTGCCCGGTGCCTTCACCAAGGACGCGATGATCGAGGCCATCGACGCCGAGATCCCGCTGCTCGTGGTCATCACCGAGGGCGTGCCGGTGGGCGACTCCGCCGAGGCCTGGGCCTACGCGATCGAGAAGGGCAACAAGACCCGGATCATCGGTCCGAACTGCCCCGGCATCATCACCCCCGGTGAGGCGCTCGCGGGCATCACGCCGGCGAACATCACCGGCAAGGGCCCGATCGGCCTCGTGTCCAAGTCGGGCACGCTGACCTACCAGATGATGTTCGAGCTGCGCGACCTGGGCTTCTCGACCGCCATCGGCATCGGCGGCGACCCGGTCATCGGCACCACGCACATCGACGCGCTCGCCGCGTTCGAGGCAGACCCCGAGACCAAGGCCATCGTCATGATCGGCGAGATCGGCGGCGACGCCGAGGAGCGCGCGGCCGACTACATCAAGGCCAACGTCACCAAGCCGGTCGTCGGCTACGTGGCGGGCTTCACCGCCCCCGAGGGCAAGACCATGGGCCACGCCGGCGCCATCGTCTCGGGCTCGGCCGGTACCGCTCAGGCGAAGAAGGAGGCCCTCGAGGCCGCCGGTGTCAAGGTCGGCAAGACGCCGTCCGAGACCGCCGCTCTGATGCGCGAGATCGTCGAGTCGCTCTGACTCACCCTCTCTCGCTCGTTGGGCGAGCGCAGCGAGTCGAAACGCGCTTTCTGACGCGATAAACTGTAGACGAAGGCCCGGGCTCCACCCCGGGCCTTCGTTGCGTCTGGGCGGCTGCTCAGCGGATGCCGTCGAGCAGCGTGTCCAGCGCCTGATGCGCGGCGGCATGCGCTCGGGCGTCGGTCGGGTGGCGGACGAGCAGCAGCGCCAGTTCGTTCATCGCGCCGGAGAGTGCGGCCGTCATGGCATCCAGGGCGGCGGGCGAGCCGCCGGCGTCGGCGAGGCCCGCGCGCAGTTCGGACTCCGGGCCGGCGGCATCCATGCGGCGCCAGTCGTCCCAGCTCAGCACGGACGGTCCGTCGACGAGGAGGATGCGTGCGGCTGCCCCGCGGGTGATCGCGTCCAGGAACGCGTGGCTGCCGTCACGCAGCGCGTCCACCGGATCTGAGTCCTCGATCGCCGCGGCGATCGCATCGGCGACCGTCTGCTGCTGCGCTGCGGCGACGGCCGTGAACAGCCCGGTCTTGGACGCGTAGTGGTGGTAGACCGCGCCGCGCGTCACGCCGGACGTGCGTGCGATCTCCTCCACGGATGCCGCGGCGAACCCGTGATCGGCGAAATGCGTCGTCGCGACCTCGAGGATCCGTCGTGCGGTCTCGGCGGCATCCGCGGCACTCGCTCTGGGCATCGATGATTCCTTTACATGCGTTGTGTATGTATCCTAGCGGGAGTCCTATACAAACACGACGTATGTTAAAAGGGGAGTCATGGAGATCACGAGCTTCTACCCGGTGCTGATGGTCGACGACGTCGCAGCGGGCGCGCGCTTCTATCGCGACGTACTCGGATTCGAGACGACGTTCGAATCCGCCTGGTACGTGAGTCTGCGCTTCGACGGGGGAGAGCTGGCCGTGCTCGATCGCACGCATGAGACGATCCCCGTCGGCTTCCGGGAACCCGTGCGCGGTCTGCTGCTGAACGTCGAGGTGCCTGATGCTGCAGCCCAGCACGCGCGGCTGGTCGGGGAGCTCGGGCTCCCCGAGCGGCTGCCGCTGCGCGACGAGGCCTTCGGGCAGCGGCACTTCATCGTCGAAGCGCCAGGGGGTGTACTGCTCGACGTGATCGAGCCCATCGAGCCGGCGCCGGAGTGCGCCGCGGCGTACGCGGCCGGCTGAGCCGCATGAGACGACGGAGGGTCGGATGCCGAAGCATCCGACCCTCCGTCGTGATCCGGATCTCAGACGACGCCGAAGGCCGCCTCGATCGGGCCGCGGGCGAAGAACAGCACGAAGCCGATGCCGACGATCCACAGCAGCGGGTGGATCGTCCTGGCCTTGCCCGACAGGGCATTCACGACGATCCAGCTCACGAAGCCGGCGCCGATGCCGTTGGCGATCGAGTACGTCATAGGCATGACCGTGATGGTCAGGAACACCGGCAGCAGCACGCGGAAGTCGCCGAAGTCGATGTTCTTGATCTGCGACAGCATCATCGCGCCGACGAGCACGAGCGCCGCGCCGGCGATCGCGCCGGGGACCAGTGCGGTGAGCGGTGTGAAGAACATCGCGAGCAGGAACAGCCCGCCCGTGATGACGGTCGCGAAGCCGGTACGGGCGCCTTCGCCGATGCCGGCGCCGGATTCGACGAACACGGTTGCCGAGGACGAGGAGGTGCCACCGCCGACGATCGCGCCGACGCCCTCGACGACCAGCGCCGACTTGATGCGCGGGAAGTCGCCCTTCTCATCCGCGAGGTCGGCTTCCTTGGCGAGGCCGGTCATCGTGCCCATGGCGTCGAAGAAGTTCGAGAACACCAGGGTGAACACGAACATCACCAGCGCCACGAAGCTGACCTTGGCGAAGTCGAACGAGAAGTCGACCGCGCCGATGAGGCTCAGATCCGGGAGGCCGACGATGCCGCCGGAGAAGTCGAACCCGAGCCCGTCGACCTTCCAGATGAGGTTGATGAGCGCGCCGATGACAGTGCCGCCGACGAGCGCGATGAGGATCGCTCCCTTGACGCGCAGGGCGATGAGCACGCCGCCGAGCAGCAGCGTGATGACGAACAGCAGCGTCGGGACACTGGCGACCGAGCCTCCGATGCCGAGATCCACCGGCGGAGACGCGTTGCCCGTCGCCGTGACGAATCCGGCGTTCACGAAGCCGATGAAGGCGATGAACAGACCGATGCCGACCGTGATGGCGAGCTTGAGCTGCACGGGCACCGCGTCGAAGATCATCTTCCGCAGTCCCGTGGCTGCCAGCAGCACGATCACGATGCCGTTGATCATGACCAGGGCCATGGCTTCGGCCCAGGTCACGGACCCGACGACCGAGAACGCCAGGAACGCGTTGATCCCGAGACCTGCGGCGAACGCGAACGGCAGGCGGGTGATGACGCCGAACAGCACCGTCATGACGCCGGCGGTCAGGGCGGTTGCCGCAGCCACCGCCGGGCCGGGCAGCACGTCGCCCGCGACATCAGGCGTGGAGAGGATGATCGGGTTGAGGATCACGATGTAAGCCATCGTCACGAAGGTCACGAGACCCCCGCGGATCTCGGTGCCGATCGTCGATCCGCGTTTGGTGATCTCGAAGAATCGATCGAGGGCGTTCTTCGGCTCCGCAGACGTGGTCGGTGCGGGCGCAGGGGCAGTTGTCATCGTGGGACCTCCGCAGAAACGTTATCGTGTGGCGGGCATCGCGCGCGCCCCCGGTGCTCTGTCGGGAACTCGTCGTAGTCTCGTTGAGTCATGCAACGCCTCCTCGTCGCGCTCCTCGCCGCCGTCGATGCCGCCATCGCGGCCGCCGTGGGGCTGGTCGTGCTGCTCGCGCCGCTGACGCTGCTGTGGACGTTCGCCTTCGGCGCCGGTGCCGACTGGGGGGCGCTGTGGCCGACGACCGGCATCCTGTGGCAGTTCGGGCATGCCGTTCCCCTGGACATCTCGCTCTCCGACGACCTGCTCGTCGCCGTGGGCATCGGAGCGGATGCCGCGGCCTTCACGCTCTCCGTCGCGCCGATGGCGTTCCTGCTGTTCACGTTCATCGCCGCCGCCAGGTCGGGGCGGCGAGCGGCTCGCTCCGGCGCCTGGGGCACCGGCGCGCTCTCCGGCGCCGTCGTGTTCGCAGCGATCGCGGTGCTCGTCACCACGACGTCGCACGTCGCCGGGGTCGTCGCATCCCCGGTGCTCGGCATCCTGCTGCCCGCGGCCTTCTACGTGGTCGGCGCACTCGGCGGTGCGATCGTCGAGGCCTGGCGCGAGGGAGACGGCGGCCTGATCGACCGCGTCCACGACGCGGTGGACGGCTGGGGAGATTACGGCCCCGTCGTCGCCGAAGCCGCGCGGGGCACGGCGATCGTCGCCGTCGTCCTCACCGGAGTCGGCGCCCTGTCCGTCGCGTTGTCCGTCCTGCTGCGCGGCAGCGAGGTCGTGACGCTGTTCGAGGCGGCACGCGTCGATGCGCTCGGGGCGACCGTCATCACGCTCGGCCAATTGGCCTATCTGCCCACGGCCGTCGTCTGGGCCGTGTCCTGGCTCGCGGGGCCAGGATTCGCCGTGGGCGTCGGCACGGCGGTCTCGCCGGCCGGAACGCAGCTCGGCGTCGTCCCCGGCATCCCGATCTTCGGTCTGATCCCCGAGAACAGCTCCATCTGGATGCTCATCGTCGTCCTGATCCCTGTCGCAGCCGGCGCCGTCGCCGGCTGGATGGTGCGCTCGCGTCTGGTGTGGGAGCAGACCGCGCTCGGATGGGCGCCCAGGGCCGCGATCGCCGGCGGCATCGCCGGCCTGTCCGCCCTGGTCGCGGCGCTCGTCGCCCTGCCGGCGTCCGGTTCGATCGGACCGGGTCGCCTGGTGGAGGTCGGCCCGCACCCCGGATGGTTCGCACTGGCGATCGGGCTGGAGGTGCTGGTCGGCTCTGCCATCCTGCTGCTCTCGCCACGCAACAGGGACGAGCTGGCCGAGGAGCGCACCGATCGCTGGACCGCCCGGATGGGGATGTCGCCCGTCGACGTCGATGCGCCGATCGCCGCACCCCATGCGAGCGATGCCGTCCCCGGCGATCACGACGAGACCGCGCCCATCGAGGAATCCGACTTCTTCCGCGGACACCGCGGCGACGGAGACACCTCCGACCGCCGGTAGACTGACCGGGTGCTCACGGTCGCCGTCCTCATCTCGGGCGCGGGTTCCAATCTCCGGGCCCTCCTCGAAGCCGCTCGTCACCCCGATTTCCCCGCTCGGATCGTCGTCGTCGGCGCCGATCGCGACGCCGATGGTCTCGCGCACGCAGAGGAGTTCGGCATCCCGAGCTTCTCCGTGCCGTTCCGCGCCTTCGCGACGCGCGACGAATGGGGTGAGGAGCTGGGGCGCCAACTCGAGGTGTGGTCGCCCGACCTCATCGTGCTCTCCGGGCTCATGCGGCTGCTGCCGGCTTCCCTCGTCGCGCGCTACTCGCCGCACATCATCAACACCCACCCGGCGTACCTTCCTGAGTTCCCCGGCGCGCACGGCGTCCGCGACGCACTCGCCTCCGGCGTCACCGAGACCGGTGCGAGCGTCATCGTCGTCGACGACGGGGTGGACTCCGGGCCGATCCTCGCGCAGGAGCGCGTCCCGGTGCACCCTGGCGATACCGAGCACAGCCTGCACGAGCGCATCAAGCCCGTCGAACGTCGCCTCCTGATCGACGTCGTCCGCGGCATCGCGACAGGCGGCATCGATCTGAAAACCGCTTCCTGACCACCCGACGCACGAAGGAGCCCTCCATGGCCGGCCCCCGCCACGATCCCTCTCTCTACCGTGACCGCGACGTCGTGCCGATCCGGCGCGCACTGGTCTCGGTGAGCGACAAGACCGACCTGCTGGTGCTCGCCGAGTCGCTCGCCGCAGCCGGCATCGAGATCGTCTCGACCGGTTCGACCGCCGCGACGATCCGGGATGCCGGATACGACGTCACCGACGTCGCCGCCGTCACGGGTGTCGCCGAGATGCTCGACGGTCGTGTCAAGACCCTGCACCCCAGCATCCACGGCGGACTGCTCGCCGACCTGCGTCTTGCGGATCACGAGCGTCAGCTGGCCGACCTCGAGATCGCGCCCTTCGAGCTCGTCGTCGTCAACCTCTACCCGTTCGTCGAGACTGTCGCGTCCGGAGCGGTCGGCGACGACGTCGTCGAGCAGATCGACATCGGCGGCCCCGCCATGGTGCGCGCATCGGCGAAGAACCACGCCAACGTCGCGATCGTCGTCTCGCCTGAGTCGTATCCGGCGATCATCGAGGCCGTCACGAACGGCGGCACCACGCACTCGCAGCGGCGCGAGCTGGCGGCGCGGGCGTTCGCCCACACCGCCGCGTACGACACCGCGGTGGCAGCCTGGTTCGCCGAGGGCACGCTCTCGGACGGCGGAGAGCTGCCGGCCCACCTGACCATCAAGGCCGAGCGACTCACCACGCTCCGGTACGGGGAGAACTCGCACCAGCGCGGCGCGATCTACTCGCGCGTCGGCGGTCACGGCATCGCTCAGGCCGTGCAGCTGCAGGGCAAGGAGATGTCGTACAACAACTACGTCGACGCGGATGCCGCGCTGCGCGCCGCGTTCGACATGGTCCTGCCGGCCGTAGCGATCGTGAAGCACGCCAACCCGTGCGGTATCGCGACCACCGCGCCGAACGCCCTCGACCCGATCGCCAGCGCGCACCTGCGTGCACACGAGTGCGACCCGGTGTCGGCGTACGGCGGAGTGATCGCCACCAACGGCACCGTGACGCTGAAGATGGCCGAGAACCTCAAGGACATCTTCACCGAGGTCATCGTCGCGCCGGCGTTCGAGCCGGCGGCGCTCGAGGTCTTCAAGGCCAAGAAGAACCTGCGTCTGCTGCAGCTCCCGGCCGACTGGCGTCAGGAGCAGATGGATGTCCGCCTCGTCTCGGGCGGCCTTCTGCTGCAGGATGCCGACCGCTTCCCCGACGACATCGAGTCCGTCGCGAAGAACTGGGAGCTCGTCTCGGGCGAGCGTCCGGCCGAGGAGGAGATGGAGAACCTCATCTTCGCCTGGAAGGCGTGCCGCGCCGTGAAGTCGAACGCCATCGTCCTCGCCAAGGGCAACGCCACGGTCGGCATCGGCATGGGCCAGGTCAACCGCGTCGACTCCTGCCGCCTCGCGGTCGAGCGCGCCGGTGACCGGGCGGCCGGTTCGGTCGCGGCATCCGACGCCTTCTTCCCGTTCGCGGACGGTCCGCAGGTGCTCCTGGATGCCGGCATCACGACCATCGTTCAGCCCGGCGGATCGGTGCGCGACGATGAGGTCGTCGCCGCGGCCAAGGCCGCAGGCGTCACGATGTTCTTCACGGGAGAGCGTCACTTCTTCCACTGATCCCGTTGTGCCACTCAGCGCATCGCTCCGCGTTGCGCTGAGCCTCGGGGCAGGGGCCCTCGACGCCCCCGACTACCGGCCTGGTCAGCCCGGCAGTCTCACCACGCGGTCGGCGGCGGCGATCGTCGCCGGCCGGTGGGACACCAGCAGGATCGCGCAGCGTGATCGCTGCAGCAGCTCGAGCACGGCGGCATCCGCATCGGGATCGAGAGAGGCCGTCGCCTCGTCGAGAACGAGGACGCGCGGCTCACGCAGCACGGCTCGCGCTATCGCGACGCGTGCGCGCTGCCCGCCGGAGAGTCCAGCGCCGTATTCGCCGACTGTCGTGTCCAGTCCGCCGGGCAGGCCGGCCGAGTCGGAGAGCAGGCCGGCGGTCTCGGCCGCTCGATGGACGGCGGCGTCGTTCGCCGCCGGATCACCGAGGGCGATGTTCGAACGGATGGTCCCGCGCAGCAGGGGCGAGGACTGCGGAACGGCGGAGACAAGGCGCCGAAGGTCCGAATCGGGCAGCGTCCGGACGTCCGTGCCGTCGACCCGCACAGTCCCGCCGTCAGGATCCCACAGGCGCAGAGCGAGTCGAGCCACCGACGTCTTGCCGGCGCCCGACGGCCCGACCAGGGCGACTGTCTCGCCGGGGCGCACCTCCAGATCGAAGCCGTCGAGGACGGGGGCGCTCTCGCGGTAGGCGAAGCGCACATTCTCGAGGACGAGCCCTTCCTCGTCCGCACGGGCGCCCGTGCGGACGTACCGATGGGAGTCGTCCACCGATGGCGGCTCATCGAGGGTTTCCACGATCCGCTCCGCGGAGGCGCGCAGCACTCCGGCGCCGCGCAACAGGTCCAGGATCTGAGCGGCCGGGCCGAGCCCGGCGACCGAGACAGCGACGGCCAACGGAACCTGCGACGGCTCGAGTTCAGATCCTGCCATGACCGCGATGCCGATCGCGCCGATGGCCGCCGCGGCGAAGATCAGGTCGGCGATGCCCCGTTCCAGGCCGAGCCGGGACGCGTCCTTGACCTGGATGCGGGCGAGTTCGCGGACGTCGGCCGAGATGCGCTCGCGCCGCACGTCGAGCGCGTCGGCGGCCCGCAGGTCGCGCAGGCCGCGGATCGTGTCCAACAGCTCCGATCGGATGCCGGCCGAGCGGCTCGCGATCGCATCCCCGTACCGGCGGGCCATCCGCGACGTGCCCAGCGGGACCAGGACGCCGACGAGGAGCAGCGGCGCCCACACGGCGAGCAGAAGCGGATCGATCGTGATCGACACGGCTCCGGCGACTGCGAGGATCAGCGTCGCCGAGACCGTCTGGGCGACGGTGTGCGCGTACAGCCATTCGAGGGTCTCGACGTCGGAGACCAGTGTGGCGACCAGATCGCCCGTGCGCTTCTGACGTCGACGTGGCGGGAGTGCGTGGCGGGCCGACGCGAAGACGCGACCCCGCAGGACGCCGATCAGCCGGTAGGCCAGGTCGTGCGAGACCCACGATTCGCGCCACGTCGCCGCCGCGACGAACAGACAGAGCGCGACAAGGGCTGCGGCGGCGCCGGCGAGGTGCTCCCCGGAGCCGGTGATGGCGCGACCGACGACCATCGCCAGCCCCAATGCGATCGTCAGGAGCCCCGCCTGGACGACGGTGCTCCATAGGATCGTCTCGACGAAAAGGCGTCGATGCTGGGCGATGATCGGCAGCAACCGTGCGACGGCCTTCATCGGCTCGCTCCCGCGGTTCGTACTCGCCGCGGGGGACCGTCGCCTTCGGCTGCCACACGTCCGTCCTGCAGCGAGATCCAGCGGTCGGCATGCGCGCAGGCGCTCTCGCGGTGGGCGATGAGGATCGTCGTGCGATCGGGGTCGTGGGCGAAGACGCCGTCCATCACGCGTCGCTCCGTTTCGACGTCCAACGCGGAGGTGACCTCGTCGAGCACCAGGACGGGCACGTTCGCCACCAGGGCGCGCGCGATGGCGAGACGCTGACGCTGGCCGCCGGAGAGCTGGTCGCCGTTCTCTGCCAGAACGGTGTCGTATCCGTCGGGGAGCGCGCGGATCACCTCGTGCACGTCTGCTGCTTCGGCCGCTCGCACGATCTCGTCATCGGTGGCGTCGCCGCGGTGCAGACGCAGATTGTCGCGCACGCTCCAGGCGAACAGCACGGGGTCCTGCGCGACCACGACGATGCTGCGCACGCGTGCGTGCCGGGTGAGCGCGTCGAGGCGGATGCCGTCGATGCGGATCTCGCCGACATCCGGATCGACCTCGCGCGCCAGCAGCAGACCGAGCGTGCTCTTGCCGGAGCCGGACGGACCAAGCAGAGCGAGAGTCTCGCCGCCGCGGACGTCCAGTGAGACTGCATGCAATCCGCGCCCACTGGCCGGATGCCGGTACGAGACGCCGAGGATCTCGATGGCTGCACCCGGCGCCGCCGCCGCGTCCACGGTGCCGTGCTCGACGACAGCATCGCGGGTGGAGAGCAGGCGATCGAGGCCATCGACCGCTGTGAGACCGAGGTAGCCCGCGTGCCAGTGGCCGCTCAGCTCGGCGAGAGGTCGAAAGCACTCCCGCGCGAGCAGCAGCACGACGATCGCCGTGAACGCGTCGGCGCCGGCCAGCACGGCGGCTGCGCCGGCGATGACAGCCAGGACCGTGCCCAGGTGGATCGCCAGCGCGCTGATGCCGCTCTCGATGAGCGAGACGCGCATCTGCCGCATCGTGGAGGTGCGGAGCCCCTCCGCGCGCCCTTCGAGTTCGGCTCCAGTCCGCTCGGCGGCACCGAACGTCCGCAGCAGCGGCACCGACTGCAGTGCCTCGACGTAGTCGCCGGACAGCTGCGCGAACGCCGCCCATCTGGTTCGGCCGTTGCGCAGCAGCAGCGCATCCCAGAATCGTGGGAGGATCACGGCCGCGGCCACGGCGCAGGCGAGGATCAGGCCGGCAACGGGGCTCAGCGACGACACCAGCACGACGATCGCAAGCGGCACCAGTGCGACCACGATCAGCTGCGGCAGGTACCGCGTGTAGTAGCCGTCGAGGCCGTCCACGCCGTCGACCACGGTGGCCGCGGTGTCGCCTGCCGCGCGGCGCTCCGCCTCCTGGATGGCGGTCGCACGGTCGAGGAGGCGGTCGCGCAGGCGGATGCGCACATCTGCGCCGATCCTCGTCGCGACCGGCTCGCGGAGCCAGATCGCCCCGGCGCGGACGACCGCGACGGCGACCAGTGGAACCAGAGCGCCCAGCAGTCCACCCGTGCCGTTCGTCAGCGCCGCGATCACGCCGGCGGCGGCGAGGGAGAAGGCGACGTGCAGAACCGACACCAGGATGCCGAGGCCGGCGAGCAGGGCGATGGCGCCGGGGATGGACCCGGCCAACTGGAGAAGGCGGCGATGGATCATGCTCAGAATGCCTCGGGGTAGAGCCCCTCGGCGATCTGGCGGACGACGCTGACGTTGCCGAGGGTGCCGGGGAACACATCGGCGCTCGACACCGCGATGAGGCGTCCCTCCCGCACGGCCGGGAGATCGGGGAACGTCGAGGTCAGGTAGTCGCGTGCAGCGGCCTCGTGCGCCTCGTCGTACACCGAGAACACGAGCGCTTCCGGTGCCTCGGCGGCCAAGGATTCCGGAGTGATCGTCGCGGCGAAGAAGTCGGCGAATGCAGGCTGATCGGGCCCGTACACGTTGTCGGCGCCGGCGAGCGCGAGGATGTCGTATTCGATCCCGGCGCCGATGGCAGACAGCGTGGTGCCTTCGACGTACACCTGGGCGACGCGAAGAGGGTCGACGTCCTCGATCGCAGCTGCGACCTCGGCGAGATCGGCGCGAGCCCGCCCCGTCAGCTCATCGGCCGCTTCGGGGACGGCGAAGATCTCGCCGAGGTTCTCGATGTCCGTGAACAGGTCGGCCACCTCTCCGGACATCCGGCGATCGGCGCACCCGCCGGTGGCCACGTAGACCGCTGAGCCGGCCTGCTCGAGCTGCTCGATGCTCGCGAACCCCTGCTCTGCGGTGAACTCGTACGTGGTCGGCGAATACACGAAGTCCGGCTGGGCGGCGAGCAGGTCCTCTCTGCTGGGCGGCATCGCGCCCCCGATCACGGGAACATCGGCTGCCAGGTCGGCGATGTCCTCGGGCAGCGCCTGCGCGGTCGCCTGAGCCTGGGCGGCGAGACGATCGGCCAGGCCGAGCCGGATCAGCAGTTCGGTCTGGGAGGGGTGCATGCCGACGACCGAAGTCGGAATCCTGTCGACGACGAGTTCGCGGTCGCAGTTCTGCAGTGTCACGGTCTCGCGTTCGGCGCTCTCGGAGGAATCGGCCGGGGCGACGCCGGAGCCGCATCCCGCGAGCAGAAGGGCGCTGAGGGCCAGGACGGATGCCGTCGTGAGGCGTTGACGAGGGATGGTGGTCATGAGTGGAGCTCGCTTTCTCTCGGGATGGTCAGCTCGGCGGGCGTGCGGAAGGAGAGCACGCGATCGTCGGCGTCGGTCAGCAGTCGGGCATCGACGTCGAAAGCGGCCCGGGTCAGCTCGGGGGTGAGCACGTCCGCCGGTGGGCCGACCGCCAGCACGCGTCCCTCCACGAGGACGACGACGCTGTCGCAATACCGCATCGCCAGATTGAGATCGTGCAGCGCCGCGATGACGGTCCGGCCGAGGCCGCGCACGATGGTCATCAGATCGATCTGATGACGGATGTCGAGATGATTGCTCGGCTCGTCGAGGACGATCACCGGTGTCTGCTGCGCGAGCGCCCGAGCGAGCATGACCCGTTGGCGCTGGCCGCCGGAGAGTGTGCCGACCATCCGTTCTGCCAGGTCTTCGATTCCGACGCCGTGCATCGCCTGCTCGACGATCCGCAGGTCGTCTGGCGTATCGCGACCGAGCGCGCGACGATGGGGTGCGCGGCCCAGCAGGACGAGCTCGTGCACGGTCAGATCGAAGTCCGTCTGGGGATCCTGCAGCATGACGGACACCGCACGTGCGGTGTCGCGACCGGTCATCGACGAGATGTCGACGTCGTCGAGGCGCACGGTGCCCAGGCGTGGGCGCACGGCGCGGTAGAGGGTCCGCAGCAGTGTCGATTTCCCGCTGCCGTTCGGTCCGAGGAGGCCGACGACCGTCCCTGGCTCGACGTTCAGGTTCGCGGCATGCACGACGTCTCGACCGCCCAGTGCGACGGTGACGTCGTCGAAGCGCACTCTCATCGGCTGAGCCCTGCTCGGGAGGCGGCGCCGCGGCGCATCAGCCAGAGAAAGAACGGTGCGCCGACGAATGCCGTGAGGATTCCGAGCGGGACCTCGGTTGGCGCGGCGACGGTGCGCGCGAGGAGGTCGGCCAGCATGAGGAACACCGCGCCGCCGAGCACCGTGACCGGCAGCGTCCGTCGATGGTCGGCGCCGACGGCGATGCGCGCGACGTGCGGCACGACGAGTCCGACGAACCCGATGCCGCCGGCAACGGACACGATCGCACCGGTCAGCAGAGAGGCGAGGATCAGCATGAGCGCGCGCAGGCGCGTCGGGTCGATCCCGAGTGACGTCGCTGATTCATCGCCGGTCATCAACGCATTCAGGGGGCGAGCGAGCACGCCTGCGGCGATCACCGCGATCACGAGGGCGATCACCGGGCCGATGAGGCTCGACATCGTGGCGGCCGACACGCTGCCCAGGAGGAAGAACAGGACGCTGACGACGTTCTGCGCATCGGTCGAGATCGTCAGGTAGCTCGTGATCGCGCTGAAGAGCGTCCCGAGGGCGACGCCGGCCAGGATCATGCGCGTGGGCGACAGAGTCCCGCCCTGATAGGCCATGGCCGCGACGCAGCCGCAGGCGACCACAGCGCCGATGAACGCCGCGATGTTCAAGGACAGGCCGCCTAGAGCCGCCGATCCGAAGACGATCACGAGGACCGCGCCGACGCTCGCACCGGAGGACACCCCGAGGATGTACGGCTCAGCGAGCGGGTTGCGGACCGTGACCTGCATGAGTGCACCGGCCAGAGCGAGGCCGGCTCCTGCGAGACCGGCGAGCAGTGCGCGTGGGAGCCGGAACTGCCAGACGGCCTGATCCTGCAGCGGAGTGAGGGAGCCGTCGGCCATCCACGTCATCCCTGGCAGGAGGTGCCCGAGGATGATCTGCGCGGACTGCAGCGGATTCACGCCGACTGTGCCGACAGCGCAGGAGAGGACGAAGAGCGTGACGGAGAGCACGCCGAGTCCGATCGTGAGGATGCGCGCCCGCCGTGCGAGCCGCCGGCCGGGGAGGGGCGCCGCCGCGGCTGCAGGAAGGGCCCGATCGGGTTCCATCGTCGTGAGAGGATGCACAAGCGATCACCTTACTGAGAATGATTCTCGCTATCAACTCGATGAGCGAGTGGTGAAGACAGTCATGTCCGATTTCCGCGAGCGCGCGGCATCCGGACATGTCAGAGTTGAGGCATGAGCCTCCCAGTGATGACCTTCGACGAGCGGTACCGCGCCATCGACGCGCGTGATGTCCGCTTCGACGGGCAGTTCGTCACGGCCGTGCGCTCGACCGGGATCTACTGCCGCCCCAGCTGCCCGGCCAGGACGCCGAAGCCGGAGAACGTCACGTTCTATCCGACCAGCGCGGCGGCCCATGAGGCCGGGTACCGGGCCTGCAAGCGATGCCTCCCCGAGGCGGCGCCCGGCTCGCCGGAGTGGAACCTGCGAGGTGATGCAGCGGCACGCGCCATGCGCCTCATCGCGGACGGGGTCGTCGAGCGCGAGGGCGTTCCAGGGCTGGCCGCACGGCTGGGCTTCTCGAGCCGCCATCTGACCCGGCTGCTGACCGCCGAACTCGGTGCCGGACCGCTCGCCCTGGCCAGGGCGCATCGCGCGCACACGGCGCGGATGCTGCTCGTCGGCACGGACATGCCGATCTCGGATGTCGTCTTCTCCGCCGGTTTCGCCAGCATCCGGCAGGCGGGCGACACCATCCGTGAGGTGTTCGGGATGACCCCGACCGAACTGCGCGCGCGCCGCCACCGCACCGGTGTCTGCGCACCGGGCGAGATCGATCTGCTGCTGCCGCATCGCGAACCGCTCGACGCCGCGGGGATCTTCGCGTGGATGTCCGCGCGGGCTCTGCCCGGTGTCGAGCACGCCGCGCCCACGTCCTTCGCCCGTCATCTGCGGCTGGCGGGCGGACCGGCCTGGTTCGAGATCCGCGAACAGGAGGGGCGCCTTCGGCTTCGTGCCAGGGTAACCAGGCTCGGTGACCTCACACCGCTGGTCGCGACCGCGCGCCGGCTGTTCGACCTCGACGCCGATCCGATGGCGGTGGATGCCGCGCTGTCGACGCATCCGGAACTCGCCGATGCTGTGGCGCGCACCCCTGGAATCCGCGTCCCCGGCGCCGCCGACCCGCACGAGATGCTCATTCGAGCGATGGTCGGCCAGCAGATCACCGTCGTCGCGGCCAGGACGGCGCTCACCGCGCTCGCCGACGCGCTGGGGGAGCGCGTGGAGCAGGGCATCCTGTTTCCGACCATGACGGCGATCGCCGAACACGGTGCCGAAGTGCTGCGGGGGCCGGCGGCGCGCATCCGGGCGATCACGCATGCCGCGGCCTCGCTCGCCGACGGGAGCCTCCCGCTGACGGTCGGCGATGACGCGGCCGACCAGCGCGAAGCGCTCCTCGCGATGCCCGGGATCGGGCCGTGGACCGCCGATTACGTCGGCATGCGCGTCCTCGGCGACCCGGATGTCTTCCTGCCCGGTGACGTCGCGGTGCGCGCAGGGGCTGCCGCCCTCGGCATCCCCGCGGACCCGGCAGGACTGACCGCCTGGGCCGGTCGCACCGCGCCATGGCGCAGCTACCTCACCGCTCATCTGTGGCGTGCAGCACCCGTACGCGCGCCCCGAACCCGTCCGATCCGAATCAAGGAGACCTCATGACCGCGATCATCCAGACCATCGAGACCCCGGACGGGGCTTTCACGATCCTCGCCGACGACGAGCAGCGCGTGCTGGCCTCCGGCTGGACGGCCGAGCAGGACGACATCCTCGCGCGGCTGGCCGTGCGCACCCGCCCGATGGATGTGCGCAGGGGGCAGACGGATGCCGCGGTGGCCGCGCTGGCCTATTACAGCGGCGAGCTCACGGCGATCGACGACGTCCGCGTCGCGCAGTTCGGCACGGAGATGCAGCTGCGCGGCTGGGCAGCGCTGCGCACGATCGACCCGGGTGAGCCGCTCACCTACACGGATTTCGCCGCAGCCCTCGGGCAGCCCAGCGCCGTTCGCGCCGCGGCATCCATCTGCGCTCGGAACGCCCCGGCGCTGTTCGTGCCGTGCCACCGCGTGCTGCGCACGGACGGGTCGCTCGGAGGCTTCGCATGGGGGCTCGACGTGAAGGAATCGCTGCTCGCGCGCGAAGCCGCGGCCTGAGGGGCGGCCCGAGGGGGCCGAACTGACACGATTCATTCATCTGCGCGAAAGTGTTGCACTCAGCAGGTTCACAGGCATAGGCTGGAGGGCTGTCGCGCCGACTGGACGACATCACCGAACCCCGAGGAGGACATCATGATCTCGATCGCCGTCGCACAGGTCTTCGCTCCGGGTATCCGCGTGGCGACCTGCCGCGGTTAGTTCCGCACCCGATCTCCGTATCTCCGCCGTCGCGATCACGCCGTCGGCGCACCTTTCGTCACCCCGCTCGCTTCCTCACTTCTGAGAGTCATGTCTGCTACGCCTGCTACGCACACCCCTCCTTCATCCGCTTCCCTCTCCACTCCAGCCGCCCTGTGGCGCCTGAAGCCCTTCGTCCGCCCCATCGTCTGGCGCCTCGTCGGCGGTGCCGGCAGCGCGCTCGCAGCCGCGGTCCTCGCACTGATGGTGCCGATCGTTCTCGAGCAGGTCGTGCGCGGGCTCGACACCGACATCGGGGTCGTGAACCTCGGATTGATCGTCGGCGGAGCCGTCGTCGTGCTGCTGCTCGGCTTCGGCGAGGCCGCCATGGTGTGGCTGCGACGCTGGTTCGTGCTCACCCCGGCGACCGAGGTCGAATTCCGCATGCGGTCGGAGATCTACGCACGCCTGCAAACGCTGCCGGTCGCTTTCCACGACCGCTGGCAGTCCGGTCAGCTGCTCAGTCGGATGATGCAGGACATCGGCCTCATCCGTCGCTGGATCGCCTTCGGGCTCATCCTCCTCGTCGTCAACGTGCTGACGATCATCATCGGCTCCGTGCTGCTGTTCCAGTGGCACTGGATGCTGGGCGTCATCTTCCTCGTCACCGGGATCCCGATGTGGATCCAGGGCTACCTGTTCGAGAAGCGCTACGGCGCCCTTGCCAGGCAGAGCCAGGACCAGGCCGGCGACCTCGCGACCAGCGTCGAGGAGAGCGTGCACGGCATCCGTGTTCTGAAGGCCTTCGGTCGCGGCCAGCACGCGCTGCGCCGCTTCAGCTCGCAGGCCGAGACGCTGCGGGAGACCGAGCTCAACAAGGCCCGCGCTGTCGGTCGGATCTGGTTCTGGCTGGACCTCATGCCGCAGATCGCCTTCGGGCTGAGCCTGATCACCGGCATCTGGCTGGTCTGGCAGGGCCAGATCGATGACGCTCAGCTGTTCGCGTTCTTCGCGATGGCGACCGTGCTGCGCTGGCCGATCGAATCGATCGGCTTCCTGTTCTCGTTCATGCTCGATGCCCGCACGGCGACCGACCGCGTGTTCGACATCTTCAACGAGACGAACTCGATCACCGACCCTGACGAGCCCGTGCACATCGCCGAGCCACGTGGGGAACTCGCCTTCGAGAACGCGCACTTCCGCTATCAGGATGCCGGTGCCTCGGAGCGCGATCTGCTCGACGGCATCGACCTCGTCCTGCGCCCCGGTGAGACCATGGCGCTGGTCGGTCTCACCGGCTCAGGGAAGACGACCCTCACGACCCTGCCCGCGCGTCTGTACGACGTCACAGGAGGCCGCGTCACGCTCGACGGCGTCGATGTGCGCGACCTGCCGCTGGCAGAGCTGCGCACCCACATCGCGATGGCGTTCGAGGACGCGACGCTGTTCTCGGCGACCGTGCGCGAGAACGTGCTGCTCGGTCGCGCCGACATCGATCCGCACAGCGAAGAGGGCGAGCGCATCATGCGCGAAGCGCTCGATGTGGCGCAGGCCGCGTTCGTGGACACGCTGCCCGAGGGCACCGAGACGATCATCGGCGAGGAGGGACTGAGCCTCTCCGGCGGCCAGCGGCAGCGCCTCGCGCTCGCCAGAGCCGTCGCAGCCGCTCCGAAGGTGCTCGTGCTCGATGACCCGCTGTCTGCGCTGGACGTCGACACCGAGGCGCTCGTCGAGGAGGCGCTGCGGCACGTCCTCGCCGAGACGACGGCGCTCATCGTGGCGCACCGGCCGTCGACCGTCGCTCTCGCGGACCGTGTGGCACTGCTCGAATCGGGCAGGGTCACGGCGGTCGGAACGCACTCCGAACTGCTGAAGACCAGCTCGCACTATCGGCACGTGATCTCGAGTCTCGAAGCCGAGGAGGCCGCCAGAACAGGGGCCATCCCGATCATCACGGAGGAGATGCTCGAACAAGCTCCGGCCAGCGAGGACGAGGAGGTGCAGGCATGACTCTCACCGGAACCCAGGGAGAGGACCGCTCCAACTACACCCGCGAAGAGAGCCGCGCCATCCGGCGTCGCTCGCTGCGGCTGCTCGGCTCGCTGATCAGCCCGTTGCGTGCGCGGATCTCGCTCGCGGCGATCGTGCTCGTCGTGTCCACCGCGCTGCAGGTGTCGGGGCCGATCCTCATCGGCATCGGCATCGACCGTGCGCTGCCCATGCTGCTCGAGCAGACCGACTGGATGCCGGCGATCATCGTCACTGCTGTCTACATCTTCGCCGGTGCCACAGCAGCGGCGCTGATCGGCTGGTACGTCGTCATCGCGGCGCGCATCACTCAGGCCGTACTGCTGGATCTGCGCAAGCGCATCTTCCTGCACACGCAGAAGCTGAGTCTCGAATTCCACGAGTCGTACACGTCCGGGCGCATCATCTCGCGTCAGACCAGCGACCTCGATTCGATCCGCGAGCTGCTTGACGGCGGCCTGAACAACCTCGTCTCCGGGGTGCTGTTCGGAGTCTTCACCTTCATCGCCCTCGTGATCGCGGACTGGCAGTCCGGGCTGATCCTGCTGCTCGCCGGCATCCCGCTCGCTTTCCTGATGCGCTGGTTCTACTCGCGCTCGCAGTTGGTGTACCGCGAATCCCGGGTCATCAGCGCGAAGGTGATCGTGCAGTTCGTCGAGACGATGACCGGAATCCGCGCCGTGAAGTCGTTCCGCAAGGAGCCGCGCAACGACAAGACGTTCCGCAAGCTGGCCGGCGACTACCGTGACGTGAACCGGCGTTCGATGGTGCTGTTCGGCACGTTCGAGCCGGGTCTCATGGCGGTCGCCGCCTTCACGACGGCGCTCGTCGTGCTGTGGGGCGGTATGCGGGTGTCAACCGGTGCCATCGGCATCGGCGTGCTGCTGAGTGCTGTCCTGTACGTGCGGAACTTCTTCGCTCCGATGCAGGAGATCGCGATGTTCCTGAACTCCTACCAGTCGGCGACGGCTGCGCTGGAGAAGGTCTCCGGAGTCCTGGACGAGGTGCCCACGGTGCCGGATCCGGCCAAACCCGTTGACCTGTGGGAGTCGCGCGGTCACATCTCGTTCGACGA
Source organism: Microbacterium sp. STRO-1N (assembly GCF_057748015.1). The sequence continues at coordinate 1,166,157 of NZ_CM173234.1, forward strand.
GGTCACCTTCGGGTACAACGGCGAGAAGACGATCCTGCCGAACTTCTCGCTCGACATCCCCGCCGGCCAGACCATCGCGCTGGTCGGTACGACCGGTGCGGGCAAGTCGACGTTGGCGAAGCTGATCTCGCGGTTCTACGACCCGTCGAAGGGGCGCGTCACGCTGGACGATGTGGATCTGCGTTCTCTGCATCCGAAGGACCTGCGCCGGGCGATCGTCATGGTGACCCAGGAGGCGTACCTGTTCAGCGGGACGGTCGCCGACAACATCGCGCTCGGCAAGCCGGATGCGACGCTCGACGAGATCCGTGCGGCCGCGAAGGCTGTCGGCGCCGACGAGTTCATCTCGTCGCTGCCTGACGGCTACAACACGGACGTGAACAAGCGAGGCGGCCGCGTGTCGGCCGGTCAGCGTCAGCTGATCTCGTTCGCGCGCGCGTTCCTCGCCGACCCGGCGGTGCTGATCCTCGACGAGGCGACGGCATCGCTGGACATCCCGTCGGAGCGGCTGATCCAGGATGCCCTGCAGACGCTGCTGGCCGACCGCACTGCGATCATCATCGCGCACCGCCTGTCGACTGTCGCGATAGCAGACCGGGTGCTCGTGATGGAGCACGGCAGGATCATCGAGGACGACAGCCCCGCCGCTCTGATCGGCGGCACGGGAAAGTTCGCCCAGCTGCACGCAGCCTGGCAGGAGACGCTGGTCTGATCCGACTGGGGCGGATGCTCAGGCATCCGCCCCGGTTAGCATGAAGGCATGGACCCCCTGCTGCTGGCCGAGTTCTGGTGGGCGGTGCCGGCGGCCGCCGGAGCCGTGGGGGCCGGCGCGTGGGGAGTGCACCGATTGAACGCCGAACGACGACTCGCATACGACGCCGCCAAGCTCGAGCTGCGCGCGGCGATCTCGGCGGCGATCGCGGCGCAGAACGCCGCGCGCATCGCCAAGGCCGACCTCTCGCAGGTGACCGCCGATCGGGCGGCGTCGCGAGCGAGCCTCGAAGACGTGAACAGGGCTCGACGGGACCTGCAGACCGCGCAGCGCGAGGCGAAGGCGGCATCGGCGGCGGTGAAGGCGCTGCGCACCCGTGTGACCGCGGCGAGGGCGGAGATCCCCTCGCGGTCGGAGCCGACGCCGCTCGAGCGTCTCCGATCGCAGCACGACACGGTGCTCGTGCGCTGGATGCAGTACGAGACCGACCCTGCGCGACTGATCGCCTATCCGTCCATGAGCGACGGGCACGTGCCAGCGACCGCTGCGTTCCTGTCAGCCCTCGAGCATGCGCAGGAGACCCGCCCGGCGCCGGGCAAGGTGGCTCCGGCCGAGTTCACGGCTTACCGGCTGGCGGTCGTCCGACTGGAACGCGCGTTCGACGACGCCGAGACGGCGGCGCGCGTCGCCGCAGGGGAGCGTCCGCCGATCGGACCGGGATGGCAGGATGCCGCGCAGCAGGTCATCACGCTGTCGGCGGACGTGCTCGACCGCGCTGCTGCCGCCGCGGCATCCGCGATCGCCGCCTGGCGCGAACGCCCGCGCCCCGGCGACGACCCGAACGCCCGCTGACGCACTGCCCGCTGACGCGTCAGGGCGCGGGAGGAGGCGACGGGGTCTCGGTGGGGGAGGGGATCCGAGGCCCCGCCGCCAGTCTTAGGAGTCGATCCGGATTTCGGCGATCACTTCGCCGTACTCGGTCTCACCGACAGGCGAGAAACCGACACGGTTGAAGAACGCCTCCGGCCCGCCTTCGCCGGCCTCGTAGATGACGTCGACGTGATCGAAGCCGCGTGCACGCGCCTCTTCGACGAGTGCTTCGACGGCGAAGCGGCCGACGCCGCGACCCTGATCGTCCGCGTCGACGTTGATCCGCCACAGGACGGAGCGGAAGTGGTCCTCCGGCGCCTCGGGGTCGAAGTTCGCGCTCACGAAGCCGACGACCTCGTTGCGGTCGAGGATGACGCGCTGCCACGACGTCTTCGGATTGATCACCGTGGCGGCGATCCCGTACGAGACCGGAGCGAGGAACTGCTCCTGCCCGGGCTTCAGGGACAGGTTGTTGACCGCGACGATCGTCGCGGCGGACAGTTCGACCACACGGAGTTCCGACATAAGCCCAGGGTAACCGCTCCCGATGGTTCTGACACCAGAGGGCGGGACGAATCCATCGGATGAACGGCGCAGCAGGCCCTCAGGTATCTTGGTATCGAGACAAATGCCCTCGTGAACGGAGATCTCCCGGTGACCGACGACGCCATCATCTACACCTACACCGACGAGGCCCCGGCTCTGGCCACCGCTTCGCTTCTGCCGATCGTGAAGGCGTACGCCGGAAAGGCCGCCATCGCGCTCGAGACGCGTGACATCTCGCTCGCGGGCCGTATCCTGGCCGCGTTCCCGCAGCGGCTGAGCGCAGACCAGCAGGTCTCCGACGCGCTCGCCGAGCTGGGCGGTCTCGCCACGACCCCTGAGGCGAACATCATCAAGCTGCCGAACATCTCGGCATCCATTCCGCAGCTGAAGGGCGCGGTCGCGGAGCTGCAGTCCCAGGGCTTCGACGTGCCCGACTTCCCGGACGAGCCGTCGACGCTCGAAGAGAAGGACGTTCGTGCTCGCTACGACCGCATCAAGGGCTCGGCCGTGAACCCCGTCCTGCGCGAGGGCAACAGCGACCGCCGCGCTCCGCTGGCGGTGAAGAACTACGCCAAGAAGCACCCGCACCGCAACAAGGCGTTCGCCGAGGGTTCGAAGACCCGCGTCGCCACACTCGGTCACGACGACTTCAAGTCGAACGAGAAGAGCTGGGTCGCCCCGGCCGACGAGGTGCTGACGATCCAGCACGTGGCGGAGGACGGCACCACCACCGCACTGAAGGAGAACCTCAAGGTCCTCCCCGGCGAGATCGTCGATGCCACGTTCCTGTCCGCGGCCGCTCTGGACGCCTTCCTCGCCGAGACGCTCGCCACGGCGAAGGCCGACGACGTGCTGTACTCGGTGCACCTCAAGGCGACCATGATGAAGGTCTCCGACCCGATCATCTTCGGCCACGTCGTCAAGGCGTACTTCGCCGACGTGTTCGCGCAGCACGGTGACACGCTCGCGGCCGCCGGTCTCAGCGCCAATGACGGGCTCGGCTCGATCCTGTCCGGGCTGACGGATCTTGAGGGCGGCGAGGCCATCGCCGAGGACTTCTTCCGCGCCATGCAGAACGGCCCGCGACTGTCGTACGTGAACTCCGACAAGGGGATCACGAACCTGCACGTGCCCAGCGATGTGATCGTGGATGCCTCGATGCCCGCGCTCGTGCGCAACGGCGGCAAGCTGTGGGGCGCCGACGGCGGCGAGGGCGACACTCTCGCGGTCATCCCCGACTCCTCGTACGCCGGCGTGTACCAGGCGACCATCGACGACGTGATCGCGAACGGCCCGCTGGACCCCGCCACGATCGGCACCGTGCCGAACGTGGGACTGATGGCGCAGGCGGCCGAGGAATACGGCAGCCACGACAAGACGTTCGAGGTCGCGGCGGCCGGGCGCATCCAGGTCGTCACGTCGGGCGGGGACGTCGTCCTCGAGCACACCGTGCAGCCCGGCGACATCTGGCGCGCCACGCAGACCAAGGACATCGCGATCCGCGACTGGGTGAAGCTGGCCGTCTCCCGCGCCCGCGCCACCGGTTCGCCGGCCGTGTTCTGGCTGAACGCGGAGCGCTCGCACGACGCAGCGCTGATCGCCAAGGTGAACGAGTACCTGAAGGACCACGACACCGCAGGCCTTACGATCGAGATCCTCACCCCCGAGGACGCCACGCGCTACTCGCTGGAGCGCCTGCGCCGCGGTGAGGACACCATCTCGGTCACCGGCAACGTGCTGCGCGACTACCTCACCGACCTGTTCCCGATCCTCGAGGTCGGCACCAGTGCCAAGATGCTCTCGATCGTCCCGCTGCTCGCCGGAGGCGGACTGTTCGAGACGGGTGCCGGCGGTTCGGCTCCCAAGCACGTGCAGCAGCTCGTCGAGCAGAACTACCTGCGCTGGGACTCGCTGGGCGAGTTCTTCGCGCTGGCGGCTTCGCTCGAGCACTTCGCGGACTTCGCCGGCAACGAGAAGGCGCGAGTGCTGGCCGAGACGCTGGATGCCGCGACCGGAACGTTCCTCGAGGAGGACCGTTCGCCCGGCCGCGCGCTCGGCACGATCGACAACCGCGGCAGCCACTTCTACCTCGCGCTGTACTGGGCGCAGGAGCTGGCGAAGCAGACGAAGGATGCCGAGCTCGCCGCAGGCTTCGCGCCGATCGCCGAGACGCTCGCCGCCAAGGAGCAGGACATCGTCGCCGAGCTGAATGCCGTGCAGGGTTCGGCCGCCGACATCGGCGGGTACTACCGTCCGGATGCCGCGAAGGTCGCGGCGATCATGCGTCCGTCCGCGACGCTGAATGCGGTCATCGACGCTCTCTGATCAGTGGGTACGGAAAAGGCGGATGCTTCGGCATCCGCCTTTTCCGTACCGCAGCGTCAGTTGTGGACGTTGACCTCGAGGCCGTCCGGGGCCCACTCGTACACCCACTGAGCCGCCGAGACCGGCATGTTCACGCAGCCGTGGCTCATGACGTTGCCGAAGTTGTTGTGCCAGTAAGCGCCGTGGAAGGCCTGGTCGCCGTTGAAGTAGGTGACCCAGGGGACATCCGGTGTGCGGTACTTCGTGCCGTCGCCGTTGTTGCCGACCATGTCCTGGATCCGCACGTGAGCGCGGATCTTGAAGTTGCCGGTCTCGGTCTCGTGGCCGGGCTTGCCGGAGGAGATCGCCCACGAGTTGACGAGCTTGTCGTTCTCGTAGAAGTTGGCGCGCTGGGACCCGAGGTCGACCTCGGCACGACGAACGATGCCGGTCGTCTCGAACGGAGTCTCGGTGACCGCGAGGGCGAAGTTCGCGTTGCCGTCGGCCAGCTGCGCTGCGAAGTCGTCGGCGACCGCTGAGGTGTCGCCCAGAGCACGGCCGGTCTGGCCAGCCGTGACCTCGCGGAGGACGTTGCCGGCTGAATCGGTGATGTTCGTCGCGTAGACGGGCGCGCGATCGACCGCCGCAGCGAGTCCGTCGACCGTGGTCTGGATCACCGCGGGGTCGGCCTCGACGACGAGTTCGCCGTCGACGTTCTCGACGGTCAGCCAGGTCGCGGCGACCGCGGGATCCACGGGGACCGTGCGCTCTTCGCCGATGTAGAAGCCGATGCCGGCGAGCATCGTGTTCAGTTCGGTTGCGGTCGTCTGCGCCGCCTCGGTCGAGATGTCCGGCAGTGCCTCGGTCGGGTCGCCGGTGAACTCCAGGTCGGACTTGCCCTCGCCGATCGCTTCGACGAAGGCCGTCGAGAGGGCGTCGACGCTGATGCCGGTACCGGGCTCGGCCGGGGTGACCACGTAGGTGCCCGATGCGCTGTCGAAGACGACGGTGGCATCGGTGGCATCCGTGAAAGAGGCGGGCGACGCGGCACGCAGCGCGCTCTCGGCGGTCTGGGCGTCGAGAGTGATGGTCGCCGGGATCGTCTCGGCGCCCCACTGGGTGACGTTCCAGAGCGGATGCTCGGCGAAGGCCTGCTCCGCCAGGGCCTCTGCATCGACGGACGCGCCGAGGTCGGCACCGGTGACGACCGCGTCGTCGCCCATTCCGGTCAGCGTGATCTCGGTCTCGGCCAGCCGGTTGCTGATGGTCTCTGCGGCCATGCCCGGGGTGAGTCCGCCGACCTGCACGCCGGCGACGCTCGTGCCCGGGGCGATGAGGACCATCGAGGCTGCGGCGGCGCCGAGCACGACGACTCCTGCGCCGATGCCGATCCAGAGGCCGAGGCGCTTCTTCTTGGGCGCCGGCTCGAGGGGAGCCCACTCGACGTGCTGGTCCCCGGGGGGAAGCTCTCCGGTGCCGGACGCGCCGGAAGGAATGGTCTCGGAGATCACCGCGGTCTTCGCGGTGTCGGAGCCGGATGCTGCAACAAGATCGGTCACGATCTCACCCCCCCTGATCGGCGTGACACGTATATCCCTCTATGTTAGAGGATCGCTTATCACGGAACGGCAACGGTCGGCAACTTCGCCGCTGCCGGTCAGGCAGGACAGTGCCGGGCGCAGGAAGACGGATGCCCCGCGACTGTGAAGGTCGCAGGGCATCCGTCGAGATTCGCGCCCCGGATCAGGGGGTGCAGAGCGTGTAGAACGCGGCCGCCGACGTCTGCAGGTCGGCGTTCATGGTCGTGAGACCCTCTGCCGCCGCCAGGTCCTGATCGATCAGCACGGCCGACAGCAGGTCGCGCAGCTCGGTGAAGTCTTCGTGGATCGCCGTCACGGCGTCCTTGACCTCGGCGTTGTTCACGGACTCGACGGCGGTGCCGAGGGCATCGGTCGTCGCCGTGAAGGTGTCGAGCGTCCCCTGGGGGTCGGCGGTCGCTGCTTCGAGATCGAGGTTCGACAACGACGCGGTGGCCGCGGTGATGTCCTCGGTGGCGGCTTTGCACGCGTCCGCGACGGACTGGTCCCCGGTGTCGTCCGCCGTGTTCTCCGCCGGAGCCTCGCTCGAGGTGATCTCGTCGGAGCCCTCATCGGACGCGCTCGGCGCCCCGGAGCATGCGGTCAGGCCGAGGACGGCGACAGCCGCGATGGTCCAGGCTGCGATCTTGCGATTCATAGGTTCCCCCTGTTTCGACGCACCGCGCTGCGGTGCTGGTTCTCCGGTCGCCTCAAGTCAATCACGGCAGGCGAGGGAGCCCCGACGTCAGGCGTCGACGATGGCGATGCCGTCGATCTCGACGAGCATCTCCTCGCGGGGCAGACCCGTGAAGACGGTGGTGCGCGACGGCAGGACGCCGTTGGTCGTATGAGCCTCGACGAAGGCGCCGTAGGCGTCGTTCATGGTGGCGAAGTCCTCGCGCTTGGTGAGGTAGACGCGCAGCATCACGACGTCGTCGAACGACGCTCCGGATGCCTCGACGATCGCCTTGACGTTCTCGAGCGTGCGGGTCGTCTGGGCTGCGACGTCGCCAGGGAAGAGGTACTCGTTCGTCGCGGGGTCGACCGGCCCCTGGCCGGAGACCTGCACGAACGGGCCCTTGCGGATGCCCTGGGAGAAGGTGTGCGCCGGTGCGGGGGCGGCGTCGGTCGTGACACGGATCTTCGAGCTCATGGCTTCAGCCTAGTAGCCTTGTTAGGTGCCTCTACAAATTCCGGACCCCGTGCTCGGCCCCTGGGCCAAGGCCTTCCCCGCTCGTGCCCACGGGCTCCGAGTGTCCGACGTGGCGGATGCCGGCCTGCGACTGTCCGAGTTCTCGACGCCGGTGATGACGGTCCATGCGGACGCGCTGACGCACAACGAGAAGACGGTGTTCGACTGGGCCGGCGACCTCGGCATCCTGCTCGCCCCGCACGGCAAGACGACCATGGCGCCCGCCCTCTGGCAGCGCCTGCTGGATGCCGGAGCCTGGGGGATCTCGGTCGCAACCCCCTGGCAGGCCGGCGTGGCCGTCGAGGCCGGGGTGCGGACCGTGCTGATCGCCAACGGCGTGACGGATGCGGGTGCCGCCGGTCGTCTCGGCGAACTGCTTGCGCACACCGACGGCCTGCGCGTGCTCTGCTGGGCGGACTCGGAGGACACCGTCGCGATCCTGGCGGCCGCCGTCTCCGACGTCGCGCATCCGCTCGACGTGCTGGTCGAACTGGGCGGGCTCGGCGGGCGCACCGGCGCGCGCACGATCGACGAGGGCGAGCGCATCGCCGACGCCGTGTCGCGGGCCCCCGGTCTTCGACTGGCCGGTGTCGCCGGGTACGAGGGTCCATTCGGACCCGATCGGAGTCCGGCATCCGTCGCAGCCGTCGATGCCTATCTGCAGAGCCTGGTCGCCCTGCATGAGCGACTGGAGTACCCGACGGGCATCCGGCCGATCCTCTCCGCGGGCGGCAGCTCGTTCCCCGATCGGGCGGCGGCCGTGCTCGCTCCGCACCGTGCGACCGCAGACGTCGTGCTCCGCTCCGGTGCCTTCCAGATCCACGACGACGGCTTCTACACGCGCATGTCCCCGTTCGGCGCCGTCGTGCCGACGGCACCGCTGCGCTCTGCGATGCACGCGTGGTCACGGGTCGTCTCGCATCCCGAGCCTCGTCTGGCGCTGCTGGATGCCGGGCGCCGCGACGTCCCCTTCGACATCGATCTCCCCGCCCCGCAGACCGTGGCAGGGCAGGTCACCGCGCTGAACGATCAGCACGCGTTCCTGAGTCTCGATGACGGCGCCGAGATCGCGGTCGGCGAGGTCGTGCGGCTCGGACTCTCGCACCCCTGCACGGCGTTCGACAAGTGGCGGGTCGTCCCCGTGATCGACGACCCGGATGCCGAGGATCCCCGCGTGATCGGAGCGGTGGCGACATGCTTTTGAGTGCGGAGCAGGCAGAAGCCGGGCGCGTGCGGGTGTATCGCAGTGCCGTGGTCGTGGACGGCACAGGTGGTGACCGGTTCACCGCCGATGTCGCCGTGGAGGGCGCCAGAGTCGTCGGCATCCGGCACGAGGGTGAGGACGACTTCGTCCTGCCGGAGGGCGCGGTCGAGCTCGACGCCGCAGGGCTCGTGCTCGCACCCGGCTTCATCGACATGCACGCGCACAGCGATCTGGCTGTGCTGCGGGGTGCCGATCACACAGCCAAGATCCGTCAGGGCGTCACGTGCGAGGTCATCGGACAGGACGGGCTCGGCTACGCGCCGCTGGACGATCGCGCTGCGGCCGTCATCCCCGCGCAGATCGCGGGGTGGAACGGACCGGCCGAGGTGCCGTGGCGGTCGATGACCGAGTTCCTGGCCGCCGTCGATGCCGCTGCCGCGGCGAACGTCGCAGTCCTCGTGCCGCAGGGCAACCTGCGCATGATGGTCGTCGGCCACGAGAATCGTGCGGCAGAGCCGGATGAGCTCGCGCGCATGGCCGCGCTGCTGGATGCCGCGCTGGACGCCGGTGCGTTCGGGATGTCGAGCGGCCTGACGTACACGCCGGGGATGTACGCGTCGACGGCCGAGCTCGAGGTGCTGTGCCGCGTCGTCGCCGAGCGCGGCGGATACTGGGCACCGCACACGCGCAGCTACGGTGCGGCCGCTCTCGACGCCTACCGCGAGGTGCTGGACATCGGTCGGCGCACCGGCTGCCCGATCCACCTCACGCACGCGACGATGAATTTCGCCCCGAACAGGGGACGCGCCGCAGAGCTGCTCGCCCTCGTCGACGAGGCGATCGCCGACGGCGTCGACGTGACGCTCGACACCTACCCCTATCTGCCGGGCGCCACGACGCTCGCCGCGCTCCTGCCGAGCAGATTGGCCGCCGGCGGAGACCTCATCTCCGCGATCGCGGCGCTGGATGCGGCCGGCCGTGAGCAGGTTCGCGTCGAACTCGAGGACGTCGGCTGCGACGGCTTCCACGGCGAACGCGCCGACTGGTCGGCGATCGAGGTCTCCGGCGTCGGCGATCCGGCGCTGGCCGGTCTCGTCGGACGCCGCATCGACGAGATCGCACAGTCCTTGGGGCGGCCACCCGTCGACATCGTGCTCGACGTCGTCGTGCGGGATGCCGCAGCCACCGGCATCCTGATGCACATCGGCGACGAGCAGAACGTCCGGGCGATCATGCGTCATCCGCGGCACAGCGGCGGCAGCGACGGCATCCTCATCGGCGACAAGCCGCATCCGCGCGGGTACGGGACGTTCCCGCACTACCTCGGGCACTACGTGCGCGAACTCGGCGTACTGACTCTCGAGGAGGCCGTGCGCCACCTGTCCGCAACGCCGGCACGCCGGCTCGGGATCGACCTGGGCGATGCGCCGCGTGGCACCATCCGCCCCGGTGCGACGGCGGACCTGGTGCTGTTCGACGCGCAGACGATCGGCGCCGGTGCGACCTTCGACGACCCGCGAGCCGAGCCCCTCGGCATCGTCGAGGTGCTGGTCGGCGGCGTGCCGGTGATCGAAAGCGGAGAGCCCACCGGACGGACACCCGGGGCGGCATTGCGCAGCGCACCACCGGCGCACCGCGCCGCGGTGCCCGGACTCGACGTCGACATCGACGCCCAGGCCGAACCGTTCGTGCTCACCGCCGGCACGCGCATCGAAGCGCCCGACGCGTTCACCGGTGTGGCAGAGCGACTGCGGGAGGTCCTGCAGCTGCACGACGAGCCGGACCCGGATTCCGTCGTCATCGCCCTGGTGAGCGATCCCGGCCAGACCGCGCCGGAGTCCTTCCGCATAGAGGTCGATTCGATGCGCATCGAGGTGCACGCGGCCGAACCCGTCGGCGTCTTCCGCGGCGTGATGGCGCTGCGCCAGCTCCTGCCCCCTGAGCTGGCGCATGGCGTGCGGCTCCCCGCCGGACGATGGCGGGGCGCGCCCGCGTTCGGCTGGCGCGGAGCGATGCTCGACGTCGCGCGCCATTTCCGCCCCGCCGACGACATCCGACGCCTGATCGATGTGCTCGCCGCCCACCAGCTCAACATCCTGCACCTCCACCTCACCGACGATCAGGGCTGGCGCTACGAGGTTCCTGGCTTCCCTCGGCTCACCGAAGTGGGCGCTCGCCGCGCTGCGACCCAGCTCGGGCACGGTCCGCTCGCCACGGTCGAACCGGGCGTGCATGAGGGGCATTACACGTCGACGGAGCTGCGCGAACTGGTGCGCTACGCCGCCGAGCGCTTCATCACACTGGTTCCGGAGGTCGAGCTGCCGGGGCACGTGCAGGCCGCGCTCGCCGCCTACCCGGAGCTCGGCAATGCGGATGCGTCGGACCGCGTCGAGGGGCCCTGGGAGCGATTCGGGGTCAACGAGCGAACGCTCGCGCCGACCGAGGAGTCCCTCGCGTTCGGGCGTGCGGCGATCGACGCCCTCTGCGACGTGTTCGATTCGCCGTGGATCGGCATCGGCGGCGACGAGGTCCCGGTGACGGAGTGGGAGCGCAGCGCCGCAGCGCGCAAGCGCATGGGCGAACTCGGCCTTGACTCGGCGAAGGACGTCCAGCCGTGGTTCACCGCGCACCTCGTGGCGCACGTGCGCGCGCGCGGCCGTACCGCGCTGGCCTGGGACGAGGTGCTCGAAGGCGAGGTGCCCGAGGGGGTCGAGATCCTCGCGTGGCGCGCGCCGGTGGCGCTGCAGGAGGCGCTGGACCGCGGCATCCCTGTCATCGCCTGCCCCGATCTGGAGGTGTATCTCGACTACCGCCAGTCCGAGTCGGCGGACGAACCGGTGCCTGTCGGCCCGCCCCTGACGATCGAGCACGCCTACACGCTGCGCATCGACGAGCGCGCCCTCGGCGGACAGGCGAACACCTGGACCGAGCACCTGCCGACGCGCGATCGGGTCGACTACGCGATGTTCCCGCGGCTCTCGGCCATCGCCGAACGGCTCTGGGCGGGCGGCGAGCCGGGGGAGTGGGACGATTTCGCGCGTCGTCTTCCGGTGCAGCTGCGCCGACTCGGCGCGGCGGGGGTGCGATATCGTCCACTCGACGGCCCGTCTCCCGAACAGCGTCGCGCCGGTGTCCCCGGCAAGCCGATGAGCGTGCAGGCTCGGCAGCAGATCGTCGCCGAACTCGTCGCCGGTCTGGGCTCTCACGGCGGAGCGGAGGCCGCCGGTTCTAGGTAACGTTTCGGTAACCCTCCACCCCGCCGACCTCGCAGAGGTTGCGCAACACGACGTTCGTAAGGTCTACTAACAAACATGTCCGAATCGGATGGGATGCGTGTGCCGGCCGCGGCCGAGTACACCGGCGCGAGTGCGCACGGATTCGCGGGTGCGCGGCACCTCCGCTCGCGCGCCAAGGTGCTGCCCGAGCACGCGCGCGGCCATAATCGCGCGCTGGTGCTGCAGACGCTCTACCACGCCGGAGCCATGAGCCGCGCTGATCTGTCGCGGGAGACCGGGCTCACGCGCGTGACGATCTCGGACCTCGTCGCAGAGTTCATCGCCGACGGCATCGTCATCGAGAAGGGGATCCGCGAGACGGCCGGGCCCGGCAAGCCGCCGATCCTCATCGACATCGATCGCGAGGGCCACCAGATCATCGGGCTGGATCTGTCCGGCCCCGAGGCGTTCCAGGGCGCTGTCCTCAGCCTCGACGGCGAGGTGCTCGAGCGCCGCGAGGTGCCGCGCCCCGCGCAGCCGGACGGTGCGGCCGCATATGACGCACTGGTCGACCTCGCCCGTCAACTGAAGGCCGCGTCCACGACGACGCTGCTCGGCGTCGGCGTCGGGACGCCGGGTATCGTGCGGCCGGACGGCGTCGTCATCGAATCCCCGAACCTCGGCTGGACGAACTTCCCGCTCGAGGCGCGTCTCAGCCTCGATCTGGACCTGCCGGTGACGGCGCGCAACGACGCCAACGCTGCCGTGCTGGCCGAATACACCTTCGGCGAGGCGCGAGCCGACGTCATGCTGATCAAGATCGGCCGCGGCGTCGGCGCAGGTCTGATCACCGGCAGCCAGCCGCTGCTGGGCAGCCGCTTCGCCGCGGGAGAGATCGGGCACGTCGTGGTCGGCACCGATGGTGGGCCTCGGTGCGTGTGCGGCAAGGACGGATGCTTGGAAGCCTGGCTCAGCGGCAGCCGGCTCGCCTCCGCGATCGCCGAGGCGCCGGAATCGCGGGACGAGATGCTGCGCGACGCGGGGACGCGGATGGCTGTCGCGATCGCTCCGATCGTCAGTGCGCTGGATCTGTCCGAGATCGTGCTCTCCGGGCCGGCCGAGCTGCTGGACGACACCTTCTTCGACGCCGCGACCGCGACGCTGCGTGCGCGCACTCTGGACGGCGTGTTCGATGACGTCGTCATCCGCCTCACTCGGCAGGAGGACATCGTGCTGCGCGGGACCGCCGTCATGGTGCTCTCCGGCCAACTGGGCGTTTCGTGATGCGCGCATCGACGTCGATCCAGACCGCCGCAGAGTCGGGCCGCGTCCGCTGATGGTTCAGCACAGCAGCACGGGCCTGCGCGGTCGGGCCATCCGAGTGGGCCTGGACATCGGCGGAACAAAGACCGATGCCGTCGCGGTGGCTCCGGACGGCGACATCATCGCTCGCGTGCGACGCCCGACCGGATGGGGCGATGAGGCGGTGATCGCCAGCATCCTGGACAGCGTCGCCGCGCTCTCGCAGGACGGCGGCTTCGCGACCTCGGAGCTCGGATCCGTCGGCGTCGGCATCCCTGGTCTCGTAGAGCCGGGAACCGGACGCGTCCTGCACGCCGTGAACCTCGGCGTGGAGTCGCTGGACATCTCCGCACGTGCGGGCGGCGTGCTGAAGGTGCCGATCGCCGTCGAGAACGACGTCAAGGCGGCAGCCCTCGGTGCGGCCGCCCTGCGGGGCGACGGCGCCTCGATGGCTTACCTCAATCTCGGCACCGGCGTGGCCGCGGGGATCGTGGCCGACGGCCGGATCTGGCGGGGCATGCACGGCACCGCCGGCGAGGTCGGCCACCTCAGCGTCGACCCGGCCGGGCGACTGTGCGGCTGCGGCCAGCGCGGCTGCGTCGAGACTCTCTGCGGAGGCGGCGCACTGGCGAAGGCGTGGGGGCGACCCGGTGCGCTCCCGGTGCGCGACATCTTCGATGCCGCGGAGGTCGGAGACGCGCACGCGATCGCGCTGCGCGCCGATCTGGCGCGGGGAGCGGCGGCGGCGGTGCGCATCCTCGTCCTCTCCGTCGACGTGGAGACCGTCGTGATCGGCGGAGGACTCACAGCGCTGGGCGATCGTCTGAATGCCGACATCGTGGCGACCCTGCGACGCGAGGCCGACGGGTCGGCGTTCATGCGCTCGCTGCGTCTCGATGAGAGGATCGAGCTGCTGCCCAGCGGCTCGCCGGCGGCGGCACTGGGAGCCGCGCTCGTCGGCGCTTCGGATTCTGCACCCTTACCCGAGAAGGAGATCGTTCCCCATGGCTGAAGTCGTCATCGTCGAGAACAGCGCGGCAGCGGGGGCTCTGGTCGCGGAGGAGATCGTCGCGCTCATCGCCGGTCGTCCGGATGCCGTTCTCGGCCTCGCCACGGGGTCGACGCCGCTGCCGGTCTATCAGGCGCTGCAGAGCCGGCTGGTCGGTGCCGACGTCTCGCAGGTGCGAGGCTTCGCACTCGACGAGTACGTCGGTCTCGACCCGGCGCACCCCGAGAGCTACCGGTCCGTCATCACGCGGGAGGTCGTCGAGCCGCTCGGGTTCGACCCGCGGCGCATCCACGTGCCCAACGGGGCATCCGAGGGCATCGAGCACGCCGGTTCGGACTACGAGGCGGCGATCGCGGCTGCCGGCGGAGTGGATCTGCAGATCCTCGGCATCGGCACAGACGGGCACATCGGCTTCAACGAGCCGGGTTCGTCGTTCGCTTCCCGGACAAGGGTGAAGACGCTCACGCAGCAGACCCGCGAGGACAACGCACGCTTCTTCGACGCCATCGACGATGTGCCGATGCACTGCATCACTCAAGGCCTCGGCACGATTCTGGAGGCGCGTCACCTCGTGCTGCTCGCCTTCGGCGAGAGCAAGGCGCAGGCCGTCGCGGATGCCGTGGAGGGACCGCTTTCCGCGTTCCTGCCCGGTTCGGCGATCCAGCTGCACGCGCACGCGACGGTCGTCGTCGACGAGGCGGCTGCCTCGAAGCTGAGGCTCGCGGACTACTACCGCTACACCTTCGCCAACAAGCCGGCCTGGCAGGGGATCTGAGCCGAGGGAAGCTGCCTCAGACGGCGACGATGAGTCCCTGCTGGTCGTAGCGACGGATCGCGCGGACGCTCGCGCCCGCACGCCTTGCGCCAAACTGTGTAAATGAATATTGTCGCAGGATGCAGACTCGTGACGCGGTGAGCGCCTACCTGGACCGATTGCGGACCGCAGGACGGCGGGCGAACACGCTGCGGGGATATGAGACGGACCTGCGCGTCCTGGTCGAGTGCGCCGCCGCGCGCGATGGTGCGCTCGACCAGCAGGCAGTGGACGACTACCTCGCCTGGCCCACTGCTCGGGCCGCCGCGACGCAGGCACGGCGACTGTCAGTGCTGCGCGGACTTCTTCGAAGTTGCGATCGCATGGATCTCCTGCCTCCAGCGGGCACTCGCCCACAGCCGTCGGCACTTCCGGCTCGCCGCGAGAGCCGGCGCGATCTCCGGTCGGATCTCGAGTCGGTTCTCGCGGCGATCCCGCGGCAGGCTGACCGGGACCAGCTCTTCTTCGGAGTGCTCGCACGCCTCGGATTGCGCCCGGGCGAGGCCCTGGCGCTGCAGGTGGAGGACTTCGAAGAGAAGTCCGCGTCTCTGCATGTCACGGGTTGGGGCGGCCACCGCCGACGTGTCTTCGTCGACGACAAGCAGACCCTGCTTCGGTTGACCAATTACGTGCGCTTCAATGCGGGGCCTTCGGGAGCACTCTTCACTGCCCAGGGCCGGGATACGCCCCTGCGCTATCAGTCGGTCCAGTATCGATGGGGGCAGTACTGCTCAACAGTCGGCGTCGTCCTGCGCCTCTCCGATCTTCGGCGCGCTCATGCTGCGGACCTGCTCGCCGGAGGCGTGCCGGAGGATGTCGTTCGCGAGCGGCTCGGGCAGCACACGGGCAGCCTCGGCCGGGTTGGGGTCTCGTTCTCGACCCAGGACAGCGACGACGAGCTGATCGCCTGGCACAAGCGCCGCGAGACCGGTTCGACGAGCAGAGGCGTCATCAACGTGACGCAAGGCCGTGCCGGATGAGCCGCGGCTTACGCGCACTGGGGAGACCGTTCACGACATTCCTCGTCGCGGAGACTGTCAGTGCGACCGGCACGATGCTGACGCTCGTGGCACTGCCCCTGATCGCGATCGAGCGACTGCACGCGTCGACGTTCGCGATCGGGCTGCTCGAGGCGCTCCAGTGGTTGCCCGCCGTCTTCCTCGGCCTTCTCCTCGGTGCGCTCGTCGACCGACGTCAGGAACGATGCCGTTCTCTCATGGTCACAGCGGACATCGGCCGCGCGCTCACGCTCGGCGCTGTTCCCCTTGCCGCCCATTTCGAAGTGCTCACGCTTCCCGTCCTGCTGACATCGGCTTTCTTGACCGGTGTATGCACGGCACTGTTCCAATCCGCGTACACACCGTATCTGCGCCAGCTCGTCTCGTCTGATCAGTACGCTGCCGCGAACGCGTCGATGCAGGCGGGCCGATCAGCGGCTCGGGTCATCGGTCCCGCCATGGGCGGCGGCATGATCGCACTCATCGGGGCGTCCAACACCCTGATCGTCGACGCTGTCAGCTTCCTGCTCTGCGCCGTCGCTCTTCTGACCATCGTCGGCAGAGTGGCTCCGCCGCGGCCGTCGGTTCGCCGCCGCATCGCGGCGGAGATCGGTGAGGGGCTGCGCGTCCTGCGCACGACTCGCATGCTCGCCTGGGTGACTGCGGGAGCTGCTGTCGCGAACCTGTTGCTCTCTGCCAGCGGCACGCTGGAGATCCTGTTCCTCGCACGCGACGCGTCGCTTTCCTCCGACATGATCGGAATCGTCCTCACGGCAGGCGGCATCGGCGGTCTGACAGCGGCCTCGATCAGCGGTCGTCTGATCAGCCGGTACGGCTTGGGGAGGACCGGGACATCCGCGTTCCTCTTCTCCGCGCCGGCGTCACTGCTTCTCCCCGCGACGCAGACCGGCGCCTCGGTCGTGCTGTTCGCGATCGGGATCTTCGCGATCAGCTTCGGCATCGTTCTGGGCAGCGTCTCGCTCATGACGCTGCGCCTGCAGTACACGCCGCCGGAGGTGCAGGGTCGAGTCAGCGCGGTGTCCCAGGTCTTGAACGCAGCGACGATTCCACTGGGCGCGCTGCTGGGCGGGACCTTGGGCCAGTTCTTCGGGACGCGGACAGCCTTGGTCGTGCTCGCGGTCTGCTACATCGCGTTCGGCATCGCGTTCTCGCGAAGTCCGGTACGCACCGCCTCAGCGCAGCCGCTGGCTTTTAGGCATCCGGCCACGCCAGCGGGAGCAGATGCTCCAGGCTGAGCGGGGCGAGCGGCAGCGTGGCGATGTCGGCGGGGGTGATCCAGCGCAACTCTGCGAGTTCGGCCTGGACCGTCACGTCGTCCGGCTCGGCGCGCATCGCGAAGGCGGCGGCGACGACACGGTGACCCGGCTCGTTCGCGGCATCCGAGGTGAACTCGCCCAGGGGAGTGAGGTCTGCTTCCGCGACGCGGAGACCGAGCTCCTCCTCGAGCTCGCGGGCCAGGGTCTGGGCTGCGCTCTCACCCTGCTCCGGCTTGCCGCCCGGTTGCATGAAGCGCACGGTGCCGTGCTTGCGCACGACCAGCACGCGATCGTCGGCGTCGCGGATGATCGCCGCGCTCACGTGGATGTCAGGCATGGGCGGCGAACACCTTTCCGGGGTTGAGGATGCCGACAGGATCGAACACGCGCACGATGTCGCGCTGCAGCCGCCACTGGTCATCGCCGAGCTCTTCGGCCAGCCACCGGCTCTTGAGCGTGCCGATGCCGTGCTCACCGGTGAGCGTGCCTCCGAGGCGGATGGCGGCGCGGAACAGCTCGTCGGCGGCTGCCCAGACGTGGTCGGGGACATCCGGTCCGTCGAAGATGAAGTTCGGGTGCAGGTTTCCGTCGCCGGCGTGGACCACCGTCGGGATCGTGAGACCGTAGGCGCCCTCGATCCGGGAGATCTCATCGAACATCGCCGGGAGAGCGCTGCGCGGTACGGAGACGTCCTCGATGAGGGTGGTTCCGAGCGCCGCCATCGCGGCGTGCATCGAGCGGCGGATCGTCAGCAGGCGTTGGCCTTCGGCCGGGTCGTCCGAGAGCGCGACCGTGCCTCCGTGCGCGGCGAGGACCTCGGCGATGCGGTCGGCTTCGTCGCGTGCGGCCGGGCCGTCCGTCTGGATGGTCAGCTGCGCGGATCCGGCCGCGGGCGCGGGGAGGGAGAGCAGCGCATGCACAGCGGCGAGGGCCGCGGCATCCATCAGTTCCATGATCGCTGGCTGGATGCCTGCGGCCGTGACCGCAGCGGATGCCGTGGCTGCCGTCCTCGCGTCGGGGAACCCGGCAGCGATCGCGCACGTCGTGCCTGGTACGAGGCGGCGCAGCTTCAGGGTCGCACCGACGACGACGCCGAGCGTGCCCTCCGAGCCGATGACGAGTGAGGTGAGATCGAGCCCTGTGACGCCCTTGACGGCGCGGTGTCCGAGGTGGAGCAGGCGTCCGTCGGCGAGCACGAGATCGAGTCCGAGGACGGCATCCCGTACGACGCCGTATTTCGCGCAGAGCAGTCCGCCGGCGCCGGTGGCGATGTTGCCGCCCACCGTCGAGATGTCGCGGCTGGCCGGGTCCGGCGCCCACCAGACTCCGTGCGGGGCGAGTGCGGTGTTGAGGTCGGCGTTGAGGATGCCCGGTTCGACGACCGCCAGCAGATCATCGGCTCGGATCTCCTGGATCCGGGTCATGCGACGCGTGGACAGCACGATCTCGCCCGCGCCCGCGTTGGCGGCCCCGGCGAGTCCGGTGCCTGCACCGCGGATGACGACCGGTGTTCGGGTCTCCGTCGCGATGCGCATCGTCTGCTGGACATGCTCGACGGTCTCGGCGTGCACGACGGCGAGAGGCCGTCCGACGGCGGCGTGGCCGGAGCGGTCAGCGCGGGCGGCTTCCAACGACGCTTCGGACACGTCGACGATGTCGTCGAGTGCCGCGCGCAGCGCCGCGAGTGCGCTCATGCCAGCGTTCGCCGCCCCGCGATGACACCTGCAGCGATCGCGACCACGGCGAAGACAGAGCCGATCACGGCCTGGCCCATCGACCACCATGCGATCGTGACGCCCAGGTACAGGAGCAGTTCGACGGCCGCGCGCAGGAACGGATGCAGGTGCAGCACGGGGCGAGGCGAGAGGAACAGCGCCCACACCAGCAGTACGACGACGGGTGCCCCGATGCCGATGATCAGGTTCCACGGCAGATCCCACGATGCGAAGCCCCACAGGGCGAGCGACGCGAGCGCCACCAGCAGGATGACGACCCGGATGATCTCGAGCGGGGTGACGTTCGGTCGGTTCACGCCCGGTTCGGCCGGTGTCTCCTGGGTCATGCTCCCAGTCTATTCGGCGGGGGCCGTCGCCTCGTCTGCCGGAAGGGACTCGGTGGCCGGTGGAAGCGGCTCGGCGACTGGGGCGATCGGCTCGGGCGATTCGACGGGTGGAGCGGGCTCCGCGGCGGGAGCGGTGGATGCCGCGGGAGGGGCAGGGTCTTCGACGGGGTCTGTTGTCGGGGATGCTGCGGGTGCGTCGACGGTGGGGTCTTCCGTCGGTGCTTCGACCGCAGGATGTTCCATGGTGGGCGCATCATCGGCGGAGACTTCGGGCACCGGAGCCTGCGAGGCAGGTGCTTCCGCAGGGGCATCGGCTGAAACTGGTGGTTCGACCAAGTCTGTTTCGGTCGCGTCAGCGGCAGTGGCGTCATCGTCGGCACAGGTCGGGGCGAGCAGGACAGTGACCAGGTTCACTCCGAGGTCCGAGAGTGTCGTCGTGAGTGGGTGAACGGGGCCGGCCAACGTGACGTAGCGAATCTCGACGTCGGCATCCGACAGAATCTGCCGTGCGGTCGGCCGCAGACTGATCGTCTCGGTGCCGTCCGTCCCGAGGATGGCATCGTCCGCGCCAGCGGGACTGCCGTCGAGAAGCGCCTGGATTTCGGCGCCAGGCACGCCGAGAACGTCGAGTGAGACGTACGTCTTGCCGTCAATGCCGACGCACATTGTCGCATCGGCAATTTCAACCGGCGACGTTGGAATCACAGGGTCGACGGGATCCACCGGGTCGACGGGGTCGACGGGGTCCACCGGGTCGACGGGGTCGACGGGGTCCACCGGGTCGACGGGGTCGACGGGGTCGACGGGGTCGACGGGGTCGACGGGGTCGACGGGGTCCACCGGGTCGACGGGGTCCACGGGGTCGACGGGGTCCACCGGGTCGACCGGGTCGACGGGATCCACCGGGTCGACGGGGTCGACGGGATCCACCGGGTCGACGGGATCCACCGGGTCGACGGGATCCACGGGCGTCGGTGTGGGCGTCGGCTCGGGTTCCGGATCGGGCGTCGGGGTCGGCGTCGGCGTGGGACTCGGGGTAGGTGTCGGCTCAGGTTCCGGATCGGGCGTGGGCTCAGGATCCGGCGAGGGAGACGGCTCCGGGTCGGGCGTGGGCGTGGGCGTGGGAGTCGGCTCCGGTCCCGGCGCGGCCGGCGGATCCGAAGGAGCGGCTGGTTCCTCCGGGGCTTCCGGCGCATCCTCACCACCGGAGTCCGAGTCTCCGGGGGCAGGCGCGACCGGTGCAGGGACGACCGGGGTCGCCTGCGGCACGTCCACGCCGCGTTCGGAATCCGGACCCGGTGCCTCACCGGCATCCTCGTCGTCGATCGGCTCATCGATCACCAACGGCTGATTGCTCAGCGCTTCGAGCTTCTCGTCCGGGCCGACCTCAGCCGGGATCGATGGTGAATCGGCGACTTCGCCGGCGCTCGGAAGACTCGTCATCGCGGGGGTCGCGATGAGTCCGGGCATGATCGCGGCCGCAGCGACGACGCCGGCGACGATCAGTGCGGCCGTCCCGACCCCGACGAGCGCGCCGATGCCGGTCACGGCTCCGGCCGTCGCACCGGCTGCTCCGCCTCCAGCGGCGGCTCCTGCGCTGCCGACAGCTCCGCCCGCACCGCCGGTCGACCCGGAACCGGCGGAGGCACCAGCTGCAGCCGCGCCTGCGGTGCCGGAGACGACGACCGCGCCCTCGACGACGCTGGACGGCATCGCGGCCAGCGCCACGATCGGCGCTCCGCCGCCCTGGAGGGTGGCCAGGTAGCCCGCGGAGCCGGCGATGCCCAGCACGAGGGGCAGCAGCACCATCGCCAGGCGGTCCGAGACGTCCTTCGCCTCGGCGACGACGATCATGCAGCGTGCGCAATCGGACAGGTGTTCGTCGAGACGCTTCTGGTCGCGGTTGCTGAGGTTGCCGCGCGAGTACGCGCCCATGTGCTCGATGCTCCACTGGCACTCCGAGCCGGGAGCGGCACTGCGCAGATGCGCCTGGATCCAGGCTTCGCGCAACCCCTCGCGGGCGCGGAAGGCGAGCTGTGCGACAGCACCGGCCTTCATCCCGAGCAGCGGACCGACTTCGGCCGGCTTCATCTGCTCGATTTCGGTGTACCAGAGCACCTCCTGCCAGCGGGAGGGGAGGCTGCGGAACGCCTGCGCCGTGAGGCCTCGATCGAGGGCCTCATCGGTGGCCTGTTCCGTCGTGTCGGGGTCTGCGACGGCATCGATCTCGTCGATGGCCGTCTCGCGACGCGCCTTGCCCCAGGCGGCCGCGGTGTTGCGGATGCTGGTGAACAGGTAGGCGCGGAACGACCCGTTGGGGCCGCCGCCCTTGAGGATGGCGTTGTAGATGCGGGTGTACGACTCCTGGACGAGGTCATCCGGGTCGAGAGAAGACGTGATCGAACGCGCGACGGCGATGCCGGACGGATAGTGCCGTCGCCAGAGTTCGCCAAAGGCCTTCCGGTCGCCCGACCGGGTGCGCAGGATCAGATCGGCGTCCGCGATCTGCGCGTTCTCGTTGTTCTCGTTCGGCACAGTCATCCAGGTCTCGTGGAGCGTCGGGTCGGCTCCACAGGAAGAGACGCGTGAATCGGGTCCCCATCACGCGCCTTGTCTATTCTCACCCCGTTTTCCCAGCCTGACCAGCCCTGTGGACAACTCGGAGCGAACTCTCTGCGAGGACCCGTGAAAAAACTTCAAAAGAATCTCTCCGAATCGCGTGATGATTCGCCGGCGACGGCATCTCATCAATCAGAGCAGGCTGTGCGGTCTCCACCGGGGGGCGGAGACAGGACAGTCGCCGGCGCGGGGGGCAACTGCGTCGGCGAAGGGCGCGCTCGGGACCCTCGGGGGAGGAGTTCCCGAGCCGCCCGCTCGTCATGGAGGGAGCATGGTCGCCGCTGACTGGGGCGCGGCGGCCTCCCTTCCCCCGCGAAGCTGCGGGTGCGTCGCGTGAGGTCACGCTGCGGGACGGCCTCCCACCCAGACGCGCCGCACCCCCAGCTGAGCATCCAGCAGCACGGCATCCGCGAGCAGCCCCGGCTCGAGGCGACCGAGTCTGCCGCCTTCCCCGATGACGGATGCCGGGGTCTCCGTGAGCGCCCGCACAGCGGCGGCCAGCGGCACGCCGGCCTGCACCGCACGCTGGAGCGCGACGTCCTGGGTCAGGGTCGAACCGGCGATCGAACCGGTCTCGTCGGTGCGGGCGATGCCGTCCGCGACCGTCACCTTGACCGCACCGAGGTCGTATCGGCCATCCGCACTGCCGGCCGCAGCCATCGCATCCGTCACCAGTGCGACGCGATCCGGCGCCACATCGAAGACGAGCTTGATCACGTGCGGGTCGAGGTGCACGTTGTCCGCGATCGCCTCCAGGACGACGCGTCGATCTGCGGCTGCGGCCAGGACAGGGCCTGGTGCGCGATGGTGGATGCCGCGCATCGCATTGAACGCGTGCGTGAGGATCGTCGCGCCGGCGTCGAAGGCCGCTGCGGCGATCTCGGCATCCGCGTCGGTGTGCCCGACAGCGGCGGCGGCGCCGGCGGCGACGACAAGCCGGATCGCCTCGATGCCGCCGGGGAGTTCTGGTGCGATCGTGACCTGGCGCACGGTCCCGCGCCCGGCTTCCAGCAGGCGCCGCACGTCCGAGGCATCCGGTGCCCGCAGCAGAGTCGGCTCGTGGGCGCCCTGGTGGCCGGGGTCGAGGAAAGGGCCTTCCAGATGGGAGCCGAGGATCTCGGCATCCGTCTCGGTCAGTTCGGCGATCTCCGCGACGCGGCGGGCCAGATCGTCCACGGATGCCGTGACGAGCGAGATCACCGCCCGCGTCGTGCCGTGCGCGCGGTGCAGGGCGCGCGCCGTGCGGATCGCCTCTGCACCGTCGTCGTACGACGCACCGGCTCCGCCGTGCCCGTGGATGTCGATGAAACCGGGTGCGAGGATCGCGCCGGGGCCGGCGGTCGCCGACGCATCGACGACCTCGTCCGCATCGGTCCGACCGCCGCCGGTGCCCGTCTCGACGACGATGCCGTCCTCGAAGCGGACCCACGCGTCGTCCGTCTCCACTCCGTGCGAGATCAGGCGGGCGGAGTGGATCACCGTTGCGGTCATGGCGTGCTCCAGTCGATCTCGGCGGGGCGATGTCCTCCCCATCCTTCGGCATCCCACACCGGTCCGAGCCCGCCGACGCGGGCGCGGAACGAGTTCCAGTCCTTGGTGGATGCCGAGGACCACGCGATCTCGGCCAGAGCGGCGGCGCGGGGGAAGAAGAGCTGGTCGATGTCGTCGAGCGTTGCGAGCGTCTCGGCCCACAGCGGTCCCTCGACGCCGAGGATCGCAGCCGGGTCCAGACCGGGGACGATCGCGTCCGGCTCCCAGGAGTACGCCGTCTCGAGGTCGATGACGGCGGCCCAGCTGAGGCCGAGCGGGAAATCAGGCGTGTACTTCATGTCGAGGTAGGCGCGGGTGGACGGCGAGAGGATGACCGAGCCGCCCCGCTCGGCGAACCGGAGCGTGTGCTCGATGTGCTCGGGGGTCGGGGTGTCGCTTCCCCAGAACTGGCCGATCGTGCCCTCAGCCACGACGGCGGATCCCGCCTCGTGCCAGGCGACCGGGGTTTTGCCCAGTTCGACGGTCAGTGCGGTGACGCGCTCGACGAACGCATCGAAGTCCGCCGGCGGAGTGCCGAGGCACTCATCGCCGCCGACGTGCAGGTAGTCACCCGGCGTGATGTCGGCGACTTCGCCGAGCACGTCGCGCAGGAAGTCCCACGTCGCGTCCTCGTGGATGCGCACCGAGGAGTGCCCGACACCCCAGCCCTGGTACGGCTCGCCGGCCGCAGGCAGCGGCTGGCCGAGCGATGCGGACTGCGCGAGCAGCATGTCGTTCATCACCGGGGCCTCGACCACGTCCGGATACGCGAGCCCGATCGCATGCGTGTGCCCCGGGAGATCGATCTCGGGGACCACCACCATGTGGTGCGCGGCCGCGTACGCGATGATCTCGCGGAAGTCGTCCTTCGTGTAGAAGCCGCCAGGGCGACCGAGCGCAGAGGTGCCCGAGGCCTTCTCGGTCAGCAGTGGGCGGCTGTCGATATGCAGGCGCCAGCCCTGGTCATCGGTGAGATGGAGATGCAGGTGATTGAACTTCAGCGACGCGGCGCGATCGATGAACGCCTTCACGGTCGCCACGTCGAAGAATGTGCGCGCGACGTCGAGCATGACGCCGCGATATGCGAAGCGCGGCGCATCGGTGATCGACACCTGCGGTATCGACCAGGAGCCGGCATCCTCGCGCAGCAGCTGCCGCAGTGTCTGGATGCCGTAGAAGAGGCCGGCATCCGAGCCCGCGATCTCGATGCGCTCCGCCACCTCGAGGCGGTACGCCTCGTCGTCGGCACCGGTGGCGCGCAGGACGATGTCGCCGGCCACCGGATCGTCCGTGGTCACCTCCGGCCGGAGTCCGCAGCGGTGCGCCAGCAGGTCGGAGAGGACGGATGCCGCGGCATCCGCACCGTCGACGATGACGATGCGCGCGGCAGGGGAGAGGACGAACGTCCCCGGAGCCGCCGTGACGGATGAGGGCAGCGGGATAAGAGTAAGGACCATGAACAAAACCTACCGGTGACCGTGACGACATCCAAGCGATCCGAGCGATCCGATCCGCTATGCTCGAACCGTCGCGACTGGCGTCTGGGTGGACTACCACCGGGGAGCGGCTTCTCATGGGAATCGACCGCGCGCCTGGGCCGATCAGGAACAACCCCCTTCCACCGTGAGATCAGGAGCACGTCATGACCGACCCATATTTCAACGCACCGCTTTCCGAGGTCGACCCCGAGATCGCCGAGGTCCTGGAGCGCGAGCTCAACCGCCAGCGCGGCTTCCTCGAGATGATCGCCTCCGAGAACTTCGTGCCGGTCTCGGTCCTGCAGTCGCAGGGCTCCGTGCTGACCAACAAGTACGCCGAGGGCTACCCCGGCCGCCGCTATTACGGGGGCTGCGAAGAAGTCGACGTCGCCGAGGCCCTCGCCATCGAGCGGGCCAAGAGCCTGTTCGGCTCGGAGTTCGCGAACGTCCAGCCGCACTCCGGCGCCACGGCCAACGCCGCAGTGCTGCACGCCATCGCCCGCCCTGGCGACACGCTGCTCGGTCTCTCGCTCGACCACGGCGGACACCTGACGCACGGCATGAAGATCAACTTCTCCGGCCGACTGTTCGACATCGTCGCGTACGGCGTCGACCCGGAGACCTCGCTCGTCGACATGGACGAGGTCCGTCGCCTCGCGATCGAGCACAAGCCGAAGGTCATCATCGCCGGCTGGTCGGCGTACCCGCGTCAGCTGGACTTCGCGAAGTTCCGCGAGATCGCCGACGAGGTGGGCGCCTACCTGTGGGTCGACATGGCGCACTTCGCCGGTCTCGTCGCCGCCGGAGTCCACCCGAACCCCGTGCCGCACGCCCACGTCGTCTCGTCGACCGTGCACAAGACCATCGGCGGCCCCCGCTCCGGCTTCATCCTCACGAACGACGCCGACCTCGCCAAGAAGATCAACTCGGCCGTCTTCCCCGGTCAGCAGGGCGGTCCGCTCATGCACGTCATCGCCGCCAAGGCGACGGCGTTCAAGATCGCCGCGACGCCCGAGTTCAAGGAGCGTCAGGAGCGCACCCTCCGCGGTGCCGCGCTCCTCGCCGAGCGCCTCGGCCGTCAGGACGTCCAGGATGCCGGCATCAGGGTCCGCTCCGGCGGCACCGACGTGCACCTGGTCCTCGTCGACCTGCGCGACGCCGAGATCGACGGCAAGCAGGCCGAAGACCTGCTGCATGACATCCACATCACGGTGAACCGCAACGCGGTCCCGAACGACCCTCGTCCGCCGATGGTCACCTCGGGTCTGCGCATCGGTACGCCGGCGCTCGCGACGCGCGGATTCGGGGATGCCGAGTTCACCGAGGTCGCCGACATCATCGCCCTCGCGCTGCTGCCCGGCGCCGACGTCGCAGCCCTCAAGGCTCGCGTCGACGCGCTCGCCGCAGCGTTCCCGCTCTACCCCGGACTGAGCCAGTGACCGCTGTCGTCCTGGACGGCAAGGCGGCATCCGCCGAGATCAAGGCGGAACTGGCAGAGCGGGTCGCCGCGCTGAAGGAGAAGGGGATCGTCCCCGGCATCGCCACGGTGCTGGTCGGAGCCGACCCGGCATCCCAGCTGTACGTAGGGATGAAGCACCGGCAGTCCGAGGCGATCGGGATGAACTCGATCCAGCGCGAGCTGCCGGCCGACGCGACGCAGCAGCAGGTCGAAGCGCTGATCGACGAGCTCAACGCGGATCCGACCTGTCACGGATACATCGTCCAGCTGCCCCTGCCGAAGCACATCGACACCGACGCGATCCTCGAACGCATCGACCCGGCCAAGGATGCGGACGGGCTGCACCCGACCAACCTCGGCCGCCTCGTGCTGAACGTCAACAGCCCGATCCACACGCCGTTGCCGTGCACGCCCCGCGGCGTGATCGAACTGCTGCTGCGCAATGATTACGACCTGAAGGGCAAGCACGTCGTCGTCGTCGGACGCGGCGTGACCATCGGGCGTCCGATGGGGCTCCTGCTCACCCGCCGTGACATCAACGCGACGGTGACGCAGGTCCACACGGGCACGCCGGACATGGCGCCGTACCTGCGTCAGGCCGACGTCATCGTCGCAGGCGCGGGGGTCAGGCACCTGATCCGCGCCGAGGACGTCAAGCCGGGCGCTGCGGTGCTCGACGTGGGCGTGACGCGCGAGACCGATCCCGAGACGGGGAAGTCGCGTGTGTACGGGGACGTGCATCCCGATGTGGCATCGGTGGCGGGGTGGGTCTCGCCGAACCCCGGTGGCGTCGGGCCGATGACCGTCGCGCTGCTCATGACGAACGTCGTGGAGGCCGCAGAGCGGCTCGCCGGCTGAACGGAGTGCCTACAGCTCGTCGAGCATCCGGCGCTGCTCGGGGGTGAGGCCGTCGTCCGGCTCGACATCGACGGGCGGGGTCGCCGAGGGCGGGGCAGCGGATGCCGCGGGATCCTTCGGCTTCCTCGCGCCGGCGACCCTGTCGTAGACCTCACCGGCCTTGCGCCGCAGGACGTCGTCGACCTGGTCGTAGATCACCCAGCCCAGGAGCAGGAGCAGCGGCGGCAGGGCATAACCCCAGAAGAACCCGATGACGTCGACAGGGCTGAGCCATACGGTCAGCACCCAGATGATCAGTTCGACCACATACACGAGTGCGTACTGGACGACCTTTTCGCCGGTCTTCGTGCGATCGGATGCCGACTTCGCCGCCGACTTGCCGAACGCGTTCTTCAGCAACGGCTTGATGAACAGTGCGGCCAGCGTCAGGATCACGGATGCCCACAGGGCATGCCAGCCGACCGCCACACTGGGCAGCACCAGCCCGATGACGAGCAGGACCGCGACGTTGAAGACGTAGAGCGCCCCGAAGCGGATGATGCCGTTCCTCATATGCCCAGGTTCGCATACTCCTGGGGTGAGGTGAAACGGCATTCGCCGCAGAGCATGGCGCACCGCGGCATCCACCGATAGTCTGACGCCGAATCCGCGCCCGCCGAAGGAGCGACCGATGGAAGCCGTCCTGTTCATCCTGCAACTGCTCGTCGTGCTGGGCTGCATCGTCATGGGCACCCGCTCGAGCGGCGTCGGTCTCGGACTCTGGGGCGGCGCGGGTGTCGCGATCCTCGTGTTCGTCTTCCAGCTCTCGCCCGGCTCCCCGCCCGTCGACGCGCTGCTCATCGTGCTGTCGGTGGTCCTGGCGGCATCCATGATGCAGGTCGCCGGCGGCATCGACTGGATGGTCTCGGTCGCGGCCAAGCTCATCGCTCGGAACCCCAAGCAGATCACGCTCGTGGCGCCGCTCGTGTCGTTCCTGTTCGCCGCAGGTGCGGGGACGTCGAACATCCTGTATCCGCTGCTGCCGGTCATCCAGGATCTGTCGTACCGCAACGGCATCCGACCGTCACGGCCGCTGTCGCTCTCGGTCGTCGCGACCGGCGTCGCGCTCGCCTGCAGCCCGGTGTCGGCAGCGATGGCAGCCATGGTGACGCTCACCGACGTGCCGCCGTACGACTTCGAACTCATCGACATTCTGAAGGTGACGATCCCGGCGGCGGTCGTCGGGATCGTGCTCAGCTCGCTCGTCGTGAACCGCCTCGGCAAGGATCTCGCGGACGATCCGGAGGTTCAGGCGAAGATCGCGAGCGGTGAACTGGCCCCTCCTCGTGCGGGAGCAGCCGAGGTCAAGGCCGACGTCACCGTGACGAAGGCCGGCCGGAACGCGGCCATCATCTTCCTCACCGGCGTGCTGGCGATCGTCGTGTTCGGCCTCTTCAAGGGCATCCGGCCGCTGGATGCCGAGGGCGACCCGGTCGGGATGACCCCGATCATCGAGATCGTCATGTTCCTCGTGGGCACCGTCATCCTGATCGTCTCGCGACCGAAGGTGGCCGACGTTCCGACCGCCACGGTGTTCAAGGCCGGTATGGTCTCGGCGATCGCGCTGTTCGGTCTGGCCTGGTTGACCGACACCTTCCTCTCGGCGCATGTCGAATTCATCTCCGAGAGCATCGGTGCTCTGGTCGGCGCTGCGCCGTGGATCTTCGCGCTCGGTGTCTTCCTCGTCTGCGTGCTCACGACCAGCCAGTCCACGGCCACCCGGACCATCGTGCCGATCGGGCTCGCCGCGGGCATCCCGCTCGGCGTGCTCAGCGGCATGTGGGCCGGTGCCTTCGCCGGAATCTATCTGCTGCCGACCAACGGCTCGCAGATCGCCGCCGCGAACTTCGACGTCTCCGGCACGACGAAGCTGGGCACCAAGCTCGTCGACCACTCGTTCTTCCTGCCGACCCTCATCCTCGCCGTGACGACCATCGGCGCCGGTGCGGCGTTCGGTGCGCTGTGGGGCGGATGACCCGCGGCACTCAGAACTCGCGGTAGAGGTCCCAGGCCGATCGGCATGCGCCCGCGACATCGGCGACGTGCACCGGGTCCTCGGTGATCCAGTCCGTCCCCGGCTCGTGCAGCTCGGCCACGGCGGCATCGCCGAGCAGGAACTCGCGCCGGAACTCGGCCTGCACGGCGTCGAAGTGCGCGCCGGCGGCGTGCGCCTGATCCGCGAGCTCGCGGAACCGGACGCCCGCGGCCAAGATCTCCTGACTGCCCAGGTACGGCTTGTTCAGCGCCACGTCGGTGGGAACCCCGGTCGCGAACCCCGCGCGATGCGCCTCGGCGAGGATGCGCAGACGGCCGGGTTCCATGGTCGGGGGATCGGAGGGGTCGCGCTCCTCGCCCCTGGCATCGCCGCGATTGGACAGCGCCACGACGTCCGGCAGTCGATCCTTCTCGTCTCGGGGGACGTTCACGGCTCCGTCCTTCGTCGTCGTGGTGTTCATCGTGTCGTGGAACGACAGCCGAGTGAAGCGCCCTCCCGTGCGCAGCTTCTCGGCGATGAATCGCTCGGTGAGGTCGTCGCGGATGCTCTCGTACACGCCGAGTCCGCGTTCGGCGACCTCGACGAAGGCGTCGACGAGGGCGTGGAGCCCGGCATCCGTGTCCGGCACCTGCAGGATCGGGAAGAACGAGAAGGTCACGGGGCGGATCGCGTCGACGCCGGTGAGATCGACCTTCTGCCAGGCGCCGGCCGCTCTGGTGCGCTCGATCGCCTCGGTGAGGGATGCCGCGACGTCGGCCGGCTTCGCCCGGTTCGGATCGCGGACCAGGCGCGGATGCGGGTTGAGCACGGCGACGACGCGCGGGTCCTGCGACGCCCAGCGGCGGACGATCGCATCCGTGGCGACGTCGGTGAAGTCGAACTGCAGCCGACGCGTCAGCGCGGGGGAGAGGAACTCGGCGATCTCTGCCGGGATCGCGGCTCCCGCGTGCGGACAGCTGATGAGCACATCGGCATCGCGGATCGCCTCGTCCAGCGAACGGCCTCCGGCATCGGCGTAGACGACGATCTCGGCCTCGGTGAAGGTCTTGCCGGCGGGGATCAGCTCCAGAGCGGACATGCGCTCATGCTAGCGACCAGCGGTGGCCGCGCCCAGGGGTCAGGCGGGAGTGCCGCCCATCGAACCCTCGATGCCGGTGATGCGCGCCTGCTCGTCGAAGCGGAACGTCGCCGAACCGGTCGCGTCGCTGACCACGGCGCCCGTGAACGCCTCGTCGGTCCACTCCAGGTTCCAGCCGGCCAGGCGCGCGGCATCCCACACCGACGACCGGGCATCCGGCAGATTCAGAGTCGAGAGCATGCGGGGTGCGGCGATGACGGCATCCGACACGGTGAGCGGAGCGAGCGGCGCATCCAGCAGGAAGACGGCGCGCGTGCCGCCGCCGACGGGCGCGGAGTAGTACGGCGAGCGTCCGGTGATCTCGACGGCGACGGAGCCGATCACGTGGGTCGCCTGCGCGATCCACCCCTCGGCATCCTCTCCGGCGTCGTCCGGGAAGGGGAGCTCCGCCTGGGTCAGCTCGGCGATGCCGTACTGCTGGCCGTAGTCGCGCAGCTGCGCGGCGACGCCCTGGGCGTCTCCCTGCGGGTGCGCCCAGGCCCACAGCAGGGAACGAGGGCCAGGGGCCAGCGTCGCGATGAGGTGGGGCTTCGTGGCGAATTGCTTCGTGGCGTCGTCGTTCGCTGTGAAGGTGAGGGTGCCGGCATTCAGGTCGGCGTCCCAGCGGTGCTCGCCGAGAGCATCGGTGGCCGTGACGAGCGCGTCCTGGCGGAGGGCGGTGAACAGGGCGGCCCGGTCGGCCAGGGGCTGGAGTGCGGCGAAGCTCATGGGTCCATCCTGGCCTGGGACGCTATGAATCCGCCAGTTGCTTCTCCGGCACCGCCACGCGGCCCATCCGCCACACGCTCGGCACGACGAGGGTCGCGAGCGCGATGACGGCGTAGAGGACGCCTGAGGCGATGAGCACGGTCGAGACATCGGCGTGCGTGATCAGCCAGCCGTAGATGAGCGTGCCGATCGGCATCACCACGAAACTTCCCAGAATGTCGTAACTCGACACTCGTGACAGCCGGTCGACGGGGATGTTCTCCATCATGGCGACGTTCCAGCCGGTGCTGAACACTTCGTGTCCGACGCCGGCGAGGAAGGCCGCGATCGCGAGCAGCACGACCGCCGGATGAACGCCCAGCATCGTCAGCGGGATCGCGAACATCGCCATGCCGATCATCCCCAACCGCAGCGGACGCTTCAGCGGCACCCACATGAGCACGAGCGTCATCAGCAGGATGCCGACGCCCTCGGCGCTGAGCACCCAGCCCCAGCCGGCGATGCCGAGCCGCTCGTCGTTCTTCGCGATGTAGGGCCCTGCGACGCTCCACGCTCCGACATGGATCGCGTTCATGACCATGAAGGCGAGGACGATCGTCCACAGCCAGGTGCGGCTCCAGAATTCGTTCCAGCCCAGGCGGAGGTCGTGGAACAGCGTCGAGCCTCCGCTGCTGGCGGGCGGCGGCAGCTTCACGAGCGCGAGTACGGGAATGGCGACGAGCCAGCCGACGACCTGGACGATCATCGCCCAGGCCGGGCCGACCGCGGTGACGAGGATGCCGGCGATGATCGGGCCACCGATCGTGACGGTCGACCGCACGAACGACAGCATCGCGTTGGCCTGCTGCAGATGCTCCGGCGTGGTCAGCTGCGGGATGATGCCCTGCATCGCCGGCATGACGAACGCCGTCGATGCACCGGTCACGATCGACAGCATCACGAGCAGCGGCACGGTGGCGGTCCCCGTGAACAGCAGCGTCGCCATCGCGCCGACGGAGAGGATGTCGATGACGTAGCAGGTCTGGATGACGAGGGCCCGCGGCATCCGATCGGCGACGACGCCGCCGAACAGGATGAAGACGATGTTGCTCACCGTGAACGCCGCGAGCACGTACGACAGCGAGCGCGCATCGTTGTCGATCTCGAGAACCGCGAACGCGAGAGCGATCGACGACATCGAGCCGGTCGTCATGGTGATCGCCCTGGCGATGAAGAACCAGCGGAAGCTGCGGTCCTGCATCGCGGCGAGCCCGCGCATCATCGTGGGGTTCTCGTCAGCATCCTTCTATCCTGGCATCCCCCGGGTCACCAGGCGGGGCGGATGCCGGTGAGAGCCCAGGCCGCCTGCACAGCCGCACCCTGAGCGACGTACTCGCCGGGCTCGGGGACCACGACGGGGGCGTCGAAGATCTCTGCGGCGATCGCCGAGACCGCGGGGCTCTGTGCGGCGCCGCCGATGAGCAGCACGCGCTCGGCCGTGACGCCGTGCTCGCGCATCGCGTCGAGTCCGAAAGCCAGCCCCTTCAGCACGCCTTCGATCGCGGCGCGCGCGAGGTTCTCGCGCGTCGTCGAGGCGAGCGTCATGCCCGACAGCGTTGCGGTCGCGTCCGGACGGTTCGGGGTCCGCTCGCCCTCGAACCACGGCTGCAGCGACAGACCGTCGGCTCCAGGGGCCGCCGCCAGGGCGAGACGCGAGAATTCTTCGTGGTCGACGCCGAGCAGTGCGGCGGTGACATCGAACACGCGTGCGGCGTTCAGGGTCGTGACGATCGGCAGGCGTGCCCCAGAGGCGTCCGCGAACCCGGCGACAGTGCCGCTGGGATCGACCACTGGCGCGTCGGTGACGGCGAACACGGTGCCGCTCGTCCCGATCGACACGCCGACATCTCCTGATCGCGCGCCGAGGCCGAGCGCGGCGGCGGCGTTGTCGCCAGCGCCGGCCGAGACGACGAGGCCGTCGGCGCCGGCGACGTGCTCGGAGGGTCCGAGCACGCGGGGGAGCACGATGTCCGCGGCATCCCGGCGCAGGGCGAGCGCGAGCAGCTCGCGGTCGTACTCATCGCTCGCCGGGTCGAAGTAACCGGTCCCGCTCGCATCCGAGCGGTCGGTCACCAGCTCGGTGAGCACCGGTCCGAGCTCCGACTCGTCGGCCGGCCCGTAGCCCCGAAGGCGCCACGTCAGCCAATCGTGCGGCAGCGCGACGGCGGCCACGCGTGCGGCGTTCGCCGGCTCCGCATCCGCGAGCCAGCGCAGCTTGGTCACGGTGAACGACGCCACCGGAACCAGTCCGGTGCGCCGGGCGAACTCCGCGGCGCCCACCTCTTCGGTGAGCGCCGCGGCGGCATCAGCCGAGCGCGTGTCGTTCCACAGCAGGGCGTCGCGGATGACACGGCCGTCGGCGTCGAGCGCCACGAGTCCGTGCTGCTGGCCGCCGATGCCGATCGCCGCGACATCCGTCAGCCCTCCGGCATCCGAAAGCGCGCTCTGCAGGGCGTCCCACCATGCGGAGGGTGCGACCTCGGTGCCGTCGGGGTGCGAAGCGCGCCCCGTCCGCACCACGGCTCCCGTCGACGCATCGCGGATGACGACCTTGCAGCTCTGCGTCGACGAATCGACTCCGGCGACCAGCGTCATCTCAGCGGGCTCCGAGCAGGTGCTCGGTCGCGAGCTGCTGCAGGCGGACGAATCCGAAGCCCTTGCCGCCCAGGTAGGCGTCGGCGTCGAAGTCCTCGTACGCCGAACGGTCGGCGAGGAAGGCGTCGTAGCTCTCGCCGTCGTTCAGCGTCGGGGTCGACAGCTCGTCGACCTTGGCAGCGGCGAGCGCCTCCTGAACCTCGGGGTCCGCGCGGAATGCCGCTGCGCGCTCCTTGAGCAGCAGGTACGTGCGCATGTTGGCGGCGGCGGAGTCCCAGACGCCGGTCTCGTCCTCGGTGCGGCTCGGCTTGTAGTCGAAGTGACGGGGGCCCTCGTAGGCGGGCACGCCGCCGGGGCCGCCGTTCTCGAGCAGGTCGACGAGCGAGAAGGCGTTGTGCAGGTCGCCGTGGCCGAACACCAGGTCCTGGTCGTACTTGATGCCGCGCTGGCCGTTGAGGTCGATGTGGAAGAGCTTGCCGTGGAACAGCGCCTGCGCGATGCCGGCGGTGAAGTTCAGCCCTGCCATCTGCTCGTGACCGACCTCGGGGTTGACGCCGACGAGTTCGGGGCGCTCGAGAGAGTCGATGAAGGCGATCGCGTGGCCGAGCGTGGGCAGCAGGATGTCGCCGCGCGGCTCGTTCGGCTTGGGCTCGATGGCGAAGCGGATGTCGTAGCCCTTGTCGGTGACGTAGTCGCCGAGCAGGTTGACGGCCTCGCGGTAGCGCTCGAGGGCTGCACGGACGTCCTTGGCGGAGTCGTACTCGGCGCCCTCGCGGCCGCCCCACATCACGAACGTCTTGGCGCCGAGCTCGGCACCGAGGTCGAGCTGGCGGAAGACCTTGCGCAGCGCGTAGCGGCGCACGTCGCGGTCGTTGGAGGTGAAGCCGCCGTCCTTGAAGACCGGTGCGCTGAAGAGGTTGGTGGTCACCATCGGCACGATCAGACCCGTGTCGGCGAGAGCGCCCTTCAGGCGGTCGATCTGCTTCTGACGCTCGGCGTCGGTGGATCCGAACGCGAACAGGTCGTCATCGTGGAACGTCAGTCCGTAGGCGCCGAGTTCGGAGAGCTTCTCGACGGCGTGGACGACGTCGAGGGCGGGCCGGGTCGGGCCGCCGAACGGGTCGGTGCCGTTGTAGCCGATCGTCCAGAGGCCGAACGAGAACTTGTCTTCGCGGGTGGGTGTGAGTGCCATGGCGCATCGCTTTCAACGTCGGTGGTGAATTGTTGTGAACTAGAACATATCAACCGAATGCGTATTCCGCAATGTCACTCGGCCGGTGCGGCGGTGGAGCTGCGGACGATCAGTTCCGCCGGCATCTGGATGTGCTCGGCTTCGCCGCCGCGGAGCATCTCCAGAAGCATGCCGACCGCGGATGACCCCATCTCCGCCAGCGGCTGGCGCACCGTCGTGAGCTGCGGGGTGTGCGATGCCGCCTCGGGGATGTCGTCGAAGCCCACGACCGACAGGTCGGTCGGGACGTGCAGCCCGCGTTCGCCGGCTACGCGCATCATCTCGATCGCCGACAGATCGTTCGCGGCGAAGACGGCGGTCGGTCGATCGGCGAGATCGAGCAGAGCGTGCGCACCCGCGGTCGCGGAGGCCGTCCGATAGCCGCCCTCGGCGACGAGTGAGCGGTCGTAGCGGATGCCGGCGTTCTTCAGCGCCTCGCGGTAGCCGCGCTCGCGCTGGTGGGCGGATTCCAGGTCGGTGCGTCCGCGGAGGTGCGCGATCCGGCGGTGCCCGAGCGAGATCAGGTACTCGGTGGCGGCTCGGGCGCCGGTGACGTTCTCGACCGAGACCGTGGCTGGACCGTCGGGGCCGGTGTGCGGGTCGACCGCCACCAAGGGGATCGCCGCCTGGGTCGGCATCGCCGTCGGGGTGACGAGGATCGCGCCGTCGATCAGGGTGCCGCCCAGCCGCGACAGCGACCGGCGCTCCCAGCCGAGGTGATCGCCGGCGGAGACGCTGCCGGCGTAGGCGAGTACGTCGTACGGCGTGTCCTGCAGCGCCGCGGAGACGCCGCGGAGCAGCTGCAGGGCGAACGGCTCGAACTCGGCGACCAGCACTCCGATCACGTTCGTGCGGCCGCGTCGCATCGACGTGGCGACGAGCGAGCTCTCGTACCCGAGCTCGGCGACGACGCTGAGGACGTGGGCGAGCGTGGTCGCGGATACGCCGTCGCGGCCGTTGATCGCCTTGGAGACCGTCGCGACGGAGACCCCCGCTGCGAGGGCGACGTCGGTGATGGTGGGCCGTCGGTTCATGGGGTCAGCCTAACGAATGAATAGAAAACGTTATCGATATCGTTTGACATGAGCGCGTCGGCGGTGTCAGAGTGGTGCGCACAACACATTGGTGTGGCTGGCAACAAATACGTTCCGCCGGCCGCACGACTCGATGAAGAGGAGAACACAGCATGAAGATGCGCAAGGCATTGGCCGCCGGCACGGCCGTCGCGGCGCTGGGGATGCTCGCTCTGACCGGCTGCGCCGCCGGCGGGAGCGGCGACGGCGGGGACAGCGGCACTCTCACGATGTGGCACAACTCCACGACCGGTGACGGCAAGCAGTACTGGGAGGACGCGGCTGCGGCCTACAACAAGGAGAACCCCGACGTCACCATCAAGGTGACCTCGATCCAGAACGAGGATATGGACGGCAAGCTGCAGACCGCCGTCAACTCCGGCGACATGCCCGACATCTTCATGGCACGCGGTGGCGGCAAGCTCGCCGACATCGTGTCGGCCGGCAAAGTGAAGGACCTCACCGACCTCGTCGACGACGACGTCAAGTCGTCCTTCGGCGACGCGGCGTTCAGCGCCTTCACGGTCGACGACAAGATCTACGGCGTGCCGAGTGCCGTCCTTCCCGGCGGCATCTTCTACAGCAAGGACCTGTTCGCCCAGGCCGGCATCACCGAGACGCCGACCACCTTGGACGACCTCGCCGATGCTGTCGACAAGCTCAAGGCCGCAGGCATCCAGCCGATCGCGCTCGGCGCGAAGGACGCGTGGCCCGCTGCGCACTGGTACTACTTCTTCGCGCTGCGCGCGTGTGGCCAGGACGTCGTGCAGAACCTCGCGACCGAGCCCGACTTCGAAGACGGATGCTGGCTGGAAGCGGCCGAGAACCTGAACGAGTTCGCCTCGATCGAGCCGTTCAACGAGGGCTTCCTGACCACCTCAGCGCAGGAGGGCGCCAACTCGTCCGCCGGTCTGGTC
Organism: Microbacterium sp. STRO-1N; assembly: GCF_057748015.1. The sequence continues at coordinate 1,202,919 of NZ_CM173234.1, forward strand.
GCGAACCACAAGGCCGCCATGGAGCTCATGGGCGCCTGGGATGTCGGTGTGATCGCCAGCCTCACTCCGGACCAGAAGCCGCTCGCGGACCTCGACTGGTTCCCGTTCCCCGAGGTCGACGGCGGCGACGGAACTCCCGGCGCCATGATGGGCGGCGCCGACGGATACTCGTGCGCGGCTGACGCGCCCGAGTCCTGCGAGGACTTCCTGAACTTCGTCTCGTCGAAGGAATGGCAGGAGAAGTACGCGGTCGCCTTCCAGACGATCCCCGCGTCGAAGGATGCCGCAGGCGCCGTGACCGACCCGTCGCTCGAGCCGCTCATGGCGGCGTACAGCGAGGCACCGTACGTGTCGCTGTGGCTGGACACGTCGCTCGGCCAGAACGTCGGCAACGCGCTGAACACCAGCGTCGTCGAGATGCTCGCCGGCCAGGGCTCCCCAGAGAAGCTGGTCGAGACGGTCAGCGCCGCGGCGGCAAGGGGCTGATCCGCACCATGACCGATTCACAGGCGCTGACGGCGACGCCGGCGCCTGCGAGCAGCACCCGTGCCGGGACCGACCAGGTCCCGGCACGGCGATCCCCGCGGCCTGATTGGCGCAAGCGCGGCGAGATCGTGCTGCTTGCGGGCCCCGCTCTGCTGGTCTTCCTCGGCTTCGTCATCTTCCCGGTGCTGATGGCGGGCTTCTACGGCTTCTTCAAATGGAACGGCTTCGGCTGGCCCACCGAGTTCGTCGGACTCGAGAACTACGTGCTCATGCTGCAGGACGAGACGTTCCGGCAGGCCGTGCTGCACAACTTCATCATCGTGATCCTCTCGCTCATCATGCAGGGACCGATCGCGATCCTGTTCGCCCTGCTGCTGAACCAGAAGATCCGCGGACGCTCGGTGATCCGCGTGCTGATCTTCGCCCCGTACGTCATCGCGGAGGTCGTGGTCGGCACCGGCTGGAGCCTGATGCTCCAGGATGCGGGCGCGCTGAACTCGTTCCTGGAGAAGATCGGCCTCGAGTCGTGGCAGAACTCCTGGATCGCCGACCCGTCGATCGCGATGTGGTCGCTCATGGTCATCATCACCTGGAAGTACATCGGCTTCGCCGTGATCCTCATGCTCGCGGGCATGCAGTCGATTCCGGAAGAGCTGTACGAAGCCGCAGCCATCGACGGGGCCGGCTTCTGGCGGACGCAGTGGAGCATCACGCTGCCGCTGCTCGGGCCGACCATCCGCATCTGGGCGTTCCTGTCGATCATCGGCGCACTGCAGCTGTTCGACCTCGTCAACATCATCTGGGGTCAGTACATCGCAGCCACGGCCGGGACATCGACCATGGCCACGTACATGTACCAGAACGGTCACCTGGCCGGGAACTACGGCTACGGCAACGCCGTCGCCGTGATGCTGTTCCTCATCTCGATGGTCGTCGCTCTCGTCTATCAGCGGTTCGTGCTGCGGCGCGACACCGAGGGCGCACTGACCGGAGACAGCCGAAAGGGTCGCAGGCGATGACCGACACACTCAAGACCTCTGTGGCCATCCAGGCCATCGGCCCTCGGCGCCGTCGTGCGGCATCCGGCGTGAGGTGGGGTAGCCCTGGCGTCTACCTGATCGCGCTCGTGCTCATCACGATCTGCGTCACCCCGCTGCTGTACATCATCATCGGCGGATTCCGCACGAACTCGCAGATCACGAACGACCCGGCAGCCTGGCCGGATCCGTGGCAGGTCACGAACTACACCGACGTGCTCGCCAGCAGCGAGTTCTGGACGGCGATGCTGAACTCCACGATCTCGGCGGTCGGCACCACACTCGGCGCCGTCATCCTCGGCGTCATGGCGAGCTACGTGATCGCGCGGTACAACTTCTCGGGCAAGGCCGTGATGTACTCCGTGTTCGCCGCCGGGCTCATGTTCCCCGTGACGGTCGCGATCACGCCGCTGTACCTGCTGATCCGCAACCTCGGCCTCGTGAACAGCCTGGCCGGCATCATCCTGCCGCAGATCGCCTTCGCGCTGCCGACGACGATCATCATCCTCGTGCCGTTCCTACGGGCGATCCCGAAGGAGCTCGAGGAGGCGGCGTCGATCGACGGCGCCTCGCGTCTCGGATTCTTCTGGCGCATGGTGGTCCCGCTGAGCCTGCCGGGTGTCATCACGGTCGGCATCCTGGCGTTCATCGGCGCCTGGAACGGCTACATGCTGCCGCTGTTCATTCTGAACGATTCCAGCCTCTTCACCCTGCCGCTCGGCGTGCAGAACTTCGCGTCGCAGTACTCGGTAGACACCGCGCGTGTGCTCGCGTACACGTCGCTGTCGATGCTGCCGGCGCTGATCTTCTTCAGCATGTTCGAGCGCCGCATCGTCGGCGGTCTGACCGGCGCGGTCAAGGGCTGACGCACGACCCATGGAGACCTCAATGACCGCGGACATCCCCGCATTCCCGACCCCTTCGGAGCGCGTCGCCGACCTCGTCGCGCGCATGACGCTGGAGGAGAAGGCCGCGCAGCTCGTCGGCTACTGGCTCGACCGCGGCGGCGAGGTCGTCGCACCCATGCAGAACGAGATGGCGGGCGACGCCGCCGGCGACACGCTCGCCGAGATCACGCGCGACGGCATCGGCCACTACACCAGGGTGTACGGCACGAGGCCGGTGGATGCCGCGGAGCGCGCCTCCTGGCTCTGGACCGAGCAGCGGCGACTGAAGAACGAGACCCGCCTCGGCATCCCGGCGATCGTGCACGAGGAGTGCCTGACGGGGCTGGCAGCCTGGAAGGCGGCGACGTTCCCGACGCCGCTGGCCTGGGGCGCGTCGTTCGACCCGGAGCTGGTCGCCGAGATGTCTGCGCTGATCGGCGAATCCATGCGCAGCCTCGGCATCCACCAGGGGCTGGCGCCGGTGCTCGATGTCGTACGGGACCCCCGGTGGGGGCGCGTCGACGAGTGCATCGGCGAGGATCCTTATCTGGTGGGGACCGTCGGCACGGCATTCGTGCAGGGTCTGCAGTCGTCGGGGGTGCACGCGACGCTGAAGCACTTCCTTGGATACTCCGGCTCTCGGGCCGGCCGCAACCACGCGCCGGTACCGGCGGGGCCGCGTGAAGTATCCGACGTGTTCCTCCCGCCGTTCGAGATGGCGATCCGCGACGGCGGCGTCCGCAGCGTCATGAACAGCTACGCCGAGATCGACGGGATGCCGGTGGCGGCCGACGCCGATCTGCTGACGGGGCTGCTGCGCGAGAAGCTCGGCTTCGACGGCGTCGTGGTCGCCGACTACTTCGCCGTGGCGTTCCTCGAGGTCATGCACGCCGTCGCGGCCGACCGCGGCGAGGCGGCGGAGCTCGCGCTCACCGCCGGGATCGACGTCGAACTCCCCTCCGGCGATGCCTATCTCGCACCGCTGATCGAGCGGGTCCGGTCCGGTGCGTTCGATGAGCGCTACATCGATCGTGCGGTGATCCGTGTGCTGACGCAGAAGGAGGATCTCGGGCTGCTCGAGCCCGATGCCTTCGAGGACGAACCGCCGACCGCGATCGACCTCGACACGCCTCGGCATCGTGAGGTCGCGCGGCGCCTGGCTGCGGAGTCACTCGTGCTGCTGTCGAACGACGGCGCGCTGCCGCTCGCGCGCACGGCACGCCGGATCGCACTGATCGGTCCGAACGCCGATCGCGCCGCCGCGCTTCAGGGGTGCTACTCGTTCGCGAACCACGTGCTCGCGCACCACCCGGAGCACGAGATCGGGTTCGAGATCCCCACCGTGCGAGAGTCGCTGACCGCAGCGCTGCCCGATGCGGAGATCGTCCACGTGCGCGGTGCCGAGGTCGAAGGGGACGACCGATCGGGGTTCGATGCCGCCGCACAGGCGGCGGCATCCGCCGATGTCGCGGTCGTCGTGGTCGGCGATCAGGCCGGTCTCTTCGGTCGCGGAACGGTCGGCGAGGGCAACGATGTCGACTCGCTCGAGCTGCCGGGCGTGCAGCGCGAACTCGTCGAATCCCTGGTCGCGACGGGGACCCCGGTCGTCGTCGTGCTGATCACCGGACGTCCGTACGCGATCGACTGGGCGCTCGACGCCGACGGGCCGCGGCCCGCCGCCGTGCTGCAGGCGTTCTTCCCCGGGGAGGCGGGCGGCACCGCCATCGCCGACGTGCTGATCGGCGACGTGTCGCCGTCCGGTCGGATGCCGGTGAGCCTGCCCCGGTCCTCCGGTGCGCAGCCGTACAGCTACCTCCGACCCCTGCTGGGAGGGCCGTCGGCGGTGACCGCACTCGACTCGACACCGCTGCGGCCGTTCGGCTTCGGACTCTCGTACACGACGTTCGCCTACGACGACTTCTCGACGTCGGAGGATGCCGCGACCGACGGCGTCTTCACGGCATCCGTCGTGGTGACGAACACCGGCGACCGTGACAGCGCGGATGTCGTGCAGCTGTACGGCAGGGACGTCTCGGCATCCCTCACCCGTCCGGTCGCGCAGCTGCTCGCTTACGCGCGCGTCGAGCTTGCACCGGGGGAGAGCCGCACCGTGCGGTTCGAGGTCCCCGCGGCACGGTTCGCGTTCACGAATCGCACCATGACCAGAGTCGTCGAGCCGGGGGAGGTGCACGTGTGGGTGGGGTCGCACGCCGAGGCCTCGGCCGGAGGCGAGATCTCCGACGCGACCGGCGGTGCCATCTCCAACGAACGGGCCGCTGTGCGCCGCGACATCGGCGGAATCGCGACCGATGCGCGGGTCGTGACGCTGACCGGAGACGTGCACGCGGTGACGGCGGCGGATGCGCGAATCGTGTCCGTCGTGGTCGAAGAAGCGAGCGTCGCGGCAGAGCCTCGATAGCCTGGGCGGATGAACGAACGAGCGACGACGGTCGAAGGCGTACGCCGGACCAACCTCGGCGAGGTGCTGCGCCTGGTGCACCATCACGGTGCACGTTCGCGTGCGACGATCACGGCCGACACCGGACTGAACCGTTCGACCGTCGCCGATCTCGTGTCGGAGCTGGCCACGCGCGGTCTCGTCGTGGAGCAGGAGCCGGATGCCACGCGTCGTGTCGGGCGGCCGTCGCCGATCGTCGCACCGAGTCCGGATGTCGTGGCGATCGCCGTGAACCCCGAGGTCGATGCGATCGAGATCGGCATGATCTCGCTGGGCGGGACGGTCCAGGAGCGCACCCGCGTCGCCTTCGTCCGGCCGCCGACTCCGGCGGACGTCGTTGACGCGGTGTCGCGATTCGTCGAGGACTGGCAGGCCGGTTCGCCGCGCGTGCGCATCGTCGGCGTCGGGCTCGCCGTGCCGGGGCTCGTGCGCGCCGGCGACGGGATCGTGCGTCTCGCCCCCCACCTCGGCTGGCACGACGAACCGATCGCCGAACAGCTGAGCGCCGCGCTCGGGCTTCCCGTGCTGATCGACAATGACGCGTCCCTCGGCGCGCGAGCCGAGCGGCTGTTCGGTGCCGCGCGCGAGCACCGAGACGTCGTCTACCTGAACGGAGGTGCGAGCGGCATCGGTGGCGGCCTCATTCTGGATGGCCAGCTCATCTCCGGTGCCGGCGGGTACGCCGGGGAATGGGGGCAGACGCGGCCCGGCATCCTGTCCGACGAGGATCGCCGCACGGACGGCGGCGTGCTGGAGGACGAGGTCAACCGTGCGCGGCTGCTGCAGACCGCGCGACTGGGTGCGGTCGACGACGCGGCCCTGGCCGTGGTGCTCGCGGCGACGAGCGATGCGGGCGTCGTGGCCGAGATCGATCGGCAGCGGCGCATCCTCATCGCAACGCTGGCCAATGCCGTCAACGTGCTGAATCCATCGATCGTGGTGCTCGGCGGGTTCCTCGCCATGCTGCGAGACCGTGATCCGGAGGCGTTCGACGCCGACGTGCGCGCCGGTGCACTGCAGGCACCGGCCGAGCAGGTCGAGCTGCGCGCGGCGGCGCTCGGTGCTGATCGCCTCCTGATCGGTGCGGCGGAGGCGGCGTTCGCCCCGTTGCTCTCCGACCCCAACTCGTTCGTCCAGCGCGCTCCTCTCGCTCGCTGAGCGAGGGGGCTCAACGAGCGGCGGGGATGAACCGCGCCGCGAGAGCCTCGGACGCGCGCGCGAGCATCGCGACATCGGCCCCCACGGCTACGAAGTCCGCGCCCTGCGCGATGTAGGCATCGGCGCCCGCAGGGTCGAAGGCGTTGACTCCGACGGCGGTTCCCGCACCCTTCACCGCGGCGAACGTTCGCGCCACAGCATCCAGAACCTCCGGATGCGCCTGCTGGCCGAGGTGTCCGAGGGATGCTGCGAGATCCGAAGGGCCGACGAAGACCGCGTCCACGCCGTCGACGGCCGCGATCTCGGCGGCGTGCTCGACTCCGGCGGCCGTCTCGATCTGCACGGTCAGCGAGACATGCGTCGCGGCATCCTGCAGGTAGCCGTCCACGCGGTTCCACCGAGCGCTGCGCGAGAGCGCACTGCCGACCCCGCGCACACCGTGCGGGGGGTACCTCGTCGCCGCCACGGCGGCTTCGGCCTCGGCAGCCGACGAGACCATCGGCACGATGATGTTCTGGGCGCCGAGGTCCAGCACCTGCTTGATGATGACGGCGTCGTTCCACGGCACGCGCACGAGCGGCACGGCAGGATACGGCGCGACGGCCTGCAACTGATGCAGGACGCTCTCGAGCGAGTTCGCCGAGTGCTCCATGTCGATCAGCAACCAGTCCACGCCGGATCCGGCGGCGATCTCGGCGACCACGGGGCCGCCGGAGCAGACCCACATTCCGATCTGCGAGCGGTCGGCGTCCGCGAGTCGCGAACGGAAGGAGGGTGCTAGATGAAGCGGCATTCGATCGTTCCCATCTCGCGGTAGTCGCACAGAACGTGGTCCCCGAGCGAGACCCACATCGGACGTGTGAACGATCCTGCCAGGATGATCTCTCCGGCCTCCAGACGCGCGCCGTGCTGGTGGAACTTGTTCGCCAGCCACGCGACGCCTGTGGCCGGGTGCCCGAGGACTCCGGCGGCGACCCCGGTCTCCTCGATCTCGCCGTTGCGGCTGAGTACGCCTGGCACCCAGCGCAGGTCGATCTCGTCCGGCCGCTTGCGGACCGTTCCGAGCACCATCGCACCGTACGCGGCGTTGTCACTGATCGTGTCGACGATCGTGCGCCCCTCCAGCTCGATGTGCGAGTTCAGCACCTCGAGCGCCGGGACCGCGTAGTCGATCGCGGCGAGGGCGTCGTCCAGGGTGCAGTCCGGACCCTCCAGCGGATGCTCGAGCACGAACGCCAGTTCGACCTCGACGCGCACGTTGGAGAAGTTCGCGTGCCGGATGTCGGCGCCGGATTCGAGGACGGTGTCGTCGAACATGACCCCGTAGTCCGGCTCGGTGATGCCGGTCGCCTGCTGCATCGCCTTCGAGGTCAGGCCGATCTTGCGACCGACCAGTCGGCGTCCTGCGGCGATCTGCGCGTCCCGCCAGACGCCCTGGATCGCGTAGGAGTCCTCGATCGTCGCCTCGGGGAACCGCGCGGTGATCCGCGGGATCACACCGTGCGTGCGGTCTGCCTCCGCCAGCTCGGCGGCGATATCGGCGATCTGCGTCGATGTCAGCATCCGTTCCTCCTGGTGATCGTCCCTTGCGTTTCGACTCGTCGCTCCGCTCCTCGCTCAACGAGCGAAGAGGTCACAGCTGGTGGCCCAGTTTGTACTCGCCCTGCTTCCATTCCGGCATCGCCTCGTCCTCCGGCCGGGTGTAACTGAATCCGTCGGCGCCGATCGTCACGGCCATCTCGCTGTCGTCGGTGCGGGCGACGACGGGCTGCGGGTTGCCGTCCAGGTCGAGCACGAGCGAGGCATCCGTGTACCAGGACGGCACGACGGGGTTTCCCCACCAGTCCCTGCGCTGGTTGTCGTGGACGTCCCACGTGATGACGGGGTTGTCGGGATCCCCGGTGTAGTAGTCCTGCGTGTAGACCTCGACGCGGTGCCCGTCCGGGTCGCGCAGGTACAGGTAGAACGCGTTGGAGACGCCATGGCGTCCGGGTCCGCGCTCGATCGCGTCCGAGCGGCGCAGCGCACCGAGCTTGTCGCAGATCGCGAGGATGTTGTGCTTCTCGTGCGTCGCGAAGCACACGTGGTGCATGCGTGGACCGTCGCCACCGGTCATCGCGGTGTCGTGCACGGTCGGCTTACGACGCATCCAGGCCGCGTAGACGGTGCCCTCCTCGTCCTGGATGTCCTCCGTGACGCGGAAGCCGAGGTCCTGCATGAACTTCACGGCGCGGGGGACGTCGGGGGTGACCTGGTTGAAGTGATCCAGGCGCACGAGTTCGCCGGGAATGTGCAGGTCGTAGCGCCACGACATCCGCTCGACATGGTCGGTCTGGTGGAAGAACTCGTACGGGAAGCCGAGTGGGTCCACCACCCGCACGGAGTCGCCGATGCCCTTGACGAACCCGTCGGGGTTGCGGCGGACGTCGCAACCGAGCTCGGTGTAGAAGGCGACCGCGCGGTCGAGGTCCTCCGCGGCACGCACACGATACGAGAACGCGGCGACGGCAGCGATCGGGCCCTTGCGCAGCACGAGGTTGTGGTGGATGAACTCCTCGGTCGAGCGCAGGTAGATCGCCTCGTCGTCCTCCTCGGTCACATACAGGCCGAGCACATCGACGTAGAACTGACGGGATGCCGCCAGGTCGGTGACGACGAGCTCCATGTAGGCGCAGCGCAGCACGTCCGGGGGAGTGGATGCCGGGGTCGGCGTCGGGTTCCGTGCCTCGATCGGAGCCTCCTGGCTCACGTAGAAGCCGGACGAGGTCAGCGTCATGTCCTGGCGGTTCGTCATGTCAGCGTCCTTGCTGGTCGAAGGGTCAGTTCTTGCCGAAGGTGGGGTTGTGCACCGCACCGAGCGTGATGTGCACGGCCTGCTGGTCGGTGTAGAAGTCGATCGAGCGGTAGCCGCCCTCGTGGCCCAGGCCGGAGGCCTTCACCCCGCCGAACGGGGTGCGCAGGTCTCGCACGTTGTTGCTGTTCAGCCACACCATGCCGGCCTCGACGGCGCCGGCGAAGTTATGCGCGCGCTTCAGATCGTTGGTCCAGATGTACGCGGCCAGGCCGTACTTCACACCGTTCGCGAGGGCCAGCGCCTCTTCCTCCGTGTCGAACGGGGTGATCGCGACGACCGGACCGAAGATCTCCTCCTGGAAGATGCGGGCGTCCGGGGAGACGTCGGCGAAGACGGTGGGAGCGACGAAGTTGCCCGTATCGAACCCCTCAGGCCGGCCGCCACCCGCGACCAGGCGACCCTCCGACTTGCCGATCTCGACGTACGACATGACCTTGTCGTAGTGCTCCGGATGCACGAGGGCGCCGACCTCGGTCGCGGGGTCATGCGGATAGCCGACCCTCACGCGCTTCGCCTGGGCCGCGTAGCGCTCGACGAACTCGTCATAGACGCTGCGCTCCACGAGGATGCGGGACCCCGCCGTGCAGCGCTCGCCGTTGAGGGAGAACACCCCGAAGATGGTGGCGTCGATCGCGGCATCCAGATCCGCGTCGGCGAAGACCACGGCAGGCGACTTGCCGCCCAGTTCCATCGAGAGGCCCTTCAGGAACGGCGCCGCGTTCCCGAAGATGATCTGCCCGGTGCGGCTCTCACCGGTGAAGGAGATCAGCGGGACGTCAGGATGCTTCACGAGCGCGTCTCCGGCATCCTCGCCGAGGCCGTTCACGAGGTTGAAGACGCCCTGGGGGAGTCCGGCCTCCTCGAAGATTCCGGCCCACAGCGCTGCCGACAGCGGCGTGAATTCGGCGGGCTTGAGCACCACGGTGTTGCCTGTTGCGAGCGCGGGACCGAGCTTCCACGACTCCAGCATGAACGGCGTGTTCCACGGGGTGATGAGGCCGGCGACGCCGATCGGCTTGCGGTTGACGTAGTTGATCTGGCGACCGGGGACCTTGAACGTGTCGTCGGCCTGGGCGACGATGAGGTCGGCGAAGAAGCGGAAGTTCTCCGCCGCACGGCGCGCCTGTCCGAGCGCCTGCGTGATCGGAAGCCCTGAGTCGTACGACTCGAGCTCGGCGAGGCGCTGGTCGCGGGATTCCACGATGTCGGCGATGCGATGCAGCACGCGGCTGCGTTCGCGAGGCAGCATCCGTGGCCATGGGCCATCGTCGAAGGCACGCTTGGCGGCGGCGACGGCCAGGTCGATGTCGGCCTTCTTGCCGGCGGATGCCGTGGTGTACGTCTCGTTGGTCACGGGGTCGAGCACGTCGAACGTGTCGCCGTCCGCCGAGTCGACGAAGGCGCCGTCGATGTAGTGCTGGATGTGATCGGGGAGATCTGCGGGGATGCGGGAGTCGGTCATGTCTTCTCCTGGTCGTTCCGTTCAGAGGATGTGCATGCCGACGGCTGCGTCGGGATGCTCGTGGTCGAGGTAGGCGTCGAGGGTCGCGGCGTGATGCCGACGCGCGGCGTGCTCGATCTCGTTGAGCGGCGCTCCGCTCTCGATGAGGGCGACGATCTGCTCGTGCTCCTGGACGGATTCGTGTGCGCGCCCGGGGACGAAGCTGAAGGTCGAGTCGCGCAGGCGGCTCAGCCGCGCCCACTCGAGCGTCACGAGCTCGTGAAGGCGCGGGTTGGGGCACGGCGCGATGAGGGCCGAGTGGAAGCGCTGGTTGAGTGCCGTGAAGGCGGACGGGTCGAAGTGGTCGAGCGTGCGGACCATCTCGTCGTTGATGGCGCGGGCTGCGCGCAGGTCGTCTGCGGTGAGCGCACGCGCCGCCATCGCGGTCGCGGTTCCCTCCAGGATGCTGAGCGCCTCCATGCTGTGCCGGTACTGGGCGTCGTCCACCATCGCGACCCGAGCACCGACGTTGTGCTCGAACTCGACGAGGCCCTCGGCCTCGAGTTGACGGATGGCCTCGCGGACGGGGACGACGCTCATGTCGAGCTCGCCGGCGATCGCCCCGAGGACGAGTCGGTAGCCGGGCGTGTACGTCTGGGCGGCGATGCGCTCCTTGATCCAGTGGTAGGCGCGCTGCGACTTGCTGAGCGTCTTGGTCATGAGCGACTCCTGGCCTCGTAGCGGGCCCGCCATTCGGCGTTCATCGGGAACAGACCGTCGACGGGGTGGCCGGCGGCGACCTGCTCGGCGATCCAGGCGTCCTCGTCCTCTTGCGCGAGGGTGGCATCGGCGACCTCCTCGGCGATGGCGGGCGGGATGACGATCACGCCGTCGCCGTCGCCGACGATGATGTCGCCGGGTTGCACTGCAGCGCCGCCGCAGGCGATCGTGACGTCGACCTCCCACGGGACGTGCTTGCGTCCGAGCACAGCCGGATGCGCGCCGCGCGAGAACACCGGGAACCCGCTCGCCGCGACCGCGTCGAAGTCGCGGACGCCGCCGTCGGTGACGACGCCGGCAGCACCGCGGGTCTGGGCGCGCAGCGCCATGATGTCGCCGAGTGTTCCGGTGCTGTCGTCTCCGCGCGCCTCGATCACGATGATCTCGCCCTCACCGACCGCGTCGAACGCGCGCTTCTGCGCGTTGTAGCCGCCGCCGTGGGACGCGAACAGATCCTCGCGGAACGGCACGAACCGCAGAGTCTTCGCCGTGCCGACGATCCTGGTGCCGGCGATGTTCGCGGTGACGCCGTCGATGAAGCAGGCCGTGATGCCGCGCTTGCGCAGTTGCGTGGAGAGTCCGGCGGCGGGGGCGGCTTCGAGCTTGGCGCGGAGGGCAGGGTCCAGGCCGGGTGCGGCGTCGCGGAGGCCCGCCGCCTCGCGTGAGCCCCACGCCTCCGCACGCTGCAGATCGTCGACGGCCGGAAGCGAGCCGAGCTCGGAGTCGAACGGCACCTCGCCCTGCACGACGGTCGTGATGAGCCGGCCGGACGTGGCGCCCGCGGCATCCACCTCGATCTCGACGACGTCACCCGGCACGATGACGCTGGAGCCGGCGGGTGTGCCGGTGAGGATGACGTCGCCGGTCTCGAGGGTGAAGTGCTGCGAGAGATCCGCGACCAGCTGGGGGAGCGGGAAGAGGAGGCCGGCCGTCGTGTCGTCCTGTCGGAGCTCGCCGTTGACCCAGGCGCGCACCCGCAGAGCCGACGGGTCGATCGTGCGGGCATCGATGAGGTGCGGACCCAGCGGCGTGTAGCCGTCGCCGCCCTTCGAGCGCACGTTCGAGCCCTTGTCGTTCGCCCGCAGGTCGTAGAGCCCGAGGTCGTTGGCGGCCGTGACCGAGGCGACGTGCGCCCACGCATCCGTCTGGCTCACGCGTCGGGCCGGCTCGCCGATGATCAGGGCGATCTCGCCCTCGAAGGCGAGCAGCTCCGTGCCGGCCGGTCGCTCGACCGTGCCGCCTGATGCCGCGACGGAGCTCGCCGGTTTGAAGAAGTACGAGGGGTGAGCGGGGCGGCGTCCCCTCTGCTCTGCGCGGGAGGCGTAGCTGAGGTGGATCGCGATGATCTTGCCGGGGCGGGTGATCTGGTCCGTCACGGGGCGCCTCCTTGCGTCGTTGCGGCCGCTCTTGTGCGACGTATTCGAAATCGTATATCATCGCCGCATCGGGTGGCAAGCAACGGTTCGCCACCTGCTGCAGACGACGACGTCGACCAAGGAGCATCAATGACTGATCACCCCGGCTTCACGCCGACCGGCACCATCGCGACCTCCGCCGACCGGCGACGGGTCGTGTTCGCGACCGTGGTCGGCACCACCGTCGAGTGGTACGACTTCTTCATCTATTCGACCGCCGTGGCGCTCGTCTTCAACGAACTGTTCTTCTCCGCGCTCGGGGCGAACAGCCTGCTCCTGGGATTCGCGACCGTCGGGATCAGCTTCCTGTTCCGGCCGCTCGGCGCCTTCCTCGCCGGACACTTCGGCGACAAGTACGGGCGCAAGACCGTGCTCATGTGGACGCTCATCCTGATGGGGGCGGCGACCGCGCTGATCGGTGTGCTGCCCACGGCCGAGGCGATCGGGGTGGCGGCTCCGATCCTGCTGGTGCTGCTGCGCATCCTGCAGGGGCTGTCGGCCGGCGGCGAATGGGGTGGCGCCGTGCTGATGGCTGTCGAGCACGCACCGAGGACGCGGCGCGGGATCTTCGGCGCCTCGCCGCAGATCGGTGTTCCGCTCGGCCTGCTGCTGGCGTCCGGTGTGATGGCGATCATGACCGCCGTCGCCCCCGGTGACCAGTTCCTCGCGTGGGGCTGGCGCATTCCGTTCCTGCTCAGCGTCGTCCTGATCCTCGTCGGCTACTACGTGCGACGGCGCGTCGAGGAGAGCCCGGTGTTCACCGAGCTCGCCGAGCGCAAGGAGAAGGCCCAGATGCCGATCGTGCAGCTGTTCCGCAAGCACCTGCTGCTGGTGATCATCGCCGCGCTCGTGTTCGCCGGCAACAACGCGGTCGGGTACATGACCACCGGCGGATACATCCAGAACTACTCGACGAATCCTGAGGGTCCGCTCGGCCTCGACCGCGGCCTCGTGCTCTGGGCGGTCACCGGGTCGGCGGTCACCTGGCTGCTCACCACGCTGCTCGCGGGCTGGGTCTCGGATCGCGTCGGTCGCCGCAGCACCTACATCATCGGCTGGATCCTCCAGCTCGGCGGCGTGATCCTGCTCTTCCCGCTGGTGAACACGGGGAACATCTGGCTGCTGTTCACGGCGCTCGCCGTTCTCACGATCGGACTCGGATTCACGTACGGGCCTCAGGCGGCGCTGTACACGGAGCTGTTCCCCGCCAGCATCCGGTTCTCGGGTGTTTCGATCTCGTACGCCATCGGTGCGATCGCGGGCGGTGCTTTCGCACCGACCATCGCGACGGCGCTCGTGGCCGCCACCGGCTCGACCGACGCGGTCACGTGGTACCTCGCCGGGATGACGCTGATCGGACTCGTCGCGACCTTGCTGCTGCGCGATCGCAGCGGCATCCCGCTCGGCCCTGATCACGAGGCCGAGCAGGCGGTCAGCCCGATCTACGGGGTCGCGAAGGCGTGAGGCGGGAGCCGCGCGCCGTGCGGCCGTCTGCCAGGATGAACGCATGAAGACCACTCAGCTTCGCCGGTACGTGCTCGTCGACGGAGAGTACGACGCGTTCGTCGACTGGTGGGAGCAGTGGATGCCGAAGGTGCGCCCCGCGGCCGGATTCACGATCGAGTTCGCGTACGGCCTCCGCGAGACGAACGAGTTCGTCTGGGCGGTCAGCGCCGAGGGCGACGCAGAGGCGTTCCTGGCTCGCGAGGCCGATTACATGGCTTCGGACGCGCGGGCCGAGGCGTTCGACGGCGTTCCGCAGCGGGTCGCGTCGTACGACACCCGGTTGGTCACGGAGCACTCACCGGCGAGCTGACCTCTCCGACCCGCCGATCGGATGCCGGGTCAGCCGCCGAGCGCTTCGCGCACGGCGTCGGCCGAGCGCGTCAGCCGGGCGGCGATGGCGTCGTCGTCGTGACTGCTGGCGACGAACACGACGGCGATCGCGGCCGGCCCTCGACCGCGGACTGTCAGCGGGACGGCGACCGAGCGCAGCGTCGGGATCACCTCGTCGTGGCTGGTGGCGTAGCCGCGCGCGGTGACGGCTGCCGTCTCGTCGACGAGCCCAGCGGGCAGCAGAGTCCTGGCTGCATCGCCCAGTTGCGCGAGAATCGCCTTACCAGGTGCGCCGCGGGTGACGGGATGCCGCGTGCCGGGGCGCTGGGCGACCGGATTGATCGCGTGGCGCGGCTCGACGCTGACCAGCGTCACGCACTCATCGTGGTCGAGCACGGTGAGGAAGCACGTCGCGCCCAACTCGTTCGCAACGGCGGTGAGTTCGGGGAGCGCTTCGGCCTGCAGGTCGTGGGCGACGCCGGCGGCCAGGGCTGCCAGCCCCGCGCCGAGCTGCACGCGTCCGCCGGAGTCGCGGGTGATGAGTCCGTGCTCCTCGAGCGTGCGCAGCAGTCGGTAGGCGACCGAGCGGTGCACTCCGAGGCGTGCGGCGATGTCGTCGATCGTGAGCGGCTCGCGGGCGTCCGCGAGGACTTCGAGGATGCGGATGCCGCGGCTGAGCGTCTGCGAGGCGGGCCCCCGCGTCGGAGTGCTGGCCATGGGCGTCCTGTCGTTCGGGGCAGGCTTGTCCGCCGGCATCCGCTTCGTATACGATCTGTTCAATAGTAGAACGGCATGTTCGAATATAGAACACGCCGGCCCTCGTCCGCAAGGCACCGGGCACACCTCGACACCGTCGTCCGAGGAGGACACGATGCAGTTCCACCACCACGGCTACGTCTCGCAGGATCCGCGGGTGCTGCCGGCGTCCGGCGCGGGCTTCGAGCGGCCGAGCGATCTCCCTGACGAGGTCGACGTGCTCATCGTCGGGTCAGGGCCCGCCGGGATGCTGCTGGCCGCGCAGATGTCGCAGTTCCCCGCGGTCACGACGCGCATCATCGAGAAGCGCACAGGACGGCTCGAGCTCGGTCAGGCCGACGGCATCCAACCGCGCAGTGTCGAGACGTTCCAGGCGTTCGGATTCGCGGAGCGGATCATCGCCGAGGCGTACAACATCGGATGGATGAACTTCTGGGGGCCGGACCCCGAGAACCCTGCGAACATCCGGCGGACCACGCGGACGGCCGACTACGCGTACGACATCTGCGAATTCCCGCACCTGATCGTGAACCAGGCGCGTGTGCTGGACTACTTCGCCGAGGCGGCGGCGCACGGGCCGGCGCGGATCGTGCCGGACTACGGCGTCGAGTTCCTGGGGCTGACCGTGCACGAGGGGGGCGAGTTCCCAGTCGAGGTCAGGGTGCGAGGAGCCGTAGGCGAGCGCACCGTGCGGGCGAAGTTCGTGGTGGGCTGCGACGGCGCGCGCAGCGGGGTCCGGGATGCGATCGGACGCACGCACGTCGGCGGGATCTCGGCGCACGCGTGGGGAGTGATGGACGTGCTGGTGAACACGGACTTCCCCGATTGGCGCACGAAGTGCGCGATCAACGCCGAGGCGGGCAACATCCTGCACATCCCGCGCGAGGGCGGGTACCTCAGCCGGATGTACATCGATCTCGGCGAGGTTCCCGAGAACGACGAGCACCGCGTGCGTCAGACGCCGATCGAGGCGATCATCGAGAAGGCCAATGCGATCCTGCATCCGTACTCGATCGACGTGAAGGAGGTCGCCTGGCACAGCGTCTACGAGGTCGGCCACCGCGTGACCGACGGCTTCGACGACGTGATCGACGGGTCGGGACGCACGCCGCGCGTCTTCCTCACGGGCGACGCGTGCCACACGCACAGTGCCAAGGCCGGCCAGGGCATGAACGTGTCGATGCAGGACGGCTTCAACCTGGGCTGGAAGCTCGGTGCCGTGATCACGGGGCGCTCGCCGGAGTCGCTGCTGGCGACGTACGGCGCTGAACGGCGGCCGGTCGCGCAGCAACTGATCGATTTCGATCGTGAGTGGTCCTCGCTGATGGCGCGCAAGCCGGAGGAGATCTCGGATCCGAACGACCTGGCCACCTATTACCTCGCGACCGCGGAGTTCCCGTCCGGGTTCATGACGCAGTACAGCCCGTCGATTCTCGTGGGTTCCGATGCGCACCAGGCGCTCGCGGCCGGGTTCCCGCTCGGCAAGCGGTTCAAATCCGCCGAGGTCGTGCGGGTCTGCGACGGCAACGTCGTGCATCTCGGCCACCACGCCAGGGCGGATGGACGCTGGCGGGTGTACGCCTTCGGGGGTCGGGATGCTTCGGCGCTGGTTTCGTGGGCCGCGGCCGCTGCGGAGGTGTTCGCCCGCTTCACCCCGTCGGATGCCGATGTCGATGCCCTCTTCGACGTCAAAGCCGTGTATCAGCAGCCGTTCGAGGACGTGGACTTCCCGTCGGTTCCCGCGCTGTTCCAGCCGCAGACCGGGCCGCTCGGGCTGACCGACTGGGAGAAGGTATACGCGGCGGGGCCGTCGAAGTGGACGGCGACGGATGTCTTCGAGGCGCGCGAGCTGTCGCGCGACGGCGTCGTCGTCGTCGTGCGGCCCGATCAGTACGTCGCGGCGATCCTGCCACTGGACGGCGTGGGGGAACTGGACACCTTCTTGAGCGGTGTGTTCCTGCCGGCATCGTGAGCCACATCGGGGTGGTGGATGTCGGAGGCCGGGCCTAGCTTGGACTCGGGCGGGACGGTCTCGCCGTGGAGGTGTGCGCTATGGATTGGAAGATCGAGCTGATCTTCGTGCCGGTGACCGACGTCGACCGCGCGAAGGACTTCTACGTCAAGATCGGCTTCAACGCCGACCACGACCAGCGGGTGAATGACGAGCTGCGCTTCGTGCAGATGACCCCGCCGGGGTCGGCTTGCTCGATCGCGTTCGGTACGGGACTCGGCGGCGGGTTGCAGCCGGGCCAGCAGGACTCGATTCAGGTCGTCGTGCCCGATGCGGATGCTGCGCTCGCACAGCTGCGCGACGCGGGTGTCGAGGCGGACGGCGTCGACGAGCAGGCGTGGGGACGGTTCGTCACCTTCCACGATCCGGACGGCAACACCTGGACGCTGCAGGAACTGCCGGACTACTCGGCGGCTGCGCAGAGCTGACACGGACGGACGAGCGTCGTGAGCACGATGACGGCGGAGCAGGCTGCGTTGGTCGATCGCCTTCGCAGCCTGCTCTCCGCGGAGCCCACAGTGCGCGAGGTGTCGATGTTCGGCGGCCGGTCGATCATGGTGAACGAGAAGATGATCGTCGCCGCGCAGAAAGATGGGGCGCTTCTGGTGCGGGTCGCTGCGGATCGGCACGCGGACTTGCTCACGACGCCGGGCGCGGCGCAGGCCGAGATGGGACCGGGGCGCGACATGGGTCCTGGCTGGATCGATGTCGCCCCTGCCGCCATCGCGGACGATGACGGGCTGGCGTTCTGGGTCGCGGCGGCGATGGAGCACAACCGTGCCGTGACGGACGGTGCGGTTTGAGTGACGAGTCCTGGGAGATGAGGGCGGGGGCTGCGCGCGGGCGGGTGGTGAGCTTCGTTCGGCATGCGCATCCCGAAGTGGACGCCAGCATTCGGCCGTCAGAGTGGGTGCTGACGGCAGACGGCGTCCAGGCTGCCAAGTCCTTGGCTCTCCCGCCCAACGCTTTGGTGATCTCGAGTCCTGAGTTCAAGGCACTGAAGACGGTCGCGCTGGCGACCGGATCTGCAAAGGGTGCTGTGCTGGTCGATGCGGGGTTTCGCGAGGTGGATCGAGTCGAGGCAGTTCACGACGGATACCGGGCGGCGCGTCGGGCCTGGGTGTCCGGAGTGTTGGACGACCGACATGAGGGCTGGGAATCGCCGGAGTCCGCAGTGCTCCGGGTATCGGACGCGTTGCGGCGCTACGACGCCTCTCACCTCGTCGTCGGCACCCACGGCATGATCCTTACCGCGTGGCTGGTGTACACCGGTGCGGTCGAGTCGGGAGAATCGGCAGTCGAGTTCTGGGAGCGGCTGCCGTTCCCCGCGATCGTCACTGCGGAGGTTCCAGGAGGTGAGCCGGATCCATCTCACGCCTGATGGGACCAGGCGACGTCGCGCAGCACGAGGTCGAGCGCCTGCTCGGGCGTGACGTCGGCATCGAAGACGGCCTCGTACAGAAGCGGTATCCGGTCGGTCGCTCGGTACCAGGACTCCACGGAGGCCTCGGAGATTTCTTCGGCTTTCGACTTCGTCCGATGTCGTCGCAGCGTCTCTTCAAGCTCGAGTTCGTAGTAGTAACTTGCCGTGGTTCCTCGATGGTCGCGGATCAGGCGCGTGAGCATCTCACCGTAGATTTCGCTGTGCAGAATGCCCTCGATCACGACGTGCAGTCCGTTGTCGAGTGCGAACCTGGCAGACAGGTCAATGTATTCGACGCTCAGCGCGCCGGGCCGGTCGGGGACGTGGAGGATCTCGCGGCGAAGAGTGTCGTGGCCGAGAATCGCGATCCCTCGGGGCCGAGCCGCGCGAATGGCCTGTGCAAGGAGGCTCTTCCCGCTGCCGGAATTTCCACGAATCGTTATGAGCCGTGAGCTCGCGGTTCCGACGCTTGGGGACATTCGACAACCCGTTTCCTTCGAATGCTGATCGTCCGACGCAGCGTGCCAACGATAGACGAAACCTGCGCGGTAGCCTTCCTGTCGTTTATCGCGTCAACAGTGAATACAAGTACATGTCGCGCGCTTCGCCGCCTACCCGTTTCCAGGCGCGGAGAAGGCGCTCGCGCGCGTAGCCCACGTCCTCGGCTATCCGCCAGGAGCCTTCGTTCCACGGCTCCACGTACAGTTCGAGTCGATCGAGTTCCTCCAGCATGACTGCCCATGATGTCAGGGCGGTCAAGGCGTCCCGCGCGAATCCCTGGCGCCGCCGCGATTTGATGATCCAGTATCCGACGCTGGCTCGGCCAGCCTCGCACGGGATGAAGAAGAGTCCGATGTGGCCGATCGCGATGTCGTCGCGATCGGCGATCGCGAACGCGTAGCCGGCGCGGTCGCGCAGGCGTTTGTGCTGGCGCTCGACGAAGGCTAATGCTTCCACCTCGTCCGCAGTCGCCGGCACGCTCGTCAGGAGAGGAATCAGGGGGTCTTGAGACGCCTCCATGACGGCCGCAGTATCCGTACGGCGCCATGCCCGAAGCGTGACGCTCTCTCCCGTGAGTGTCGGCAGGGACAGCGCGCTGGAGGGCATCCTTCATGTTGGCATGTGACGCTCCCAGCACGAAGAAAGGTTCAGCGAATCACGTCGGTTTCGTTCAACGATTGTGCAGGCGTGGAGGAGTCGGGACCGCGGAAGAGCACGAAGATCACGAGGACGGCCATAACGGCGACGCCGACCCACATTGCTTGCTGCCATCCGGCGATGAATGCGTCGTTCGCGGCGGTGAGAATCTGTTGCGCGTGAGCCCCGGCACTCTGGCTGATCGCCGTGGCGTTGGCGATGCCTTCACGCGCTGTCGCCGCGAATTCTTCGGGCACACCTGAAAGGCGTCCGGCGATCGCGCGCTGGTATCCGGCCACCAGCACACCGCCCAGAAGTGCGATGCCCAGGGCTGCTCCGAGCTCTCGGGAGAGGTCGTTCAGTGCCGAGGCGACGCCCTGCTGCTCGCGGGGAAGTGACGAGGTGATCGCTTCAGTGGAGGGCGTCATCGCCAGGCCCGCGCCCAGTCCCATCGCGATGAGTCCGGGGAGCACGCTGAGGTATCCGCCGTTGGCGGACACGAACGCGGCCATGATCGCGAGCCCTGCGGTGGCGATGGCGAGTCCGATGACCATGGATGCTCTGGCTCCGATGCGTGCTGTCAGACGAGGGGCGAGTCCGGAGGTGAGCATCATCAGCAATGCCATGGGCATCATGCCGAGTGTGGCGAGGATTCCGCTCCATCCGAGGACGACCTGGAAGAACGGATACAGCACCAGCGACACTCCGCCCAGGACGCCGAACCACACGAGCAAGACCGTGGTGCCTGAGGAGAGGCTTCTGGTGCGGAAGTGGCGGATATCCAGCAGCGGGTGCGGGATGCGCAGTTCCCACAGGATGAATCCGGCAGTAGCGAGTGCTGCTGCGATGAGTGGGATGAGTACGATCGGGTCGGCCCAACCGAGTGACGGTGCTTCGTGCAGGGCGAAGGTGAAACCGACGGTTGCGATGATCGAGGTCAGCGCCCCCACGACATTGAACCGGCCAGGGGCTTTGTCGCGGGAGTTGGGAACTGCGCGAGCGCCGATCAGCAGTGCCGCTACCGTGAGCACGATGGGCAGCGCGAACAGCCAGCGCCAGGACGCGATATCGACCAGCACGGCGGAGAGGTACATCCCCAGGATGCCGCCGCCTCCGGCGACTGCACTCCACATCCCGATCGCCCTGGATCGCTCCCTGTCCGGGAACGACGAGGTGATCACCGACAGAGTGACAGGCATGATCAGTGCCGCACCGATGCCGCTGAGCATGCGTGCGGCGATCATGACCTCCATGACCGGGGCCACGGCGGCGGCGATGTTCGCGATCCCGAACACCGCCAGCCCCACGATGAGCACCGGCTTGCGACCGAGCCGGTCGCCCAGTGCTCCCAGGGGGAGGAGGAGCGCCGCGAGGGTGAGGGTGTAGGTGTTGATGATCCAGAGCACCTGCCCCTGAGAAGCATCGAACGTCGTCGCCAGCTGCGGCTGAGCGACGTTGAGGCCGCTGACTGAGGCGACGACGGCCATCAAGGCGATGCAGACGGCCCACAGGATGGCGCGTCTGCGTCGTGGATCGTCGATGACTGGAGAGGCGGGTTCTGCACCGGCGTGAGTGGTGGAGGTCATGGTGGGACGTGTTTCCTTTCAGAAGCTGTTCTGCCTGGCGCTGATCGCAGGCAGGCCAAAGCAACGCCGAGGTCGAAGGACCTGGGCGCGGGCAGAGGGAGACGAGTCAGGTGAGTCGGTGGACGCGGACGATCACGTCACGCAATTGCATCGGGGAGCCGCCGGGGTGGACGGTGCGCACTTGCTCATAGGCGGAGTCGATCCGCCATTCCGGAGAGTCGAACAGGTTCGTGATCCCCTCGAGGGTCGCTGTCGCCCCTTCGGGATGGTCATGCCCATGGTGAGCATCGGGATGATGGCTGTGGAGGTGTCCCACGATCAGGAGCGTTCCGCCAGGGGCGACCCAGGAGGCGATACGACGGTAGAGCGGAAGCTGCCCGATCTGTGCGTGGGCGTAGTTGGTGACCACGAAATCCCATGTCCGTCCCGGCTGCCACCGCGACAGGTCGGTCTCAACCCAGTCGACGCGCTCGCCCACACCAGAGGTAGCAGCACGAGACTTCGCCTCCGCCAGTGCGGTCGAGGAGATATCGGCAGCCGTGACGTCCCAGCCCTGCTCGGCCAGCCACAGCGCTTCGGTCCCGGTTCCGCATCCGGCATCCAGCGCAGTGCCGACGGTCAGGTGCGCGGCCTCCGCTGCCAGATAGGGGTTGACCGGGAGCTGGCGTTTGCGGCCGGAGGTGGCGTCGCCCCACTGGTCCTCCCAGTAGTCCTTGTCGAACTCGTTCATTGCGCTGTCCTCCCGCTCGTCCGTGATGTCCATACCAAGGATCGCCCATACAAGCGCAACTGGCAATCTTTCTTGCCAAATGGCAAACTAGGTGCATGAGCGAACACTCCGAGACTCTCGACACGGTGGGTCCACGCCTGAAACACCTTCGGCTGCGCCGCGACATCACCCTCACCACGCTCGCTGAGGAGACCGGGATCTCCACCAGCACCCTGTCCCGACTGGAGGCAGGACTGCGGCGGCCGACTCTGGAGCAGCTGCTCCCGTTGGCTCGCTACTACGGCGTCACCCTCGACTCCCTCGTCGACGCGCCTCGCACGGCGAACCCCAGAATTGATCTCCGACCCATGTCATGCGCCGACGGGTCGATCATCATCCCGCTCACACGCCGGCCCGGGGGTGTCCAGGCATACAAGTTCGTTCTCCCCACGGGCCGCGATGGTGCGGTTCCAGACCTTCGCTCCCATGAAGGGTTCGACTGGGCCTACGTGCTGAACGGCACTCTCCGCCTGGTGCTCGGCGATCAAGACCTGCTCCTGGAAGCCGGCCAGGCAGCCGAGTTCGATACCCGCACACCCCACTGGTTCGGGGCCACCAGCGCCGGACCGGTCGAATACCTCAGCCTCGTCGGACGCCAGGGCCAGCGCGCCCATGTACACGTTTCTGCCGGCGATCAATCGTGATGCGTGTGATTGGCGCTTGTCTCCTGGTCTGTCCGGAAAAGCGCTGCACATGACCGAAGCCGGCGCTGAGTCGCCCCGTTTGCTCAGGGCGTCGAGGCGCAACACGTGTGGGGTCACCCGTAAATGTCGGAGATGGAAATCGCCTCGGGATCCTCGACCGAGGACCGTTCGGAGAACCAGTCGACCAACCACTGCGGGCACTCCACGTCCTCCACTGTGATGTCATAGTCTCCGGGAACACCGGAGAGTTCCGCGCATCCGTAGATACTCGAGTAGAACCCGTCGAGCCCGGCAGGAATGTTGACGTCCATGGGGTAGAACACGCACACCGTAATCGTGCCGTCGACGCGATCCAAGCAGTACAACGCGTCTGCGGCCGGCCCCACCGGACGATCGTCCACTCCTGACAGAATTTCGTAGTTGGCCACTGTCGTGTAGTCCTCCACCACCAGGTCTGTCGCGTCAGACATCGATGCGACGATGCTCCCCATCGCATCCACAGACACCCCCACCCTGTTGGTCAGCCGGTCTTCTGCGACCGCGCGAGGATCGACGGCGGCGCACCCACTGAGTAGTGCCAGCACTGCAACCACGGACACTAGCCGCTTGGATCTTTTCATCTGCACTCCGCCCTCTCCTTCGCCAACCATAGGGCCGAGGTCATTCGAGACCCTCGAGATGGCGCGGATCTCCACGCTCGATCAGCCGCCGACCCATTGGGGGAGGAGGGGGCGTGGGGTGCGCCATTTCTGTTCGGGGTCCCACCAGGCGGGTCCGCGGATCTGGGGTTTGCCGTCGACCATGCGGATGTGCCATCCGGATTTGTCGATGGTGAGGTGGTGCCAGTAGCAGAGGGGGACGCCGTTGCAGGTGCTGGTGGGGCCGCCGCGGGAGTATTCGATGACGTGGTGGATTTCGCACCAGGTGGCGGGGACGTGGCAGCCGGGGATGAGGCATTCCTTGTCGCGCAGGATGATCGCGCGGCGTTGGTAGGCGTTGAAGATGCGGTCGGTGGTGGTGATGCCGATGATGCGGCCTTCGTCGAGCAGGACGCGTTGGATCATGGCCTGGCAGGCGAGGTGTGCGGCGACTGAACTGGAGACGGGGGCGTCGGTGCCGGCGATGTGCGCCCACCCGGTGCCGGTGGCGTAGTCTTTGGCGTCGATCTGGACGACGAGGGTGGGTGCGGCGCCGCCCAGGGTGGGCATGTCGTGGTGGCGGGCGGCGATGCCGAGCGCGGTGGCGAGAGCGTCGTGTTGTTTCTGCGGCCTGGTGCGGGGGTCGATCACGTTGCGGGGGGCGGTGTTGAACGGGTCCTTCGCCCCGGACCCGGACCCGCCTCTCGTGCTGTCGCTGTCGGTGTCGGTGTCGGTGAATGCGACGCCGAGGTCTGCGGGTCCGGTGGTTTTGGGGTTGGTCTGGGCGTCGATGATGAGCTTCAACTGTGCGAACACTTCGGGGAGCAGGGCGCCGCGGATCGGGTAGACGCCGTCGCGGAGCCGCCCGAACGTCAGCGACCGGTTCAGCGCGGCCTGCGCCTCGGACGGCGCCGGCCCGTCCGGATCCAGATACGTCGCGATCAGCTGCGCGTACTGCCGCAGGTCATCCGGCGTCGCCGCCGGACCCGCGTTGGCCTGAGCCGTCTCGGTGGCATCCGCACCATCACGCTCGTTCTCCGGCTCGTTCTCCGGTTCGGGCCCGTCCGTGTCGACGGGCGCTCCCGCTTCGTCGCCGTCGATCCCGCGCGCGCAGTCCGCGAGCGCGGTGTCGGCCTTCAGCTGGTCCTGCCCGCTGATGCGTCCCCGTGTTCGGTCGATGGGGTCGATCGCGGCGAGCAGTCCGGCGATCCCGATCACCCCGTCCAGCATCGCCTCCCGCAGCGCGGGCCATCGTGCGGGCAGCCGGGCGCCGGTGGTGATCTCCACGTCCCGGTGCACGGCCCCGGCGGCCTTCACGATCCGAGAAGCGCCGGTCGCGTCGACCCGCAGGACCCGCTGCAGGAGTTCGTTCATGTTCCGGCATCCGAACACCGCCGGAAACGTCGGCACCCCCGACCCTGCCGGGCGGCCGTCGACGGTCGCGCACGTCTCGATCACCAGCGCGTCCAGCCGCCGCTGCGCCTCCCCCGCGAGCCGCAGAACGTCCAGCTTCTCGGCATCCGACATGCCATCCAGCCCTGCCGAGCGCACCGCGGACTCGATCGAGCGATCGAGGTCGGAAACGACCCGATCGAGAACCGCCGCGGTGCTGTTCATAACTACTATTGAACACGAGACCACAGACATTCAAACATCGAACATCTCTTCTGTGAATAACTCGACACACGCCTCCTGCTGTAACGTTCTGTGTCATGTCGAGTCCTGAATCAGACAGGTCAGGGGCTGTCGTTCACACCGCCAGCCCCATGATCCGCTGACCACGACGCCCGCGTTCTGCGCAGGCGCGATCCGGCGTACTCCGGTCGCTGGCCGTGGTGACGAGAAGAACCCTTTCTTGATCTCTCACCTCGGAGTATTCGATGCCGTTTCCCCTCTATCTGCTCGCCCTGGCGGTCTTCGTCATGGGCACCTCGGAATTCATGCTCGCGGGACTGATCCCCGCAGCAGCAGCCGACCTCGACGTCACGATCGGCGTCGCGGGGTTGCTGACGTCCGCGTTCGCCGTCGGCATGGTCGTCGGTGCGCCGCTCATGGCTGCTTTCGCACGCGGTTGGCCACCGCGGCTCACCCTGCTCGTGTGCCTGCTCGCTTTCGCCGGATGCCATGCGATCGGTGCCCTGACGCCGGACTTCTCCGTGCTGCTCGTCACCCGCGCGCTCAGCGCGGTGGCGACCGCCGGTTTCCTGGCAGTCGCGCTGAGCACGGCGACCGCTCTCGTGGCGCCCGATCGGAAAGGACGAGCGCTGTCGATCCTGCTCGCCGGCACGACGATCGCCACCGTCGCCGGCGTCCCGGCCGGCGCACTCCTCGGCGAGGCGCTGGGCTGGCGCGCGACGTTCTGGGCGATCGCGCTGCTGTGCGTTCCCGCCGCGCTCGGGGTCATCCTCGGCGTCCCGAACGGGCGCCGGGCGCACGGCGACGGCACACCGACTCTCCGCGCCGAGCTCGGCGTGCTGGCCTCGCCGCCGCTCATCCTCGCGATGACGCTCGGCGCCATGATCAACGGCGCCACGTTCGCCGTCCTGACCTTCCTGGCACCGGTCGTGACCGAGACCGCGGGGCTGCCCGATGTGTGGGTCCCCGTCGTCCTGGTGATGTTCGGCGGCGGGTCGTTCCTCGGCGTCACCATCGCCGGCCGGCTGTCGGATCGTCGGCCGGGTCTCGTGCTGGGTGTCGGGGGACCGCTGCTCCTGGTCGGCTGGGTCGTCCTGGCGTCGACAGCCGCCTCGCCGGCGTCGCTCATCGTGATGGTCTTCGTCCAGGGGATGCTGTCGTTCGGCGTCGGCAGCACTCTGATCGCGGGGGTGCTGTACGCCGCGTCGGATGCGCCGTCCATGGGCGGTTCCTACGCGACTGCCGCGCTGAACATCGGTGCCGCGACGGGGCCCGTGCTCGGAGCGATCGCGCTGGCCGGCTGGCGGGTTCCGACCGCACCGATCTGGATCGCCGGGATGCTGGTGACGACCGCCCTGGTCGTCATCGGCGCGACTCGGTTCGTGCGCAGCAGGCCCGTCCCGCCGGTGACGCGGTGACGCCGAGGCGGTTCGTCACCGCACGTCAGGAGCCGTCGCGGGCCCCCGACCCCACTCCTCGAGAATCCCGACCAGCACCCGTGAAGTCGCCTCCGGTGCATCCCACGTGACGATGTGTCCGGCATCCGGGACCACGTACTCCAGGACGCCCTCCGTCCGAGCCCACGCAGGCATCGCCGTCGCGATGTTCCCCGTGCGATCCAGCGCGCCGCGCACGAGCGCGAGCGGAACCGGCGTGCGGTACGCGGGGTCGGGATCCACGAACGACACGGTGGCGCGCCAGACATCCAGGAACACGCGCTTGGGCATCCGGGCGAACGTCTCCTCGGTCCGAACGATCGCGTCCGCGGTCACGGCCGAGGCCCGCGCCATGAGTCCGGGGAGTCTGCCCGCCGGAACGAGCGCCAGCGACGGTGCCGCGAGGCGCAGAGCCAGGCGCTCCCACCACGCGAGCGGACCCGCGTTCCAGGTCGAGTCCATCACGATGAGGCCCGCGGCGCGGTGCGGATTCGCGCGCACGAACGCCTGAACGAGGTTGCCGCCGAGAGAATGCCCCACGAGCACCGCCCGATCCACCCCGCACTCGTCCAGCAGCGCCGTCAGATCGTCGAGCGCATCGGATGCCGCGAAGCGGGATGCCACGGTGAGCGTCGATTCGCCGTGACCCGGAAGGTCCCAGGCGATGACCCGGAAACCCGCATTCGTGAGCGCGGCTGCCTGGGCCGCGAACATGGTCCGGTCCATCCCCGCGCCATGACACAGCACGACCGGAAGGCCGCCCCCGCCGGAGTCCTCGAAGGCGATCTCGGCGTGCGGACGGACCAACCGGCGCGCCGTCATGCGGCCGCGCCGACGAGGGCGAACAGTGCTTCGGTCGCGCCGGACGGGTACAGCGGCCGCGACCCATCGCGCAGGTCACCGATGGGCACCCATCTCACGGGCGAGCCCTCATCGAGGACGTGCAGTTCGGCATCCAGCGGCAGCGCGTCCAGCGACGCGCAATCGACGGCGAAGACGTGCGCGATCTCGTGTCCAGGCGCCCCCTCGTAGGTGAAGATGTTCTCCGCCACGGCCAGCAGCTGCGAATCCTCCACGGTGACGCCCAGCTCCTCCAGGAACTCGCGGCGCAGCGCTTCATCCGCACGCTCCCCGAATTCGATGCCGCCGCCGATCGCGCGGTAGAAGTCGATTCCGATCGACTCGTCCCGACCGAACAGGACCAGGACGTGGCCGTCCTTCACGGGCAGACCGACACTGATGTTGCGGATCGCGGGCATATTACGACCCTACGGCCCCGACCTCTCGCCCCGGATCGTTCGAGGGAATACCCTGACGTCGACGGGCGCTGTGTCCTGAGCACGTTCGCGGACAGCCACGCGGCGGCAGAGGTGGTGGGGTCATATGGAAGGTCTCGAGATCACGGTCCTGCTCGGGCTGACGATCCTGGTGGGGACGATGCTTGCGCCGAGATTGCGCCTGGCGCTGCCGCTCCTGCTGGTGGTGTTCGGCCTGCTGCTGGGATTCGTCCCCGCTCTGCGCGAAGTGCAGCTCCCGCCGGAGACCGTGCTGCTGCTGTTCCTGCCCGTGATGCTCTTCTGGGAGAGCCTCACCACCTCGTTGCGATCGATCCGTCGCGACTTCCGCTACATCTTGCCCATGAGCACTCTGCTCGTGGTCGCCTCGGCCTTCGCGGTCGCCGGCATCGCCGTGCTGTTCGGGATGCCGTGGGAGATCGCCCTCATCCTCGGAGCAGCCGTCGCCCCACCGGATGCGACAGCCGTGGCTGCTCTCGGGCGACTGCTCCCGCGACGCAGCTTCATGAAGCTGAAGGCGGAGAGCCTGACCAACGACGGCACGGCCCTCGTCCTCTACGCCATCGCTGTGTCCCTCGCCGTCGGCGGCCAGGTGACGCCGCTGTCGGTCACCTGGACGGTCATCGTCTCGTACATCGGGGGCATCGCGACCGGCGTCGCGGTCGCAGCGGCAGCCTGGCTGCTGCTGCGGCGGGTGCGGACGACGATCACGATCAATGTCGCGTTGCTGCTGGTGCCGTTCACCGCCTTCCTGATCGCCGAGATGATGCACGCCTCCGGCGTGCTCGCCGTCGTCGTAGCTGGCCTGATCGCGGCCTATATCAGTCCGCAAATCAGCACGGCAGCCTCGCGCAGGCAGGCCGAGGCGGTCTGGCCGTTCGGCGTGTTCCTGCTCAACGGCGCCCTGTTCGTGCTCATCGGACTCGAGGTGCAGTGGGTCGTGCACGAGACCTCCCTACGCGAAGTGGGCAGGCTCGTGCTGATCACCCTCGCGGTCTGGGCGACTCTGTCGATCGTGCGATTCCTCTTCCAGCTCCTCTCGGTGCCGTTCCAGCGGCTGGGCGGCGGGACCGTGCATCCACGCGGCTTGCGCACCAGAGCGCAGCTCGTCAGCACGGTCGCCGGGATGCGAGGAGCCGTGTCCCTGGCGATCGCCCTGTCCGTTCCGCTGACCACATCGGCGGGTGCGCCGCTCGAAGGCCGGAACGAGATCATCTTCGTCACCGCGGGTGTGATCCTGCTCAGTCTTCTCGTGCAGGGGCCGCTCCTGCCCGCCATCGTGCGCTGGGCCGGCTTCCCCGCGGATCACGCCGAGGACGAGGAGTACGAGCTCGCCGAGCGCGCGATCTCGGGTGCTGCGATGTCGGCACTGGACGTGCTCGCCGCCGAACACGGCATCAGCGACGACGTCAGGGATCGGATCCGCCGTGACGGCTACGAGGCTCTCGAGCTGGCGAACGCCCGTGCGATGGCGAGGGAACGAGCGCTGATCGATGCCGAAGTCGGGGCGATGGAGGACATGCTGGCGGCGCCGGATCCGCTGGCGCCCGGCGCGTCGGCAGGGTCGGCCGCGTCGGCAGGGTCGGCCGCGGATGAGGGCGGCGCTGAATCCGCTGCCGCCGGAACCACCCCGGCGCGCGACGGCGTCCTCCAGATGGTCGCGACGTCGGCCGATGTCGACCTGATGCAGCGCTCGCCGCTCGTTCGCCACGATCAGTACTCCCGCTTGAAGCTCGTCCTGCTGGACCACAAGCGCGAGGTCCTGCTCGGGCTCCGCCGCGCCGGAACGGTCGACGACGTCGTGGTGCGCCGCCTGTCCGCACGGCTCGATCTCGAGCAGGTGCGCCTGCAGGGCCTCGAGGACATCGACTGAGCCGACCTCGACGTGACACACGTCATGTCGAGGTCGTGACATCGCCCTCCGGCATCCGCTCGGCCGCGCGGCCACGCTGGAAGCATGCACACGATCACTCAGGCGCAGCCGGCGCCGACCCGCACGACCACCGATGCGGTCATCGATCTCGCCGGCGTCCGTCGCCACTTCGGCCACGGCGCCCGCCGCGTCCAGGCGGTCGACGACGTCGCTCTCACGATCTCGCGCGGCGAGGTCGTCGCGCTGCTCGGCCCGAACGGCGCCGGAAAGACGACCACTCTCGACATGCTCATGGGACTGTCCGACCCGAGCGAGGGCACCGTCCGCGTGCTCGGCGAGCGTCCGGACCAGGCGACGGCGCGCGGCGCCATCGCCGCCGTGCTCCAGACCGGTGGACTGCTGTCGGACCTCACTGTCCGCGAGACCGTGAGCCTGGTCGCATCCCTGCACGGCCGCGCGGCCCTGACCCGCGTGCCCGAGGTGCTCGAGCGCGCCGATCTCACCGGTCTCGCCCGCCGCCGCGTGGCGAAGTGCTCCGGCGGCGAGCAGCAGCGCATCAAGTTCGCGCTCGCGCTCGTGGCCGACCCCGAGATCCTCGTCCTCGACGAGCCCACCGCCGGCATGGACGTGACGGCCCGCCGCCACTTCTGGGACGTCATGCGATCGGATGCCGCGGCCGGCCGCACCATCGTCTTCGCCACGCACTACCTCGAAGAGGCCGAGCAGTTCGCCCATCGCACCGTCGTCATGCACCGCGGCAGGGTGGTCGCCGACGCGCCGACAGCCCAACTGCGCGCCGGTCTCGGAGCCAGGCTCGTCTCCGCCACCTTGCCGACCGACGCGGATGCCGCGGACACCGTCCTCGCGACACTGCACGAGCGCGACGGCGTCGCCGAACTGCGCCGTGACGCCGATCGCGTGAGCCTGCGCGCGCTCGATTCCGACGCCATCGCGGGGATGCTGCTCGCCGCCGGAGCCCGTGATCTGGAGATCACGGCCCCCACCCTCGAAACCGCCTTCACGGCCCTCACGGAGGACTGACCATGCTGATCTCACCGACCATGCTGCGCATCGAGGGCGTCCGCCAGTTGCGCAACCCCTACACGCTCGCGTTCACGCTGACGATGCCGGTGGTGATGTACCTGCTGTTCGGAGGAGCTGCCGCCTACGGTGGTCAGTCCGCCGGACACGGGAACGTCTCCTTCTACGTGATGGTGTCGATGGCGGCCTACGGCACGGCCGTCGCCATGAGCTCGCTGACCTCGCTCGCCGCAGCCGAGGCGAAGCAGGGCTGGGGGCGTCAGCTCGCCATGACCCCGCTCAGCACCGCCGGATACGCGGCGACCAAGCTGATCACGGCCGTGGCCTTCGCCGCGCTCGCCGTGGTCGCGGTCTTCACGGCGGGCCTGCTCACCGGCGCCGAAGCCGACGACGTCTGGCGCTGGGCGGCGTGCGCCGGGATCATCCTCGGAGTCGGCCTGATGTACGGGCTCTACGGCCTGGGGGTCGGCCTGTTCTTCAACTCCGATTCGGCGGCGGCACTGGCATCGATCTCGCTGACGTTCTTCGCCTTCTTCGGCAACGTGTTCATGCCGCTGAACGGCGTCATGCTCGACATCGCCCGCTTCACGCCGCTGTACGGGTACGTCGCGCTGAGCCGCTGGCCTCTCACGGACGGCGCCCTGACCACGGGGCAGAGCGATCCGCTGTGGGCTGTTCTGCTGAACATCGCCGCATGGTTGCTGGTTTTCGTGCTGCTGGTGTTCGCCGGCGTGCGTCGCGCGCGTTCGCGCCGCTGACATGGCAGGGTGTGAACCGTGACCAGTGAGAGACCCGACGCGGCGAAGAATCCGTGGGAGCGCTTCTCCGTGGTGATGGCCCTCATCTGGCTGGTCTTCCTGATCTACCCGGTGGTGGCGCTGGTGCGGTCCGAGGCGGCGTCGGGATGGATCGTCGTCGGCTGGGTCGCGCTCGCGCTGTTCATCGTGCTGTACGTCGTCGGGGCCGTCCGCGGCGTGCGCAGCGACACCCCGATCGGTTCACCGGTCGGAGCGGCACCGTGGCTGTTCTATGTGGGGCTGATCGTCTGCGCCCTGCTCTCGGTCCCCGCCGACGGCGGCGCCGCGCTGAGCTTCCTGCCGTTCATCATGTCGTTCGCCGCTTTCGGCCTGACTCGCACCTGGCACTGGATCACGTCCTCCGCGTCCCTCATCATCGCGGCCCTGTTCGTCTTCCTCGCCCCCGGCGGCATCGGCTTCGTCACCGTCCTCATCATCATCGCCCTGCTCGCCGTCATGAACACCGTGTCGACGTCACTGATCAGGCGCTCAGCCGAAGCCGAGCAGCTCGGGCTCGAACTCGCTACGAGCGAGGGACGCGAAGCCGTGGCGCGCGACGTGCACGACCTGATCGGGCACTCGCTGACCGTCGTGGGCCTGAAGTCCCAGCTCGCGAGGCGCCTGATCGACTCCGATCCCGAGCGGGCCAAGGCCGAACTCGCCGACATCGAGTCCCTCACAGCCGAGGCGATCGCCGGTGTCAGAGCGACGGTGTCCGGCGCGCGGACGGTCACACTGGACGAGCAGCTCGCCGCGAGCGGAGAGGCGCTGCGCGCGGCGGGCGTCGAGCTCGCGGTGGACGGCGACCCGGCTGCGCTGTCACCGGCGCAGGCGCTCACCGCGACCTGGATCCTCCGCGAGGCCACGACCAACGTGCTGCGCCATGCCGAAGCATCCCGCGTCCGAGTGCGCGTCGCCGCAGGGCACCTGTCCATCGCGGACGACGGTCGGGGGCGCGGCGACCGCGAGGGCAACGGCGTCCGAGGCATGCGCGAACGCGCAGCGGCATCCGGGGCGCAGTTCCGGCTCGACGACGACCCGGCCGGCGGCACGGTGGTGGAGGTGACATGGTGAGCGACAGCATCCGATTGGTGATCGCCGACGACCAGGCCCTGGTCCGCGGCGCCCTCGCCGCACTGCTCGAGCTCGAGGGAGACCTCGTGGTCGTCGGCGCCGCAGCGGACGGCGACGAGGCCGTGCGGCTGGTGCGCGAGCACGCACCTGATGTCTGTCTGATGGACATCCAGATGCCGGGCACCGACGGTATCGACGCGACCCGAAGGATCCGGGAGGCCGGCCCCGCCACGCGGGTGCTGATCGTCACGACCTTCGCACGGCCCGGCTACCTGCGCCAGGCTCTGGATGCCGGGGCCAGCGGGTTCGTCGTGAAGGACACCCCTGCCGAGCAGCTCGCCGACGCCGTCCGCCGGGTGCACGCGGGGCAGCGCGTCCTCGATCCGGTGCTCGCCGAGGAGAGCCTGTTCACCGGGGCGAGCCCGCTCAGCGAACGCGAACGCCAGGTGCTGCGGCTCGCGGCGGACGGTCGGTCGGCCGCGGCGATCGCGTCGGAGGTGTTCCTCTCCGTCGGGACCGTGCGCAATCACCTCTCGTCGGCGATCGGCAAGACCGGGGCCGCGAACCGCGCACAGGCCGTGCGCATCGCGCAGGACAATGGCTGGATCTGAGCCGCTCAGGAGTTCACGCGGATGATCTCCTGCTGGTACGGCGCGATCACGTCGCCCGAGATGCGCAGGTCCAGCAGCAGGAAGTGCCGGGACGCGGCATCCTCTGCCGCCCACGAACCGAGCCGATCGAGGTCGGCCAGCGTGCGCACGACGACGCCCTCGGCTCCGACGGCCACGGCGAACGCGGCGAAATCCACCTCGGGGATGCGCATGGGCTCCTCGGCGAGGCCCTTCAACCCGTAGAGATTCACCTCTGCGCCGTACGCGGCGTCGTTCCAGACCACGGCGCAGCCGCGCCCGCCGGCGGCGCGGACAGCGGACTCGAGATCCGCGATCGCCATGAGGCCGCCGCCGTCGCCGGAGGTGAGCACGATCGTGGCCTCCGGACGCGCGAGCGCGGCGCCGACGACGCTGGGCCAGCCCTGGCCGATCGCCTGGAAGGCGGTGCCGACCATCATCATGCGATCGGGCGACGCCACGGGCCAGTACATGTTCGCCCAGCCGATGAAGTGACCGCCGTCCGAGACGACCACACGGTCCTCGGGAAGCAGTTCGGCGATCCGGCGTGCGGCCGAACGAGGGTCGAGGCGGCCGTCCGGGGCGAGGTCGTCGCCGGACGCGTAGGCTCGAGCGGCGGTCATGTCGACCGATTCGCGCCACGACAGCGCCGACGCGGATCTCGCAGAATCGCGCGCATCTCGCAGGAATTCACCGGAATCCTGCGAGATCCGTGTCGTTCTGCGAGAAGCGTGCGCCGCGGCCACGCGTGCCACCAGCTCCTCTGCCACCAACCGCGCATCGCCGCGGACGAAACCGCCGACGTGCGCGTGCGTCGCCGCCGGCGCGACATCGACCTGGTAGACCCGGGCGCCGGGGGAGAAGAGGGCGCCGAAGCGCATCGTGAACTGGTTCAGCGATGCGCCGAACACGACGGCGACATCCGCCTGCGCCACGAGCTCCATGGCGCCGTCGGCTCCGAATCCGCCCGTCACGCCCAGATCGAACTCGCCCCGCGGGAAGATCCCTCGCCCGAGGGCGGTGGATGCCGTGAGGGCACCGGTCTCATCCGCGAGTCGTCCCAGTGCCTCGCCGGCGTCGGCGAGCCAGGCCCCGCGCCCCGCCAGCAGGATCGGCCGCTCGGCGTCGCGCAGCGCTGAGGCGATCTCGTCCAGCATCCCGTCGGCGAACGCGCCGGCCGGTGCGAGCGGCTCCGGCAGCCGGAGCTCGCCGGCATCCGACGACGATGAGACCTCCAGCGCCGCGACGTCGTACGGGATCGCCAGCACGACGGGGACGCGGTACTTCAGCGCGTGCTCGATGGCGATGACGGTGGTGGCCGCGGCATCCGTGCGTCCGACCGTATAGGTCCGGGCTCCGACGGCGGAGGCGAGCGCGATCTGGTCGACGTCCCAGGGGCGAGGGCCGGACGTCGGTTCGTCACCGACCACGAGGACGAGCGGGATCCGCGCCTGGACGGACTCCGCCAGCGCGGTCAGGGTGTTCGTGAAGCCTGCGCCGTACGTGGCTGTTCCGGCGGCGATCCGCCCTGACGCGCGATAGTGCGCGTCCGCGGCGACGACGGCGCCCTGCTCGTGCCGTACGGCCGTGAAGACGGCTGAGGTCCGCGTCTCGATGGCATCGAGGAAGTAGGCGTTCCCGTTGCCCATCACGCCGAAGACGGCGTCGATGTGCTGGGCGAGAGTGAGGGCGACGTGAGCGGACACGGTGGGCATGCGAAGACCTTTCGACACGGACGGAGAGCGAGGTTCCGTATGTGTCTCGCCCCGCCGCGTCTTCGCTGCGGGCTTCGTGCCCCTTTTTCGGGCACCGGCGTCGGATGCCGGACACCATGAGCTTATCTCCGACGCGCGTACGACGCGATGCCGTAACGTCGGCGAAACCGTCGCACGGAAACATGCCCTCATGGAGTCGCTGTTCACCGGATATGCCACGGGCCGGGTCCGACAGGGGACCGCGCCGTGGGATGAGATGTTCCCCGCCGGCGCGGTACCGGGCGGTGCCGAGGTCCGCGCCTCGTACCGCGACATGTACCCGGCGCTGGCGCGGATGGACGACGCGGAGCTGCGCGCGAGGACCGAGGCGCTCGCGAGCTCCTATCTCGCGCAGGGCGTGACGTTCGACTTCGCCGGCGAGGAGCGGCCCTTCCCGCTCGACGTCGTCCCGCGGGTGATCGCCGCGGACGACTGGTCGTACGTCGAGGCCGGCGTCGTGCAGCGCGTGAAGGCGCTCGAGGCGTTCCTCGCCGACGTGTACGGTCCGCGCGCCGCCGTGCGTGACGGCGTCATCCCGGCATCGCTGATCAGCTCGTCGTCGCACTTCCACCGTGCGGCGGCCGGGATCGTCGGAGCCAACGGCGTGCGCATCCATGTCGCGGGCATCGACGTCATCCGCGACGAAGCAGGGGCGTGGCGGGTGCTCGAGGACAACGTACGGGTGCCCAGCGGCGTCAGCTACGTGCTCGCGAACCGGCAGGTGATGGCGCAGACGCTGCCCGAGTTGTTCACGAGCCTGCGGGTGCGCCCGGTGGTGGACTATCCGAGTCGGCTGCTGCAGGCGCTGCGCGCCGCGGCACCGCACGGCATCGAACATCCGACCGTCGTGGTGCTGACGCCCGGAGTGCACAACTCCGCGTACTACGAGCACACGCTGCTGGCACGGATGATGGGCGTCGAACTCGTGGAAGGGCGCGACCTGTTCTGCTCCGGCGGCCGCGTCTGGATGCGCACCACGGCCGGCCCGACGAGGGTCGACGTCATCTACCGCCGCGTCGATGACGAGTTCCTCGATCCGCAGCACTTCCGCCCGGACTCCGTGCTCGGAGCACCCGGTCTCATGCTCGCCGCCCGCCTGGGCAATGTCACGATCGCGAATGCCGTCGGCAACGGGGTCGCCGACGACAAGCTCGTCTATACATATGTGCCCGAGCTGATCCGCTACTACCTGGGGGAGGAGCCGCTCATCCCGAATGTCGACACGTGGCGCCTGGAGGACCCGGATGCTCTCGAGGAAGTGCTCGACCGCCTGGACGAACTCGTCGTCAAACCCGTGGACGGGTCGGGCGGCAAGGGGCTGGTCGTGGGGCCGGATGCCTCGAAGAAGACTCTGGACGAGCTGCGTCGCTCTCTTCGGGCCGACCCGAGGGGATGGATCGCGCAGCCGGTCGTTCAGCTCTCCACGATTCCGACGCTCGTCGAGGACGGCTTCCGCCCCCGCCATGCCGACCTGCGCCCGTTCGCGGTGAACGACGGCGATGGCGTCTGGGTGCTCCCAGGGGGCCTCACCAGGGTGGCGCTGCCGGAGGGGCAGCTGGTCGTGAATTCTAGCCAGGGCGGAGGGTCGAAGGACACCTGGGTGCTGGATCCGTCGCTGCTCACCGCGCCGACCTCGATCGTGGCCGGCGTCGACGCGGCATCCGATGAGGTCTCGCTCGCGACGGGGGCGATCTCCGTCGTCGGTGGGCTCAGAGACGAACCGCACACGCCGTTCCGGTCATCGCCGCAGGACGAGGACCTCGAACGGCGTCACCACCAGCAGCAGCAACAGCAGCAGCAACAGGCCCGGGAGGTGCCGCCATGCTGAGTCGCATCGCCGAGGCGCTGTTCTGGATCGGCCGGTACGTGGAACGGGGCGACGGCACGGCCCGCATCCTCGATGTGCACCTGCAGCTGCTGCTCGAGGACCCGTGGGTCGACGAGGACACCGCCTGCCGTGCGCTGCTGTCCGTGATGGGCACGACGGTCGACTCGGGCCGGGTGCTCGGTCGGGACGACGTGGTGAGCGTGCTGGCGCTGGACCGTGAGCACGCGGCATCCATCGCGCACTCCGTCGCCTCCGCGCGCGAGAACGCGAGGCGGGCGAGAGAGATCATCTCGACCGATCTGTGGGAGACCCTGAATGAGACGAACGCCAGGATGCCGAGGCGTGTGGCGTCGGATCGCACGCACCCGTTCTTCCGGTGGGTGCGCGACCGATCAGCGCTCGCGTTCGGCGTCGTGGACTCGTCGACCAGCCGCGACGAGGCGTGGCACTTCTTCTCGCTCGGACGTGCGATCGAACGCGCCGATATGACGGCACGCCTGCTCGCGACGCGCTCGCTCACCGAGGCCGGTGGGCCCAGTTGGACGACGCTGCTGCGCAGCTGCGGCGCGTATGAGGCGCACCTGCGCAGCCACAGAGCAGTGCCGACGGCGGCATCGGCGGTGGAGTTCCTGCTCGTCGATCGGCTGTTCCCCCGGTCGGTGCTCTCCAGCGTCCTGCAGGCCGAGGAGTGCCTGCGCGGCATCGACCCCGCCGTCGCGTTCGGCAGCGTCGACCGAGCGCAACGGGTGCTGGGACGGCTGCGTTCCGAACTGGAGTATCGGCCGATCGGAGACATCGTGCGGCAGCTGTCCGAGAGCATGGAGGAGGTCCAGGTGGGCGTCTCGATGGCGAGTGATGCGATCAGGGAGCGCTACTTCCCCTCGATCGCGATGCCGGTCTGGATCGGGGAGGCGCTGTGAGCCGCCTGCGCATCGTGCACCGCACGGGGTTCGCGTACGACGCGCCGGCGACGGCGTCGTACAACGAGGCGCGGATGCTGCCGCATTCGCGCGAAGGGCAGTTCGTGCTGCAGGCGTCGTTGGAGATCTCGCCGGCTGCGACTCAGCACTCGTACGTCGACCACTTCGACACGAGGGTGTCGACCTTCGAGGTGCTCACCCCGCACCAGGAACTCGCCGTCACGGCGACGAGCGTCGTGGATGTGCGACCGGCCGCGCTCGCCGAGGTCGATTTCGGGTGGGACGAGCTCGCGGCCCGCGTCCCGACATCGCTCGAGCTCGCGGAGTTCCTCGAGCAGACTCCGGCGACCGATCCGGACGACGAGATGCTCGCCATGGCGGTCAGGATGCGCGCGGCTGGCGCCTCGCCGGATGTCACGGCGCGCGAGATCTGCCGCACGATCGGCAAGGACATGGAGTACCGCAGCGGCGTCACAGGGGTGAACTCGACGGCGCGCGACGCGTGGCCGACGCGCTCCGGCGTCTGTCAGGACATCGCGCATGTCGCACTCGGCGTGCTCCGCGCCGCAGGCATCCCCGCCCGGTACGTCTCCGGCTATCTGCATCCGGATGCTGCGGCCCCCGTCGGCCAGCCCGTGATCGGGGAGTCCCACGCGTGGGTCGAGTGGTTCGCGGATGAGTGGCGCGGATACGATCCGACGAATCTCATGGAGATCGGCGAATCGCACGTGTACGTCGGGCACGGACGCGATTACGGCGATGTGGCTCCGTTGCGCGGCGTGTACGCGGGACCGAGCGGGTCGGAGCTGTTCGTGTCGGTCGAAGTGACGCGGTTAGAGTGAGTGCTTCGGCTATGAGGGGGACGACAGTGACTGACGCTGCGATCGAACGCGAGAAGCTCACCTGGGATGGGTTCGGTGAGGCGACGCGTGAACTCGCCAGGCGGATCGTCGAGAGCGGATTCGAACCAGAGGTGGTCGTCGCGATCGCCCGCGGCGGTCTGCTGCCCGCCGGCGCGATCGCGTACGGACTCGGTGCCAAGAACTGCGGCGCCATCAACGTCGAGTTCTACACCGGCATCGGCACCGTCCTGGACACGCCCGAGGTGCTGCCGCCGGAGCTGGACATGGCGTACCTGGTCGGCCGCCGCGTGCTGCTCGTCGACGACGTCGCCGACTCCGGCCGCACACTCGCCCTGGCAGCGCACCTGCTGGTGGACATCGGCGCCGAGGTGCGCTCGGTCACCATCTACACCAAGCCTTCCACGATCATCCAGCCGGACTACGCCTGGAAGGACACCGATCTGTGGATCGACTTCCCGTGGTCCTTCAAAGGGACCGTGCGCGAAGAGGATCAGGGCCTGCAGCCGACGGCGTGACATCGTCGAGCCGCGGCAGGCTCTATCGTGATGGCATGCACACTGCCGACGCGACTCGCGTTCCCCTCTGGCTGAGCCGATTCGTCCGGCGGCCGGGGGAGACCGCCATCTCGCTCGAGGCCGTCGCTCTGCTCGTCGGCGCCGGGTTCTTCGTCATCGCCTTCCCGATCTCGTGGGTCGTCTTCTGGGGACGCACGCTCGAGATCACCGGCCCTGGTTCGATCGGGACGTACGCGTCCATCGGCGGTGCCGTCGTGGCGATCCTCGCCGTCCTGCTGGCGCGCATCGGCGTGCGCTCCCGCGGCGAGCGACCGGTCGTGCGCGCCGACGGGCTCGCCCTGGCCGATGTGCATGTGCGCTGGTACGAGAGCGCGGCGATCGCGCTCGCCTACGCCGTGACCGCTCTGCTCGGGTGGGAGGGCATCGCAGTACTACTGTCGCGGAGCTTCACCGGCGCTCCGGTGTTCGCGTTCCCCGGCGCGATCCTCGTCGCGGTCGCCTTCGCGCTGACCGCCTATGTCTGCTATCTCAGCGCCGCGACGCTCACGCCGATGTCGCTGTCGCTCGTGCTCGCGATCTTCCTCGTGGTCGGCGCGTTCGCGAGCATGCTGACTGCCACCGACCCGCTCTGGTGGCAGGACAACCTGTCTGCGCTGGGGATGTCGAGCAACGCGTCGGCATGGATCTTCAACGGCACGCTCATCGTCGCCGGCATCATCGTCACCACGATCGGCCGGTACGCGACAGCGCAGCTGCCCGTCGCCACACGGGAGCAGCAGCGAGGACGACGTCTCGTGCGGATCGCGATGGCGCTCATCGGTCTCTTCCTCGCCTGCGTCGGAATCTTCCCGGTCGACGAGTTCTTCCTCGTGCACAACACGGTGGCGACGGGGATGGCCGTCGCGTTCGCCGCCGTCGTGATCGGACTGCCGTGGCTGCTGCCGACGATCTCCCGAGTCTTCGTCGTCCTCGGCTACATCTACGTCGCGGTGATCGCGATGCTGGGTGTGTTCTTCGCGACGGGCTACTACAACCTGACGGCCGTGGAACTGATCGCCGCCGTGCTCATCTTCAGTTGGATCATCGTGTTCCTGCGCACGGCCAGCGTCGGGATGCCGGTGGCGGATGCCGCCGCGACGTCCGAGGCGCTCGCCGTCTGACGCGTCAGCGCAGGCCCCGCGTCGCGGCGTGCGTGCGCCGCAGGGCGTCGACCGTGTCGTCGTAGCGGCGCTGGGCGACACCGAGGAACAGGCAGTCGACGACCGCGAGCTGCGCGATCCTGCTCACCATCGCCCCCGCGCGGAACGCCGGCTCTCGCACGGCCGTGAACAACGCGTGCTCGACGGTCTGCGCGAAGCGCGAGTCCTGCGCCGACGTCACACCGACGGTGGTCGCACCCGCCGCTTTCGCGGTTTCGATGAACCGCAGCGTCTCGACGGTCGTGCCGAGGTGCGAGAACCCGATCGCGACCGTGCGGGGGCTCGACAGCACCGCCGCGCTCACGGCCTCGTGCGCGTCCGAGAGCACCAGGGCGTTGCGCCCGACGCGCAGGAGCTTGTGGCCGAGATCCGCGGCGGTGAAGTGGCTCGCGCCGATGCCGAACAGCAGGATGCGGTCGGCCGCGTCGATCGCGTCGACGACCGCGCTCAGGATCGCGAAGTCGAGCCCCGCGATCGTCTCCTCGATCGCGAGCACTTCGAGCGATGCCATGGTGGCGGCGATCTCGGGCAGCGTGTCGTCGACCCCGATCTCGGAGCCGAAGCCGGTGCGCTGCGAGAACTGGGCCGATTCCCGTCCGATCTCGGAGGCCAGCGAGATGCGCAGTTCGGCGTAGCCGGTCGCGCCGACGGCGCGGCAGAAGCGCACCACGGACGCGACGGACGTCTCGCAGCGCTGGGCGAGCTCGGTGATCGACAGACGCGTCACGAGTGCGGGGTCGCGACGGATCTCCTCGGCGATGCGGTGCAGCGCGGGGGACAGCGACGGGGACGCCGCGTCGATGCGGGTCTGAATGCTCATGGGTCTCCTCGGCGCCGGTCCTGGCTGAAAGTTCGTTACACCTCTGTCAAGGGAAATGTAGACTATTTTCATGCGCACAGCGGCCATCGACCTCGGCAAGACACGGTGTCGACTCGTCATCACGGACGCGTCGACGCCGCTCCGCCTCGACGGCGACGGCGCCCCTGGGCTCGCCGCGCCCGGCGGAGTGGATGCCGCGCTGGCAGCGATCCTGCCGCTGCTGGAGGCCGCCGGCGGCACTGTCGACGCCCTCGGCGTGGGCGCTGCAGGCGCCTGGGCCGCACCGGTTGCCGCTCAGCGCCTCGCCGGCGAGCTCGCTGCCCGCGTTGCGGCGCCGGTGCTCGTCGCCTCGGACGTCGTCACCGCCCACGCCGGAGCGCTCGGCGGCGGCGCAGGAGTGCTGCTCGTCGCCGGCACCGGGGCGGCCGCTCTCGGGGTGGACGAGGACGGCGTGCGCCTGGTCGACGGCTGGGGGCCGGAACTCGGTGATCTCGGCAGCGGCTCATGGCTCGGCCGCGAAGGCATCCGTGCAGTCCTGCAGGCGGACGCCGGACTCGGATCGGCCACCGTCCTCGCCGACGCGTTGCGGGCGCACATCGCCCCCGACACGGACGTGCACTCCTGGCTGGCCGGTCCCACGCCCATCGCGCGCCGCCTGGCGACCTTCGCGCCGATGGTCCTGGATGCCGCGGAGAGCGAGGATCCCGTCGCACGCGGCATCGCCGGCGACGCGGTGCGGCTGCTCACGGCATCCGCTGCCGCGGCATCCTCATCGACGACCGACGTCGCCCTCCACGGCGGGCTCACCGAGCATGCCTGGTTCCGCGAGGCCCTCGAATCGGCCCTCTCCGCCGCCGCCCGGACGATCGTCCCGGCGCGGGGCGACGCCCTCGACGGCGCGCTGCTGCTGGCGGCGCGCACCGATCTGCCCCACGAAAGGTATCTGCACCGTGCTGGATGACTCCTCCCGTTTCGCCGCGCTGCTCGCCGAGCTGTCCGGACTGACCACCGAGGCGCAGACCGCCGACCGCGGCGATCTCGATCTGCTCGACACGATCGACCTCGTGCGCGCCATGAACACCGAGGATCGTCGCGTGCCGGAGGCCGTGGCCGCTCAAGGCGAGCAGATCGCGCTCGCGGTCGACGGCATCACCGAGCGCTTCCGTCGCGGAGGACGGCTGATCTACATCGGAGCGGGCACCGCGGGGCGCATCGGCGTCCTGGACGCCAGTGAATGCCCGCCGACGTTCGGCACCGACCCGTCGATGGTCGTCGGCGTGATCGCCGGCGGCGAGCAGGCCATCCGATCCGCTGTCGAGGATGCCGAGGACGATGAGGAGGCGGCGATCGCCGATCTCGAGCGTCTGTCGCTGGCGCCGGGGGACACCGTCGTCGGGATCTCGGCATCCGGACGGACGCCGTACGTCGTGAGCGGACTCGTGCACGCGCGTGAGGTCGGCGCGCTGACCGTGGCGATCGCGGCGAACGCCGACTCCGCGATCGGCGCGGCCGCGGAGATCGCGATCGAGGTCGTCACCGGACCGGAATTCATCTCCGGCTCGACGAGACTGAAGTCGGGCACCGCGCAGAAGCTCGTCGTGAACATGCTCACCACGCTCTCGATGATCAAGCTCGGCAAGACCTATCGCGGTGTCATGGTCGACCTGCAGGCGACGAACGAGAAGCTGCGCGTGCGCAGCGTCCGGACGGTGGCGCAGCTGGCCGGCGTCGGGATCGAGGAGGCCGCGGAGGCTCTCGGCCTGGCCGACGGCTCGGTCAAGCTCGCCCTGCTGCTGCTGGCGACCGGAGCGGATGCCTCGGCTGCTGCTCACGCGCTGGCCGAGGCGGGCGGCATACTGCGGGACGCGATCAGCGCTCTGAGCTGAGCGAAACGCTGTCAGCGCCGAGCGACCGCCTCCTGCGCATCCCCCAGGTCCAACTCGCTGATGCTGACTGCCTGCCCGGTCTCCAGAGACCGATTGCCCGCGAGCCCCACCACCATGCTGCGCACCCCGTCGGTCCAGTCCGCGGTTCGACCGAGCGGATCGTCATCGCCACCCACGAACACGTCGCGCAGCAGCATGGCATCCCCTCCGCCGTGCCCGCCGCTGCCGCCGGGGATCGGCACCTCGCGCGCCGTGGAGAAGTGCTGCTGCACGACCAGGCGCTCGGAGACCGGGCGTGCCAGGTCGTCGGCGATGAGATCGGGACGCGCGCTCGGATCGACGACCGTCCTGCCCTCCTCGTCCACCAGTACGGATCCGCGCTCGACGACCGTCAGCTCTGCGCGCCCTCGGGTCCCGTTGACGGCGACCGCGTATCCCTCCCACGGTGCGTGAGCGTTCAGTGAGTACGACATGGTGCTTCCGCGCGCGTAGTCCACGACCAGGGAGAGATTGTCCTCGATGGTGATCCCCTCATCGAAGACATCTCGATCGCGCAGGTAGCCGTCGAGATGCTCCTGTTCCAGATAGAGACCGCGCCAGACGTCGTCCGTGCGCAGATCGAGGCTGAAGCGGTCCCGCAGCGGGGGATCGGTCGTGCCGCGAACTGGTCTCGGCCCGACGCCGAGCCGGGGGGCGTTTTCGGCTCCGTAGAACCGCAGGCCGCCAGAGGCGAACACGCGGGTCGGTGTGTCGTCTATCCACCAGTTCACGAGATCGAAGTGATGACTGGCCTTGTGGATCAGCAGGCCGCCTGACTGCGACTTGTCCCTATGCCAGCGGCGGAAGTAGTCCGCACCATGGCCGGTGTCCAGCACCCATTCGAAATGAACGCTGGTGACCTCGCCGATCTCTCCGGAGGAGATCAGCTGCTTCAGAGCGCTGTTGCGCGGCGAGTACCGGTAGTTGAACGTGAGGGTCACGTTCTTCCCGGTTCGTTCGACGGCATCGGTGATCTGCCGGACGCCATCTTCGGTCGTCGTCAGCGGCTTCTCCACGACGACGTCCGCGCCGGCATCCACCGCGCGGACGATCAGATCCGCGTGCGTGGAGTCCGGGGACGTGATGATGACCCTGTCGATGTCGAGTTCGCGGGTGACCGAAGCAAGCTCAGCCGGTTCGAACCGTCGTGGGGCACCGAGCGCGGGGTGGCGGTTCAGAGACCAATCGATGCGCCCCGGGTTCGTGTCGGAGACCGCCACGAGTTCGCCCGCGTCCGCGTGGGCCCCTGCCAGAGCCTCCAGGTACATCTGTGCTCTTGACCCCGTGCCGATCAGCGCGTATCGCACTCTGCCCATTCCTGATCCCTCCGATGAATCGATCGCGGCGTTCATTTGATGCCGCTGGTCGCGGCGCCCTTGATGAGGAACCGCTGCCCGAACAAGAAGACGAGGAAGAGCGGCACGAGCGACACCACGCTCATCGCGAACATCGAGCCGTAGTCCGAACTGGACTGCGCATCCAGGAATCCCTTGAGGGCCAGGGAAGCAGGGAAGAGCTCTGGCAGCCGCAGATAGATCAGCGGGCCGAAGAAGTCGCCCCAGGTCCAGATGAAGGTGAAGATCGCGGTCGTGGCCAGCGCCGGGACGATCAGCGGCAGTGTGATCTGGAAGTAGCTGCGCGCG
Source organism: Microbacterium sp. STRO-1N (assembly GCF_057748015.1). Next base: position 1,247,482 of record NZ_CM173234.1, read on the forward strand.
TGACCTGCGCCATCGATGCGCGCGGCCTCGAACAGCTCCTTGGGCAGGCCGCGGATGAACTGGACCATCAGGAAGACGAAGAAGGCCTCGGTGGCCAGGAACTTCGGAGCGATCAGCGGCAGGAACGTGTTCAGCCAGCCCAGTTCCTTGTAGATGATGAACTGCGGCACGAGCAGCACCTGGAAGGGCAGCATGATCGAGCCGAGCATGAGCGCGAAGGCGAGGTTGCGGAATCGGAACCGCATCCGTGCGAACGCGTATGCGGCCAACGAGCAGGACAGCAGATTGCCCAGGATCGCCCCGAACGCGATGATCGCGGAGTTGAGCAGGAACAGCCCGAACGGGTGCTGCAGATCGTTCCAGCCGTTGACGTAGTTCTCCGCGGTGAGGTTCGTGGTGAAGATGCTCAGGTCGCGGAAGATCTCGTCATTCGGCTTGAAGCTGGAGGCGACGAGCCAGATGAGCGGATACACCATGACGATGCACAGGAGCACAAGCACGATGTGCTTGAAAACGGAGCCCCACGGTGCGCTGCGCTGTCCTGGGCGCCGACGGCGCACGGGTGCGGCGTCGGCGGGGCGGATGAGGGTCTCGGTTTCAGTCGTCATAGAACACCCAGTACTTGGAGAGCCAGAAATTGAAGGCGGTGAACGCGGCGATCACGACCAGGAGGAACCAGGCCATCGCCGACGCGTAGCCCATGTCGAGTTCGGTGAAGGCCTCCTTGTACAGCAGGAGGGTGAAGAACATCGTGGAGTCGCTGGGTCCGCCGGTTCCCCCTGAGACCACGTATGCCTGGGTGAACGATTGGAAGGCGAAGATCAGCTGCAGCACCAGGTTGAAGAAGATGACCGGGGTCAACAGCGGGAACGTGATCGAGCGGAACTGCCGGATCCGACCGGCTCCATCCATGGACGCGGCCTCGTAGTACATCGCCGGGATCTGGCGGAGCCCAGCCAGAAAGATGACGAGAGGGGAGCCGAACGTCCAGACGTTCAGCACGATGAGCGTGCCGAGTGCGAAATCCGGATGCCCGATCCATCCAGGGCCGTCGATGCCGAACCACGCGAGGACGCCGTTCACCAGGCCGTCCTTGCCGAACACCTGACGCCAGAGGATCGCGATCGCGACCGAACCGCCGAGCAGCGACGGGAGATAGAAGATCGAACGGTAGAACGGCAGCCCGCGCATCCCCTTGTCCAGCAGCACCGCGAGCGCGAGCGCGAGGATGAGCTGCAGCGGCACGCCGATGAGCACGTACTCGACGGTGACGCGGAACGAGTTCCAGAACCGTGCATCCGAGAACATCTGCACGAAGTTCTCGACGCCTGACCAGGACGGGGGCTGAAGCAGGTTGTAGTCGGTGAAGGACAGATACAGGGACGCCACGATCGGTCCGATGGTGAGTCCCAGCATCCCGATCAGCCACGGCAGCAGGAAGACCAGCGCCGCTCTGTTGTCGGGGAATTTCTCTCTGAAGCGCACGCCCTGCCCGCGTTTGACGCGGGTGATGGTGCGCAACTCGCCGAGACTGCTCATTCGACCTCCTTGTCCTGCGTGAGGCGCTTCAAGAGAAAGCGGTTTCACGACCAGGATGATTATTCACACCGACTGATCTGGAAGTCAAGTCCCGAATTCTCGGTGCCAGCGGCAACTCGATCGAAGATGGGCCGACCCTCGAGAAACTCGATCGTTGACAGCTTTGGTGGGCGATGCTAGTTTTCGAGAAAGCGGTTTCACCGCTGATCGGCCTTGACCCTTCCCTCCGGCGGACCACCCCCGCCCTATCGAAAGAGGCGCAATGACGCGTATCACCCGGTCTCGCACGACCGTACTGACCTTCGGATCCATCGCGGCGGTTTCCGCTCTTGCACTGAGCGGGTGCTCGGCAGACGCCGGAACGACGGGCAGCGGATTCGATCCCGAAGAGGAGATCGAACTCGAGATGTCCTGGTGGGGCGACGACGCTCGCGCGGCGCTCTTCGATGAGGTCATCACGATGTTCGAAGACGAATACCCGAATGTCAGCGTGACGCAGACGCCGGTCGGCTCGCCCGATGACCTGTTCAACCGTCTGGCCACGGACTTCGCCGGCGGGGGAGACACCGCGCCCGACGTGTTCGCGCTCGGCGGCGCCAAGCCGCAGGAGTACGGAGAGCTCGGTGCGCTCCTCGACCTCGCCACGGTCAGCGAAGTCCTCGACTATTCGCAGTATCCGGACTTCTCGCTCACCAACTCCATCGTCGACGACACCTTGTACGGCCTGCCGACTGGCGGAAACGCCACGGCCGCGTTCATCAACGTGGATGTGTTCGAGCAGGCCGGCGTGCCGCTGCCCGAGGAGGGCTGGACCTGGGACGACCTCGTCGAAGCGGCCAACACGATCGGCTCGGCCGGCCTCACGACCGCGGGCGGGCAGCCGATCTACGGCGTCGACATGCGCATCGCGGACATCATCGGCACCTACGCCGGCCAGGTCAGCGAGGTCGGCATGTACGACTGGGACGGTCAGCTCGGTGTGGATGCCGAGCAGATCGCCGGGCTCTACGAGATCGAGAAGGAGCTGTCGGATGGCGGCGGCATGCCCGACCCGTCGGTCGTGACATCCGGGGTCGCGCTCCCGCCGGACCAGCAACTGTTCACACTCGGCCAGGCTGCGATCACGTTCGGCTACAGCAACCTGATGAACGTCTACGGTGCGGCTGGCGATGATGTGCAGATCGCTCTGCCGCCCACCTCCACGGACACGACTGGTGTCGCGCTGCTGCCGTCGGCGTTCTGGTCGATCAACGCCGCGACGAAGCATCCGGAGGCCGCAGCACTGCTCGTGGACTGGTTCCTCAACGAGCCGGCGGCCGCGGAACTGATCCTGGACACGCGCGGCGTGCCCTTCAACCCCGACACGCTCGCTGTCGTCGCGCCTCTTCTGGAGGGACCGAGCCAGGTCGCCGCCGAGTACGTCGATGTGGTCCTCGAAAGCGGGGTGGTCGCCCCACCGCAGCCGGCCGGCGGGTCGATCATGAACGAGCTGTCCCAGCGCATGGAAGCGGACGTTCTCTTCGATCGGGCGACGCCGCAGCAGGCGGGCGAGCAGTGGGTCGCCGAACTCGGTGCGGCACTGGAATGACCTCGGCCTCGGGGAGACGGCGATGACGGCTCGTGACGCCGCGCTGCAGAGAATGCGCGTGAGCGATCCGGTCTCACGAGCCGGAATCGCCGGAACCGCGCTGGCCGAGGGCGTCGGAGCGGCAGGGATCCGCTTCGCCGCCATCGGAGGACCGCTGGAGGAGCGGTGGCACGCAGCGCTGACGGAACTCGCTGCCTGCATCGGCCCGGGATCGGACGGCCGGGACGTGCTCCGTGAGGGAGGCGGCTACCCTGGTGCCTGGATCGAGAGCACCGGATCCATCAGCGCCGACGTCGTGCGACGGTGGGCGCCTCGTGTCGCGACGAACTCCGTGGTCGCCTTCGCCGAGCATCAGCGCGAAGACGGCCTGCTGCCCTACAAGATCACTGCCGACGGACCGGCCTTCAGCCAGATTCAGATCGTGACGCCGTTCGCCCGCGTCGTGTGGCGTCACTATCTCGCGACGGGCCGTGATCGTGGGTTCCTGCGCACGATGTACGAGGCGATGGTGCGCAACGACGACTGGCTCGCGCGTTATCGCGACACCCGTGGCACCGGAGCCGTCGAGGCCTTCTGCACGTACGACACCGGTCACGATCTGTCGCCCCGATTCTGGTTCGCTCCCGAGCGTGCGTACCGATCCGACGCACGCCACTGCGATCCGCAGTCGCCGACGCTGCCGTACATCGCCCCGGACCTGACGGCCAATGTCGCCTGCCAGCGCGCGTATCTCGCGCAGATCGCCGAGGAGCTCGGCGAAGACCCCGGGCCATGGCGGAACGCGGCGCGTCGGAGTCTGGATGCACTGTGGGCGCAGTGCTTCGACGACGAGGACGGCTTCTTCTACGACCTCGATCGGCACGCTCGCCGCGTTCGGATCCAGTCCGATGTCCTGCTCAGAGTGCTGGCCTGCGAAGTCGGGGACGAGGAGTTCTTCGTCGAATGCCTTCGCCGTTATCTGCTGAACACGAGGAAGTTCCTGGCGCACTACGGATTCACCTCGATCGCGATGGATGATCCTCGTTTCGACCATGACGCGACACGGAACTCCTGGGGTGGCCCGGTGAACTTCCTCGCGCTGTTGCGCGCGTCGGACGCTTTCGAGCATCACGGTCATCCCGCGGAGCTCGCGCTCGCCGCCCAGCCGGTGCTGGCCGCTCTCGCGGTCGCCGACCGCTTCCCACAGTGCCTGGATCCGTGGTCGGGTGACGCCGGCTTCGCTGAGGGATACTCTCCGTCGATCCTGTGGCTTCTCGACGCCGTCGAGCGATGGTTCGGCATCCTTCCCTCTCCGGACGGCGATGTCTGGTTCTCTGGGCTGTCGCCGACTCGTATCGGCCACGATGCAGCCGCATCGGCCGTGGCAGTGTCGCGAAGGACCGCCGCCGGCGCCTGGGAGCTGACCGCGGACGACGAGCGCGTCGAGGTGTATCGGGACGGAGCCGCCGCGTTCTCCTTTCCCCGTGGATGGCGTGTGATGACCGACGAGGACGGGGTCGTGCGCGGTGTGGTGAACCTCGCATCCGCCCCGGTCGCAGGCGACCTCATGAACGGCGGCCGTGCTCTCGCACTCGAGCTGGCGCCGAACGAGCGCGTCGAACTCGACGGATACACGATCGCCGCGCACCGTCGCATGAGCTTCGTGCCGCCCGCGTTCGATTGACCACCGGCGGTGCGGGGCTCAGTCCCGCAGGCGCAGACCGTCCGGTGTCTCTTCGAGCGGAAAGAAGTGCGCGCGCTCGTGCGGTGTCCGATTCGGCGAATGCAGCGCGAGAAGCAGTGCCCCATCGGCAGCGGTGAAGATCATGCCGTGGCCGCCATCGGCGGGCCAGAGAGGTTCGGGCGACTGCGACCACGGCCCGAAGATGTCCCCCGTGGCGGACGTGGCGACGCCCAGGGCGTACCCGACATCGCCGAAGCTCGACCACAGCATCAGCAGACGACCATCTGCGGTGCGGTGCAGCGACGGTCCATCGGTGACGTGCACCGACGGGAACTCCGGCCGCGGAATCGACCTCGACCACGAAGCCTCGGAGGCGCGGAACAGCATGACCGGATCGCTGACGGCCTCGCGGAGGTCACCGCTCAAGGCGACCGCGAGGATCTCACCGTCGCCGATGTCCTTCCACTCGCGGCAGAAGACGAGATACGGGATGCCGTTCTCCACGTGCAGTGTCCCGTCCAGGCACTCCCATGCGGGCGGCGTGAGGGGTCCATCGGACCAGGGCAGAAACGGCCCTTGTGGATGTTCGGAGCGGAGCACCTGCGTGCCACGACGATGGCCTGGAGCCGTGAACGTCGCGAACAAATAGTAGGCGTCGAGATGCCGGTGCACCTCGGGAGCCCAGTACTGGGTGCGCGACCAGAAGTCGGCGTCGGGCCGGAATGCGGCGACGGGTCCCGACCAGTTCACCAGATCGGGGCTCCAATACGTGTCGAACCCGACGGCGGGCCCATCCCAGATGTTCGGATCGGTGCTGCCGTACAGCCAATAGCCGTCCGGAACGCGCAGCACGAACGGATCGCGAATCTGGATCTGTTCGAGGTGCACGGCCGCCGGGCTCTCGTCCGGTGTCAACGGGGGCATGGTCCGGTCGATTCGCGAAGTTCCAGCCGTGGCTGGAACTTCACGTCGTGATCGGGCGTTCCGCCCTCGATCAGGGTGCGCATCCGGTTCCACGCGAGGGTGCCGAGGGACTCGTGGGGAACGGATGCGGTCGTGAGCGCGGGAGTCATGAAGCGCGCGAACGGAATGTCGTCGAACCCCGTGATCGACATGTCCTCAGGCACCCGAACACCGCGCTTGGTCAACCCGTGCACGAGGCCGATGGCGACGAGATCGTTGAACGCCAGCACGGCTGTGGCACCGGTGGCGACGACGTCATCGACTGCTTCGAGCCCGGCCTGGCTGCTCGTGCCGCCTCGCACGCGTTCGAGCCGGAGTCCATCCACGTCCCGTTGGAGATCGCCGATTCCACGCAGTCTGTTCTCGTTCGCAGGTCCCTCCGGCCCCTCGACGTAGGCGAAACGGCGGTGGCCCAGCGCGTACAGGTGATGAGCCAGACGCTCGAACCCAGCACGCGAGTCGACGGTCAGCGTGGGGGCGGAGGACGCCGGGCTCGATCTGTTCAGGAGCACCACCGGTCCGAGCGTTGACGTGGCGTTCCCGAGCGCCTCCTCAGACATTCTCGGTGCGCACAGCACCAGCGCGTCGCATCGGTTCCTGACCTCCGCGGCGAGCTGCGGTTCGTCCTCAGCCGATTCAGCGGAGTCGGCGACGAGAACTCGATACCCGTCTTCGGCCGCTGCCTTGCTGAGGCTGGTCAGGACGGCCTGGAACGTCGGGTTCGCCAAATCGGGCACGAGGAAAGCGATCGCGTTCGTCTGGCCCATGGCGAAGCTGCGCGCCAGGTGATTGGGGGAGTAGTCCAGCTCCCTGGCCGCGGCGCGCACCCGATCCGCGATCTCCGGTTCCCCGAAGAATCGTCCGTTCATGACCCGCGACACCGTCGCCGGCGAGACGCCGGCTGCTTGCGCGACCGAGCTGATCGTCGTCGCACTCGACCGTCGCACCACTGCCGTGTCCTTCCCGACCGAGCCGCGAGTCGGGCGACGGTCCGTGTCCGGTCAGTGTATCGCTGAAACCGCTTTCTCCCGCGGTGCGGCTCCGTGTCGAGCGGTCGAGTGTCCCCGGCATCCGCGAAGATGTCACCGTGACCACGACCGCACAGCTGCGCACCGAGCGACTGCGCTCGCACCTGTTGACCGCCCCGGCGCCGAGTCTCGCCGAGGCCGCGAGCCACATGCTCGCGGTGCAGAGCCAGGAGTTCTGGGGTGGGCGCTGGGCTCTGGCCTCCCGTACACGAGGAGCACCGACGATCACACAGGTCGACGCGCTCTTCGATGACGGGACGCTCGTACGGGCGTGGACGCAGCGCGGCACGCTGCACATCGTCCCGGCCCGCGACTTCGGGTGGATGCTGCAGGTGACCGCTGCGCGTCAGCTGCAGTCCGCTGCACCTCGGTATCGCGAACTCGGCCTCGACATCGAGGTGCTGGCCGGCGTCGAGCGCGCCGTGCGAGCGGCGCTGCGCGGCGGCAACGCGCTGACCCGCGCCGAATTGTTCGAGGTCCTCTCCCGTGTCGGCGTCGACCCGGCAGGGCAGCGCGGAGCGCACGCCGTCGGCCACCTGGCGATGCGCGGCATCATCTGCCAGGGGCCGGTCGTCGCGCGAGCCGATGGCGTCAGCCGGGAGCAGCGCTTCGTGCTGGTGGAGGAGCACATCCCCGACGCTCACGCACCGGCCGACCCCGCGGCCGAACTGTTCGCGCGGTACATCGACGGTCATGGGCCGGCGACGGTCGCGGACTTCGCGTGGTGGTCCGGGCTCACCCTCACGGCATCACGGGCGGCGGCCGCCGCCGCAGCCGATCGGGTGGATGAGATCGACGACGGCGTGTTCCAGGCGCCGACACGTCCACGACGCCGCGCCGTCCCAGACGTCCAAGCGCTCGCCTCGTTCGAGGAGTACTACATCTCCTATGCCGACCGCTCGATCGCAGGTCCCGCCGAGCGCTTCGCCGAAGTCGGCCCGGGCAAGAACGGCATGGTCCGGCCGATCCTGCTGGCCGAGGGACAGATCGTCGGCACGTGGCGGCAGTCGACGGCGCTCGGACGGCACACCGAGCATCCGACGGTCGAGCTCCTGGACGATATCCCCGAACAGGAGGTATTGGCAGCGCTCGGCCGCTACGCGTCGTTCGTCAGCGGATGATCCGCCGCTCGGTCAGCCGATCTGCACGGCGAAGCCCTCGCCCGCTGCGGTGATCCGCACGGCGGTCAGATCGTCGACGTGATGCGTCGGATCGAACGACGGGGCGTGCGGTCCGACCCCGATCACGGTCATGCCGGCATCCAGACCCGCGCGGATGCCCGCCGCCGAGTCCTCGAACACGATGCAGTCGGCGGGGTCGACGCCCAGTTCCGCGGCGCCCCGCAGGAACCCTTCGGGGTCCGGTTTGCTGCGGGACACGCTCTCGGCCGTGACGGCGAGCGAAGGAATGCTCAGGCCGGCGGCGCCCATGCGGGCGGTCATCAGGCGCACGTCGGCCGAGGTCACGATCGCGTGCGGGAAGGGTGCGAGGGCACGCAGGAAAGCGGCCGCACCCGGAATCTCGATGACGCCGTCCACGTCTTCGCTCTCCCGGAGCAGCATCTCCTGATTCTCGACCAGGTTCACGTCATGGTCGCGGTCCGGCAGCAGCAGCGCCATGCTCTGGTGCCCCTGTCGGCCGTGCACGGTGCGCAGCACGGTTTCGCGGTCGAGACCGTGCGGGCGGGCCCACTCCAGCCACAGCCGCTCGACCACCGCGGTCGAATCGACCAGCGTGCCGTCCATGTCGAGCAGAGCAGCGCGGGCATGCAGGGTGATCGTCATCCCTCCAGCGTACGGGCGGCTCACTCCGCCGCGTGACGCGCGAGGAACTCGTACACCTCGTTGTCGTCGACGCCGGGGAACGCGCCCCGAGGCAGCGGCGAGAACATGTGCGTGTGCACGCGAGCGCTCGGCCATGCCTTGCCGCTCCAGCGGTCGGCGACATCGCTCGCCGGGCGGCGGCAGCACGCCTCGTCCGGACAGGTGGACGCGGCGCGGTCCGGCGTCTCCCTGCCGCGCCACCAGCGCGCGTCGTCGAACGGCACGCCGACCGTGATCGAGAACTCGCCGTCGCTGGAGGAACCCGTCTGCGTCGCGCACCAGAACGTGCCTGACGGCGTGTCCGTGTACTGATGGTGCTCCGTGGTGCGGTTCTGCTGCGAGAACGCGGCCCTGGCCTGGAACTTGCGGCACACGCGCTGACCCTCGACGGCGCCGGTGACGTCCATCGGCAGCGGCAGATCGTCGTTCTCGTACACCCGGGCGATCGCCCCTGTCTCGTCGACGCGCAGGAAATGCAGCGGCATCCCGAGGTGCTCGGTGAGCAGATTCGTCATGCGCATGCCAGCCGCCTCATGCGTGACGCCGAACGCGTCGCGGAAGTCCTCGACGGCGAGGTTGCGGTCCTTGCGCGCCTGCTGGAGGAACGCGACGCCGGCCGTCTCGGGGATCAGGCAGCACGCGGCGAAGTAGTTGATCTCAAGCCGCTGCTGCAGGAAGTCCGCGTAGTCGGTCGGGGGAGTATGGCCGAGGAGCCGGTGGGCCATCGCCTGCAGCGCCATCGAACGCAGGCCGTGGCCGCCGGGGATCGACGCCGGCGGCAGGTAGATGCGACCGTTCTCGAGATCGGTGACCGAACGGGTCGAATGGGGCAGGTCGGCGACGTAGATCAGCTCGAAGCCGAGCTTCTCGGCCATGATGCTCACGGTGCGGTGGGTCAGGGCTCCGGCGACGTGCCCGGCCGAGCGCAGCTGCTTCTCGGCGAGCTTCTCGATGTCGCCGATGTAGTTGTTCTGCGCCCGCATGCGCAGGCGCAGCTCGGTGTTCGCGCGACGAGCCTCCTCCGGCGTCGCGATGGCCTCGCGCTCACGGCGCTGCAGCTCGCGGTGCAGACCGAGCAGGGACTCGATCGTCTCGTCCGACATGCCCTTGGTGACGCGGACGGGCGCGATGCCGAGCTGACGGAACACCGGACTCGCCTGGGCGTTCTCGAGCTCGATCTCCAGCGCTGCTCTGCGGTTCGGCGGCTCGCCCGAGATCAGGTCGGCGACCTCGGTGCCTGTGGCCTGCGCGATCGCCTGCAGCAGGGAGAGCTTGGGCTCGCGCTTGCCGTTCTCGATGAGACTCAGCTGCGAACCGGCGACCCCGACCATGGCGCCGAGCTCGTCCAGCGTGTAGCCGCTCGCGGTGCGATGGTGGCGGATGCGATGACCGAGAGTCGTGAGATGGATGCCGGAGCCGCTCATTCCTTGAGCATACCGAAAGAATCAAGATTCTTACATGCCAAAGCATCCGAAAGGCATGGAACAATCGGCGCAGGATTGTCATATCGACCTACTCTTCAAAGGAGCGGACATGGCCATCGCCGAGACCTTCACCCTTCGAACAGCCTCCGTCGCACCGGCGCGTGCGCTGGGTGCGGAGCCGACGTACGACACCCCGGGGATGGCGGAGCTGCGCGCGTGGGTGGAGGAGATCCGTGCTCTCACCCAGCCGGATGCCGTGCACTGGGTGGACGGATCGCGCGCCGAGAACGACGCGCTGCTGCGCGGTCTCGTCGACGAGGGCAAGCTCATCAAGCTCAACCCCGAGTGGCGCCCAGGTTCCTACCTCGCACGCTCGCACCCGAGCGATGTGGCGCGCACCGAGGGGCGCACCTTCATCGCCTCCGAGCGCGAGGAGGACGCCGGCCCCACGAACAACTGGGCCGAGCCCGGTGCCATGCGCACGAAGATGGACGTCCTGTTCGCCGGTTCCATGCGCGGACGCACCATGTACGTCGTGCCGTTCTCGATGGGCGCGGTGGGCGGCCCTCTCTCGCACATCGGCGTGCAGATCACCGACAGCGCGTACGCCGTGGCATCCATCGGCATCATGACCAGGGTCGGCGACGCCGTGACCCGCGAGATCGCCGGCGGAGCGCCGTGGGTGCGCACTGTGCACACCGTCGGCGCACCGCTGGCACCAGGCGAGCACGATGCCGAGTGGCCGTGCAACGACGAGAAGTACATCGTGCACTTCCCGGACACGCTCGAGGTGTACTCCTTCGGATCCGGCTACGGAGGCAACGCGATCCTCGCGAAGAAGTGCTTCGCCCTGCGAATCGCCTCGGTCATCGCCCGCGACGAGGGCTGGCTGGCCGAGCACATGCTGCTCATTCGGATCATCGACCCGAACGGCCGCCGGTTCCACGTCGCCGCTGCCTTCCCCTCGGCCTGCGGGAAGACGAACCTCGCCATGCTGCGTCCGACGATCCCGGGGTGGCGCGTCGAGACGATCGGCGACGACATCGCCTGGATCCGTCCCGGCGAGGACGGGCGTCTGTGGGCGATCAACCCCGAGGCCGGATTCTTCGGCGTCGCCCCCGGCACCGGCGAATCGACGAACGTGACCGCCGTCGAGACACTGTGGGGAAACACGATCTTCACGAACGTCGCGCTGCGCCCTGACGGCGACGTGTGGTGGGAGGGACTCACCGACACGGCGCCGCGCGACCTCATCGACTGGGAGGGCAACCCCTGGACGCCCGATTCGGGGCGCCCGGCGGCGCACCCGAACTCGCGCTTCACCGTGGCCGCATCGCAGTGCCCGCAGATCTCCGACGACTGGGAGGAAGCGGTCCCGCTGGACGTCATCCTCTTCGGCGGCCGACGGGCGTCCAACGTTCCGCTGGTCGTCGAGGCGACGGACTGGGCGCACGGCGTCTTCCTCGGCTCGACCATCTCGTCCGAGCGGACGGCCGCGGCCGAGGGCACGGTCGGCGAACTGCGCCGGGACCCGTTCGCGATGCTGCCGTTCTGCGGCTACAACATGGCGGACTACTTCGCGCACTGGCTCGACATCGGGCGCAGGCTCCGTTTCGACCGCGCACCGCGCATCTTCCAGGTGAACTGGTTCCGCCGCGGCGAGGACGGCCGGTTCCTGTGGCCCGGTTTCGGCGACAACTCGCGCGTGATCGATTGGATCATCCGCCGCATCGACGGTCAGGTGCCGGCCGTGGACAGCCCGGTTGGCCGGCTTCCGCAGACCTCTGACCTCAACCTCGACGGCTTGGACATCTCGAAAGCCGATCTCGACGAGCTCTTCCGGGTGGATGCCGAGGCCTGGCAGGCCGAGGCCGACGGCATCGAGGAGTTCTACGGCACGTTCGGAGACAAGCTCCCTGCCGCGCTGCGGGCCGAGCTCGCCTCGCTTCGCTACCGGCTCGCGCGCACGAGCTGAGCGCAGCGCACAGACCCGCGACGGCGGGGTGACGAGGACGAACCCATGGCTGAGTGGTCCCCGGCATCCTGCCGTCGCGTCATCCCCGGCGGGGTCAGGCGAGCAGCTGGTGGCGGGCGAGGTCACGGTACAGCGGGGTGGTCTCGATCAGCTCGGCGTGGGTGCCTCGACCGACGACCTCACCGTCCTGCAGCACGACGATGACGTCGCTGTCGATCACCGTGGCCAGCCGGTGCGCGATCACGACCAGCGTGCGATCGGTGGCGACGGCGTCGATCGCCTCCCGCATGCGCTGCTCGTTCACGCCGTCCAGCGATGAGGTCGACTCGTCGAGCAGCAGGATCGGCGCTTCCGTGAGCAGCGCCCTGGCGATCGCGAGCCGCTGACGCTCGCCACCGGAGAGCATCACGCCGTCTTCGCCGACCGGCGTCGCAAGACCGAGGGAACCGCGCTCGAGCACGTCGCCCAGGTTGACCGCGCGCAGCACCCGCTCGCAGTCGGCGTCGCTCGCTCCGGGTGAGGCGAGACGGAGATTGTCGGCGAGGGTGCCGGCGAGCGTCGGAGCGTCCTGCTCGACGTAACCGAAGTGCGCCCGCAGTTCGGCGCGCGGGTAGGTACGGATGTCGTGGCCACCGAGTCGGATCGAACCGCCGGTCGGGTCGTAGAAGCGCTCGATGAGCGAGAGGATCGTGGATTTGCCCGCACCGCTCGGACCCACCAGCGCCACGCGGGCGCCACGGGGGACCGAGAACGAGACGCCGCGCAGCACTTCGCCGTCACTGTCGGACGGCGCGGTCTCCTCCCCGTCGCGTTCCAGGTGCGCATCGACGAGGACGCTGTGCGCCTCGGTCGCTGCAGCCTTCCGCGCGGCGACGACGTCGGCCGGATACCGGAAGCGGACGTCGCGGAACTCCAGCGCCGGAGCGTTCGCGACGTCGGCGCTGCGGCCGACGCGCGCGGCCGTGTCGATGTCGGCGTCCGACTCCTGCGGCAGCTCGAGGACCTCCTGAATGCGCCCGAGCGCTCCGAGCGCCTGGTTGACCGATGTGATTGCGCCGAACGTCGAAGCCAGCGGCATCACGAGCATGAACAGGAACATGACGAACGTGATGAGGGCCGCGATCTCGATCGAGCCCGCCGCGACGCGGAATCCGCCGACGCCCAGCACGACCAGCAGCGAGAGCTGCAGCGCGATGCCGGCGATCGGCACGACGAGCGCGGAGACCTTGGCGATGCGCACGCCGAGGCCGTACGCCTCGCTCGCCAGCTCCGACACGGCTTCGGTTTCGCGTTCGGTGGCTCCGGACGCTCGTACCGTGCGGATCGAGCCGACGGCGCGCTCGACGCCGGAGGCGAGCTCGCCGACCTTGACCTGCTGAGCCGTCGACGCCTCGCGGATGCGTCCGCTGAGAGCGACGACCACGGCGACGGATGCTCCGATCACGACCACGATGAGCAGCAGAAGGATCGGGTCGATGACGAGCATCGCGATGAGGGCGCCGAGGAACAGGATGGCGTTGCCCACGGCATCCGCGAGGCCCTGCGTCAGCACCGCGTACAACAGCGTGGTGTCGGTGCCGATGCGGGAGACGAGGTCTCCGGTGCGCCGCGCATCGAACTCGCTGATCGGCAGATGCAGGATCCGCGCGATCAGCTTGCGCCTGGACGAGTACACGACGGCCGTGCCGGTGCGCTGGAGCAGATAGTGCTGGTAGCCGGAGATGATCGACGACAGGATCACGAAGCCGACCAGCAGCCAGATGAGCACGCCGAGCGCCTGCTCGGTCTGCACGGCCGTGATGACCTGACCGACCAGCAGCGGCTGCACGAGCGACGTCGCCGCGCCGAAGACGCTGAGCACCGCGACGACGATCAGGGTGCGCTTGTGCTCGAAGAGGAAGGGGAGGAGCTGGCGGAACGTGGCGCGCGGACCATCCTGCGGCGCGCCGCGACCGCGGCGGCGTGCGGGCGCCGTGCGGGACATGCGGGGACCTCGTTCTGAGAGAAGGGAGTACTACGACCGTACTTCCTGTCGGGCGGGCGACTGTGATCGGGAGCGCAGGTTCGCGGGGGAGAATCGCACGAGTCACGCTCCCAGGAGTCTTATAGGCAGAGTCGGAGGCCGTCGCTAATGTGTGGAGTACGGGGAAAGAACGCCGGGCGCCGCCCGCGTACGGGTGGAGGCACGCGATGACATCAGCGGTTCACGCGACTGCACGGCCGTCATCGCGCGCCGGTGCGGCTTCGCCGGTCCCGATGGCGATCGGACTCGGCGCGCTCGCCGTGAGCCTCGTCATCGCGATCATCGTGATCGCCGCGTTCAGCGCTCCGGTCGAACTGTTCCTCGGCATCCCGCTGCCGCTCGTGGTGGCAGAGCTCTGGTGGCTCAGCTTCCTCGGTTACCTGCTCACACCTCTCATCGTGATCGCCTGCTACGGGTGGGATGTGATCGGACAGCGGGCGGGTCTGCGCCGCAATGCGAACTTCACGATCAACGCCCGCTTCACCTCGATTCTGCGCTGGGCGCTGTGGCCGGCGGTCGTGATCGGGATCTGGCACATCCTGAATCTCGCCGTGCCGCTGTCCGAGGCCTGGGGGCTCTCATGACCAGGGTCTCGAGGCTCAAGGCCGCGGTCATCACCACGATCGTCGCGTTGCTGGCGTCCCTCGGCGCCGCGGGTTCGGCCGCTGCGGCGCCCGTGGAGACCGTCGCGCCCGTCGCGACGGCGGTCTCCGGCGGCGAGCTCTCGGAATCCGGCAACGCGGCCATCGCCGACCTGCGTGCCTGCCTCGCCTCGCAGAGCACCCTGAACGTGTACTACCTGATCGACTCGTCGACGTCGCTGCGCAGGGCGGACGGCGGCGGACCCGGCTCTGACCCCGACATGGTGCGGGCCGAGATCCTCGGCAACAGCCTGTCGCAACTCGGCGCGCTCGGCGACGACATCACGGTGAACTGGGGTGCGGGCTTCTTCGCGTCCGACTACTCGGCCGCGATCGGCTGGCAGGCCTACGACGACACCAGCTCCGACAAGCTGGCCGACACGATCAGGCAGAAGCGTCCTGAGGGCTATACGAACTGGCCGGATGCCCTCGCCGGCGCGCAGCGGCAGCTCGCCGACCAGCAGAGCACGGCACCGGGCTGCCAGATGCTCATCTGGCTCACGGACGGCGCACTGGACATCCAGGCCCCCGACGGTCAGCAGCAGGAGGACTTCGACGCGCTCAACGCGATGTGCGGCGCCGCGCTCAGCGACCGCGGTGCAGCCCCGTCCGGATACGGCGTCTTCAACTCGTTCCGCCAGTCCGGCGTGGTGGTCGTCGGTGCGCTGCTCGCGGTCGGAGCGGATGCCGCGGATGCCGCCGGCACGATGCAGACGCTCGTCGAAGGCGGAGCCCAGGGTGCCGACCCGGTCTGCGGACAGCAGCCGATGCCCGACACGTTCGTGCACGGCGCGTTCGTGAATGCGGACGGCCCTGATGCGCTGTCGCTGGTGTTCCTGCAGCTCGGCGCGCAGGTCGCCGGCGGCTTCCCGCAGCCATTCGATGAGGACGGCGGTTTCTGGATCGACGAGGGCGTCTCGCGCTTCCGCGTGATCGTGTCAGGGGACTGGACGCTGACCCCGCCGGAAGGGTCTGGACGATCACCCGTGACCGCCGAGACCGCAGGTGACGGCGTGGAGGTCACCGAGAGCGACGGTGCGAGCACGATCGAGGTCGCCGTCGACGACTCCGCCGAAGGCCGCTGGCAGCTGGAGGCGGCCGAGCGGACCTCGGCGTCGCTGTACCTCTTCAGCGACCTTCAGATCGAGTTCGACGACGTCAACGAGATCGAGATGTCGGCGGACGGGTCGTTCGCGGCCGCGCTCAACGCCACGGTGCGGGATGCCGAGGGCGAGGCCGTCGATCTCGGGCAATTCGGGGAGGCGGCGTTCACTGCGTCGTATCTCGAGAACGGCACGCGCACGGTCCTTCCCGACGCGAGCGTCGACCCGGAGACCGGTCGGATCACGATTCCGCTCCCCGCCGAGGTGAACGCCGCGACCATCGACGTCTCGGCATCCCTCGATCCGCTGCGGACGGAAGAGCACGACCTGGGCCTTGCTCCCGTGACGACGCAGAAGACCATCACGCTCACGCTCGGTGCGGAGTTCCCGCACGCCGTGACGAATCCGCCTGCGCGTCTCAGCGATCTCGAGGGCTCGGACGGCAGAGCCGAGGGCGTCATCACGATCGCCGGGCCGACCGAGGGCGGCGACGGGACGATCTGCGTCGCCGCGGACGCCGTGACGATCACGAGCGACGCCGGCGACCGCGCCGACGCGTGGCGCTGGAGCTTCTCCGGGCTGGACGAGAACGAGTGCGTCGTCGTCCCGGAGGACGGCGAGGTGCAGATCCCCGTCGCCGTGACGAACAAGATCGCCGCCGACAGCGACGTCGCCGCAGCCGTGCCGATCGCGTTCACCTCGGCGAACGGCGAGAGCGTCGAGCAGAATGTTCCTGTCGAGTTCCGTTCCACGCACCCGGTGAACACCGCGGCCGTGCTGCTGCTCGCGCTGGCGTTGCTGGCCGTCGGTCTGCTGCTGCCGCTGCTCGTGCTGTGGGTGCTCAACTGGCTCACGACGCGCATCGACGTCCCCAAGAGCACGCAGCGCGCGGCGTTCCCGATCGAGATCGGCCCGGCCGGCGCGCACATCACGGCGCCGAGCCAGGGCAGCGCCCTGTCGGACGCCTTCGCCTACCGCTCGCCGTCCGACGGCGAGCGGTCGATCACCGACCCCGTGCTCGGCACCCTGCGGGCGCGCGTGCCGTGGTTCCCGCTGCGCGCACCCTGGTACGAGGTCACCGCACCGGTGGGAACGGCTCTGGTCACCGCGCGAGCGGGCCGGATGGCGACAGGGTCCAAGGACTCCCGGCGTCGGCTGCGTTTCGCCAAGCTGCCGCTGGACCGCTTCTTCGGCATCGTGGTGCCGGAGTCCGAGCTGCGCCGAACCGCGCGCGGCGACGCCGTCGCCGGCACCGTCGTCCTCTACCACCGGGCATCGCCCAGCGATCAGGGTCAGCACGCGCAGCGTCTGGCCGAGATCACGGTCGACTCCACACTCGCCGAAGCGGTGAACCGCGCCCGCGCCGACCTCGTCGAGAGCGATCGGGAGAAGGCCTCGTCCGCGTCCGGCCGCCCCGCCGCACCTGCAGCGCGGCCAGCGACCATCACCCCGGCATCCGCACCGGCACCGGCACCGCGGCCTTCGTCCGAAGGCGGCGCACCTCCTCCGCTTCCCGGCCGCGCGCCGGGCGCGGCCACCCCACCCGCGCGCGGCGCCGGCTCGGCGCCATCGCCGCGCTCCGGCGGCCCCGGCACTCCGCCTCCTCCGCGACCAGGCACTCCGCCGCCGCGCCCCTGACAACCGAACCGATCGCGAAAGACAGAGAGACATCATGCTTCGTCCCTTCCTCATCATCGGCGTCGGCGGCTCAGGCGGAAAGACGCTGCGCGGCCTGAAGTACCAGCTCGAGCTCAAGCTGCAGCAGGCGGGCTGGAACGGCGGGATCCCCGCCGCCTGGCAGTTCCTCCACTTCGACACGCCGACCGTGCAGGACGGCGTCGACTACCCCGCTCCGTTCCTTCCGGCGCAGGAGTACAAGGGCCTGGTGTCGGCCGGGGCGAACTACGACACGGTCTACAAGACGATCGAGGGCGCTCACGCCACCAATCAGAGCGTGCACGCCGACATCGAGCGACAGCTTCCCGATCCTCGCCGCGTCAGGGTCGACGTGACGAAGGGCGCAGGACAGTTCCGCGCGGTCGGTCGAGCCGTCGCGCTGTCGTCGACCAGGGACATCGCCGTCGCCGCGCGCAACGCGATCGCCCGGCTGGGAGATGCCGCGGCTCTCGCCGAGCTGCAGACCCTGGGCCGCGCCCTGCGCGCCAGGGACGAGTCGGCCAACAGCAGTCCGACGGTCATCGTCGTCTCGTCCGTGGCCGGTGGCTCCGGTGCCGGTCAGTTCCTCGACATCATCGAGATCGTCAAGTCGACGGCGAAGCAGTACCCGTGGTCGAACGAGGTCTTCAGCATCTTGTACGCCCCTGACGTCTTCGATCAGCTCGGCGTCACCGCCGGCACGCCGGGGAACGCACTCGCCGCGATCGCCGAGACCATGAACGGCTTCTGGACCGACACCCCGTCGAACTCGACCATCGAACTGCTGCAGACGCAGGGCGTCGCTCCGTCGTATGGCGGGGCCCGCGACCGGGTGGGCGCCGCGTACCCGTTCATCGTCGGCCGCAGCAACTCCAAGGTGACCTTCGCCGATCAGAGCGAGGTCTACAACGCCGTGTCGGCGAGCCTCGCGGCATGGATCACCGACGACCGCGTGCAGGACAGCATCACGGCCTATGCGTCGGGCAACTGGCAGGCGCGCGTCGGCGCGAACGTCCTGCCGGACGCGACCGGTCTCATCAACTCGGCTCACCACTCGCCGGCGTTCTCGTCGATGGGATTCGGCCGCGTGACGCTGGGCCGAGAGAAGTTCTTCGAGTACTCCGCCGAGCGTCTGGCGCGGTCCGTCATCGACCGCATGCTGTACGCGCACACCGAGGCCGACCCGCTGTTCGCGCAGCGCACGGAGGCCGAGTGGATCTCGGTACGCGCCGATCAGGACTATCAGCTGTTCATCCGGGAACTGCGGCTCAACGAGGACACCGACGACCACAACGACGTCATCGACCGGCTGCGCCCCGCCGCCGAGCGCGCCGCGCTCGCGACCAAGCTCGGTCAGGACATCCAGCTGCGCCTGAACGACCCCAACCAGCTCGACAAGAACGGCGGGCTCGACCTCACGACCTGGAGTCAGCGCCTGCTCGCCGAGTGGTCGGTGCGCAAGCCCGAGCTGCTGCGCGTCGAGCAGAACCACCGGCAGGTGCTGCTGGACAACTGGGAGCGCGAGGCCCCGGGCGAGTTGCTGCGGGTCATCGCCGAGCACGTCGCGACCAACGGCCTGCCTGTCGTGACCGAGCTCCTCACCCGCCTCGACCGCACGCTCAAGAGCACCGTGGACGGCCTCGAGTCCGAGGCGCAGATGCACGAGGAATGGGTGCAGTCGCTGCCGTCGCTGGTCAGCGAGCAGCTGCAGAGCGCTCCGAACCAGCAGTCCATCCGCCCGGATCAGGATGCCGTCATCGGCGCCGTCGAGCGCATCCAGCAGGCGTTCGAATGGTCGGCGGAGGCACCGCTGCGTCGCAGCGCTGCCCAGCTGCTGAACGAGTTGCGACGCGAGTTCCTGAGCCCGCTGCGCGTGCACCTCGAGGGCGCATACAAAGAGCTGGCGCTGCGCGTCAAGGCGCGCAAGACCGCCGACGACCGCGACAACGACTACGACTTCTGGCCCAAGCGCGAGGACTCGACGGTCCCGCGGAAGTACACTCCGGCACCCAACGAGCGACTGCTCGTGGAGCAGGACGAGTACCCGCGGGAGTTCGAGAGCCTCATTCGATCCACGTTCTCCGAGGGGACGGGGCGGTTCGCCGACGGGATCCTCGACGCCGTGCGCGAGCTCATCGTCGGCGTTCCGGCTGTGTCGCGCAGCGAGGAGGACGCCGGCACCTGGTCGATGATCGACCAGGCCCGCACCTGGAAGCCTTCGGTCACCGCCGACCCCGAGGCGTCCCGGTCGCCGCAGAACCCGCGCTTCACGATGGCGACCACACCGGACGCCTACGTCGACCGCGCCCGGAAGTGGATGCGCCGCGAGGGCACCGCCTTCAACTCCTACGTCACCGAGGACCTGCGGAGCTTCTTCGACGAGTCCGAGCTGGCACCCGATGTGTTCGGTCGTCGACGGGAGAAGTTCCGCGAGCAGCTGCAGTCCGCGCTCGGCGCCAGCGAACCGCTCGTCAAGCTCAACCCGACGCTGCTGCGGCTCGTGCACGACAAGTCCGTCAACGAGGCCACCAGCCTGGTGTTCAGCTCGATCCCGTTCAAGGCCGGCACCGAGATGTACGCCGTCACCAAGCAGGTCCTCGGGGCGATGGGCTTCTGGAACGACGCGGTCTCCGACAGCTGGTTCCAGGACGCCAGAGTCGAGGGCATCGAGGTCTTCGCGATGAGCGGGTTCCCGTATCAGCCGATCGTGATGGACTCCGTGATGGAGCCGATCGCCCGTGACTGGCTGCGGCAGTCGAACTCGCAGGAGAGCCGTGAGGCCTTCTGGCGGTTCAAGCGCTCCCGCCTGCTCGGCGAGTCGATCCCGGCCGATCCGACCGTGATCAACGCGATGATCCGCGGCTGGTACGTCGCCAAGGCGCTGAAGTGGCTGACCGTCGACGGCGACGGCGGCGAGCGAGGGCCCGGACTTTCGCTGTGGGACCCGGAGACGCGTCGGAACGCCGCTTTCCCGCGGCCGCTGCTCGACACCCGGCGCACCCAGCCGTACGACTACCCGGGCGTGGTCATGCAGTCGCTGACGATCGCGCTGGCGCTGTGCAACACGCAGGAGTCGCTGGAGCCGCTGCGCCCGTACCAGATCCTCGCGTTCCTCGGCGGAGACGATCTCGAGATGTCCGACACGCTGGTGCGCTGGGTGCAGGAGGGTCGGCTCGCGCCGGATGCTCCGGTTCCGGATGCCGCGCGCGCAGGCGAGGCATCGGGCTCTCTCGCTCAGCGGCAGCAGGCCCTGCGCGACTACTTCGCCGGCGAGTACGCCAACTTCCGCTCTCAGGTGGGCGAGCACGACTTCTCGGTGTCGGTGTACGACTATCCGGTGAGCTGGGAGATCCGGCACCAGGTGGCATCCGCGCTGCAGAGCCTGTCGTCGGCGGTCATGGCGACGCGCGCCGTGGATACCGGGGTCTGACGTGGTCCGATCGTCCTGGCCGGATCGCAAGGTGAGCGTCATCCTGCTCCCCAGCGGGGAGCAGGGCGAAGCGCTGCTCGCGCTCGCCGGCGAGTGGACCAGGATGGGGCTGCTGGGCCCTGCGCTCTGGGTGCGCCCCGAGAACGTGCGGCGTGCGCGGTCCGGCCCGCCGCGCATCGGCGCAACGATCCTGGTGCTGGATCGCGAGCACCGGCTGACGGCGGTCGACGTCGATCTCTTCGAGTCGCTGGCCAGGGAGAGCCTCGCTCTCGTGCGGCTCGTGAAGCTCCGTTCGGCCGTGCCGTCGCGCGAGGTCGACGCCGAACAGGATGAGATCGCCGAGCAAGTCGGGGAGTACCTCGTCAAGGCGATGCCCATGGCGGTGCCGACCGTCAGCATCGCCGACCAGCCGACGGACCTCTCGCGGCTGACGCTCATCTGCGCACCCACGGAGTTCCAGCTGCAGCAGCGCGTCGACTGGGCGGCGTCGGAGTACGGCACGGTGGTGGTCGCTTCGCCGGAGGACCGCTCGACGCCGTGGTCCGGTGACGCGTTCGTCCGAGACAACGACCGGTTCGTCGGCTTCGCGCTGATGCACCTCGCCAGCGTCGCAGGACTCTGGAACGGCGCGGGCGTCGGCAGCTTCGAACTCGTGCAGCGGGAGGCCTCCAGTCACCAGAGCGTGTGGGTGTCGCGCGTGTTCCTCAACGCCGTGATCACGGAGGCGCTCGGTCGTCGGACCGCGGCACAGGTGCTCGATCTCGCGAGCCGAGCGGACTCGCTGCTCATCGATCCGAGCGCCGGTTCGCCGCCCACCGGGACGGCATTCATCGAAGACAGTCTCGTCCCCGGCTACGTCGAGCAGATGGTGTCCGCCTCGATGTCGCTCGATCAGGGGGCGCTGAGTTTCCATCCGATCGAGGAGGAGCGTCAGCCCGGCCGCGCCCGCATCGGCATCGGGGAGCAGCTCCGGCGCTTCGGCTCCTTCAGCGTCGACAAGCTGGCCTCGATGCCGCGATGGACCTGGCGCTGGATCACCTCCCGGACGGGCAGGGCGCTGACCCGCCAGCTGCAGTCCGACGACGGCACGCACATCGTCGGCCAGGACTACGACACCGTGCTCGATGCGCGTGACGCGCAGCTCATCGCTCGGCGCGACGCGATCTTCGACGCGGAGAAGGCTGCGCGCGCGGCCATGGCGGCACCTGTCGGGGTCGGCGGTGTCCGGACCACACCTCGCCTGTGGGCGCGCCTGCGCGAACTGGTCTTCGGGTCTCTCGACGGCAGCTCGGATCTCACCGAGTTGGGATTCGTGAAGATCGAGGAGAAGGTCCCGGTCTTCGGGCGCGTCTCGGATGTGTTCCCCGACCCGGACGATGCCTGGACGATCGAAGAGGGACCAGCGAATCTCCCGGTCCCGGTGGATTGGTACGTGCTCGCCTCAGGTGAACCGCGCATCCACCTGGCGGCGTGGGCGAGTGCCGGTGTCGGCGAGGCGCAGCAGGCCGCGAACGAGGTAGCGGCGGCCGAGCACGCGTTCCGACTGCTCCCGGAGCCGGTCTCCGCCCGTGAGACGGTCGCTGACGCGGTGCCTGCGACCCGTGCGCCGGCGGACTCGGGTCCGGCGGACTCCCCGCTGGCCGCGTATGCGGTATCGGAATCCGGAGAAGTGGCGGCTCCGGCCGCGCCGTCCGCCGACTCCGACGCGGAGGAGCCGGCTGCTCCCGCGGAGTCGGAAGCGGAGTCGGATTCCGGCGGGGGTCCGGATTCGGTGGAGGATGCCGAGGCGACCGAATCCTCGGACCCCGCAGCAGAAGCCGATGCCCTCGAGACGGACGAATCGGCGGTTCAGGACTCGCCTGAGGACGCGGAGGCGGGGGTAGCCGCGTCGACCGATCGTGCGCCGGCACCTCCGGCACCTCCGGCACCTCCGGCGCCACAGGCGGCATCCGCGCCCGAGACGCCGGAGCAGACGGCGAATCGCGAGCACCGCGAGCAGATGCAGCGCGAGATGCGGGTCCAGTGGGAGGATGCCAGGGCTCGCCGTGACGCCGCGGCAGCACGCGCTCGAGCGGCAGACGCCGAACGTCGCCGCCGTGACGACGCACTCGCCTCCTACGACAGCTGGGCGGTCGCCCGGGATCGCTCCTTCACGTGGCGCCTGCTCTCGACGCTCAACGCCGACCGCACGGCGGCGCAGACCGCGGTCGCCCGCTACGCGCGCGAGATCGACCGCCTGCGGGCGCCGATGCCTGGTGAACTGATCCGTCTGCGCAAGGCGTTCCACCGGCGGGTGCTCATCGCCTGGCTCGTCATCATCGCGGCCGTGGTACTGGTCGAGCTGCTGCCGCTCCTCGTCCCGCAGATGCGCGAGACCGTGAGCCGGGTGGGATTCTGGTATCCGGACACGTGGATGACCGTCGCCCTCGGTGTTGTTGTCGGAGCACTGCTGACGATCGGGTTCCTCGCGGCCTATCACCGGGGATGGTCGACGTTCCAGCGTCACGTGGACCTCACGCACGCACACCTCGAGCACATCTCGGAGGCCTCGCGGCACGCGAGGCGCGAGCTCGCGCGGCTCTCGTCTCTGCATCGTCAGACCGTCGATTGGCTCGACCTGCTCGCCAGGGCCGTGCATCACCCCTGGGCGATCCGACCGGAGTGGGAGTCGAAGCCCGACTACGAACTCGCGCGGGAGTCGCTGCCGTTCGCCATGAACATCGGCACCGTGATCGAGACGGACTACGCGGCCGCGACGCGACTGCGCCGGATGACCACAGAGCATCTGCTGCGCCGCGGGTGGCGCGCAGACGCGTTCCGGGACCTCGTGCGCGAGGTCGGCGCCGAACTCGGACAGGACGGCGCCTCGTTCGGCGTCGGAGCGCTCGACGACGACCTCCCGCACTCCTCGAACAACGCCAGACGGATGCTGCGCGACGCGATGTCGCAGGAGTCGGTCCTGACGCGCGTGGCGGCACCACGACTGCGGGAGTTGATGGGGGAGATCCAGCGGCATTCGCTGCACGGCAGCAAGCCGAGGGTCGCGGCGATCGACGACAACCCGCTGAGCGCGCTGGTGCACATGACCGACCCCGTCGGCATCGACGAGGGCATCGCCTGGGATGACTTCCTGCTGGATTCACTGGCCGGTCGTCGGGAGCCGGTGACGCCGCTCAGCGCGACGTGGCTCGCCCAGCGGCAGGTGCAGGAAGGACACCACGAGAACGTCACCAGCTACCTTGTGATGCCGGATCGCCTGGAGCGGCAACTGGGCTTCCACGACGGCGCGAAGGTCGTGACGGCTCCGTTCCGCGGTTCGGGGCGCGCCGGGATCGATCTCGTGTGGCGTGTGGATGTCGCAGGTCCCCTGCCGATCGGCGCGATCGGTCTGTGGGAGGCGGCTCCGCAGCGCACGGTCGCCGTCGAGATCGATCCGGACACCTACGACAGCGGCATCTGACGTGGCACCGACTCCGCCCCCGCGTCGGCCGGGGGACGACGAACGTGCGCGTGAGCGCGCGGCTCCGCCGGCTCGCCCGAGTGCGGTGACGCACCACGGTCGAGCGATGCGCGGCGCCGGTCGACGCCGACGCGGAATTCCTCCGCGGGCGCGCGCGTGGTGGGGCATCGGCACCGCTGTCGTGATCGTCGTGGCGGTCGCGATCGGCATCGGCCTTGCGAACCCCGCATCGCCGCCCGCGGCCGGACGACCGGCCCCGGTCGGGACGCCGTCCGCCTCCGCATCGGAACCGGATGCCGAGGAGACCGCACTCGCCGCGGCATCCGATCCGACCGTCGAGGCCGACCCGACCGATCCCGAGACGCCGGCGCTCGGCACCCTGGCGGGTCTGGAGGCCGTCTCGGGGTTCGCGCCGTCCGACTACGACCGCGACCTGTTCGGCCAGCGGTGGGCGGATGTGGATCGCAACGGCTGCGACACGCGCAACGACATCCTGGGCCGGGACCTGTTGAACCCGGTCTTCAAGGCGGGGACGCGCGAGTGCAAAGTGCTCGCCGGCGACCTCATCGACCCGTATGACGGGACGGCGGTGTCGTTCGTCTCGGGTCAGAACACGTCGGTGCTGGTGCAGATCGATCACGTCGTGGCGCTCGGATGGGCGTGGGGGCACGGCGCTTAAGCCTGGAGCGACGAGCAGCGCACGGTCTTCGCGAACGATCCGGAGAACCTCGTCGCGGCCTCACAGCGCACGAATCAGTCCAAGAGCGCTTCGGGGCCCGCCGACTGGCTGCCTGCCGAGCCGACGCTGCGCTGCGCGTATGTCGAGCAGTGGGTCGGGGTGCTCGACGCGTACGACCTCGGCATCGGTGACGAGGACCGCGCTGCCGCCCGAGCCGTGCTGCAGACCTGCTGATCGCGGGCGGGCTACGCCCGCCCGAACCGGCGGTGCGCGGCCTGCTTGCTCACGCCCAGAGCACTGGCGATGGCCTGCCAGGAGTAGCCGGCGGTGCGTGCCCTGCGCACCTGAGCCTCCTCCGAGCGCGCGATTTCGCGGCGCAGATCGGCGAGACGATGCAGCTCGGCGATCGGTTCGCCGGCGGGGTCCGTGGCGTTGGCGGTGCGGGTGTTCATGATTCGCCTCCTGCATGTCAACTTACGTTGACGATCGAGATCTGTCAATGTTCATTGACGATCCGATACTCGATGTCGTGATGGGATGGACGCATGCACATCCCGCCCAAGCTCGCTTCCGGTGACCGCGTCGCCGTCCTGTCGCCCGCGTTCGCTGCCCCGGCCGTGGCGCCTGCGCTGCACGAGCAGGCGCTGCGTCGCCTGACCGAAGAGACCGGCCTCATCCCGGTCGAGTATCCGACGACCCGGATGCTCGACGCGAGCCCCGAAGCACGAGCCGCCGACGTCAACGCGGCCTTCGCGGATCCGTCGATCCGCGGCATCCTGGCGACGATCGGTGGAGATGACCAGATGCTCGTCGTCCCGCACCTGGATGCCGCGCTCGCCCTGGCCGACCCGAAGCCGTTCGTGGGCTACAGCGACAACACCAACATCCTGAACTGGCTGTGGGGTCTCGGCATCGCCGGGTACTACGGCGGCTCGACGGCCGTGCACCTGGGCCCCGGCCCCTCCGTGGACGAGATCCATCTGCGGTCGCTGCGAGCCGCGCTGATCGACGGCGGCGAGCTCGAGGTCACCGAGCCGGGGGAGTCAGAGGACGTGGGTCGCCGATGGGAGGATCCCCGCGCGCTCTCCGAATTCGGCGATCGCTCGCCTACCGAGCCCTGGACGTGGGCCGGACCTCGGCTCCGCGTCGAGGGACGCACCTGGGGTGGGTGCCTGGAGGTGCTCGACGGACTCGCGTGGGTCGATCGGCTCCCCGCAGCATCCGATCTGGAAGGCTCGGTCCTGCTCATCGAGACGAGCGAGGAGCGCCCGAGCGCCGGCTGGGTGGCTCGGTGGCTGCGCGGGCTCGGCGAGCGAGGCATCCTGACGGCCGTCGCCGGTGTCGTCGTCGCCCGCCCGCCGGTCAGCGACTTCGAGTTCCACCCGACGGATGCCGAAGCGCAGGCGCTGCGCGACGCGCAGCGGGACGCCGTGGTCGACGTCATCGGCCGCTACAACCCGGATGCCGTGGTCTGCGTCGGCCTGCCGTTCGGGCACACGCGTCCGCAGTGGATCCTGCCGTACGGCGCCACCATGGTGCTGGACGGCACCGCGCGCCGCGTCTTCGCGCGCTACTGACGGCGGCGTTCGAATCGCTCGACTGACCCGTGATCGGGCCGAAGAAGGGACAATCGAGCGATTCGAACCGGCGGGAGACCGCTACAGCGTCGCGCCGACCCCGAGATCGGACTCGTAATCGTGGTCCTTGGTCTCCGGCGTGAAGATCAGTGCGATGAACGTGAGAACGCCCATCGACGACAGGTACACACCGACCAGCCATGGTTGGCCGTCGACCAGCGCCCACAGCGCCACCGCGATGAACGGAGCGACCGCGGCACCGAGGATCGACGACACGTTGTAGGCGATCGCGGATCCGGAGTAGCGGACGTTCGTCGGGAACAGTTCGGGCAGGAGGGCTCCCATCGGCCCGAACGTGGTGCCCATCAGCAGGAAGCCGAAGATCAGGAACGCCTGCGTCAGCGCGCCGGTGAACTTCGGATCGGTCTGCGGCAGCAGGAACGTGTTGAACAGCAGACCGAACACGATGATCGCGCCTGTGGTCCACAGCAGCAGCTTGCGGCGGCCGATGGCGTCGGCGATCGGCCCTGAGAGCAGCGTGAAGATGCCGAAGAACACCACGCCGATGATCTGCATGAGCACGAAGTCGGTGTAGCCGAAGCCGAGGCCGGGGTAGAACTGCGCGGCGAACACAACGGGATCGAATGCCTTGCCCGTGGCCTCAGCGGCGGCCTGGGCGGCGGCGGATGCGGTCTCGAGGTCGGCCGGCTTCGTGCCGTATGTCAGCGTGAAGTTCGTCATCAGATAGAACAGCACGTAGGTCGCGAGCATGATGAACGTGCCCAGGATCAGCTGCTTCCAGTGGAACCGGAACACGGTCACAAGCGGGAGCTTGCGGATCGCCCCCGAGTCGGATGCCTTCTTGAACGTGTCGGACTCGACGAGCTTCAGACGCACCCACAGGCCGATGATGACCATGACGGCCGAGAACAGGAACGGGATGCGCCAGCCCCAGGCCAAGAACGCCTCGGACTTCAGCGCCGGGTTCTCGCTGTGCGGCAGCATCCAGTTGATGGCCAGGAACAGCACGTTCGCGATGATGAAGCCCAGTGGTGCACCCAGCTGGGGGAACGAGCCGTACCAGGCGCGCTTGCCCGCCGGAGCGTTCTCTGTTGCGACGAGCGCGGCACCGGACCACTCGCCTCCCAGCGCGAAGCCCTGGGCGAGACGCAGGATGAGCAGCAGCAGAGGCGCCACCCAGCCGATCTGCTGGAAGGTCGGCAACAGGCCGATCACGAAGGTCGCGATGCCCATGGTCAGAAGAGACGCCACCAGCGTGGCCTTGCGACCGAACTTGTCGCCGAAGTGCCCGAACACGACCGCGCCGATCGGACGGGCGACCATCGCCGCGCCGAACACGGCGAACGACGCCAGCAGCGATGCGGTGTCGTTGTCGCTGGGGAAGAACAGCACGGGGAACACGAGCACGGCTGCTGTCGCGTACGCGTAGAAGTCGTAGAACTCGATGGTCGTGCCGACCAGGCTCGCGGTGATGACGCGCGAGCGGGGGTTCGCCGGCTTGGTGACGGAACTCATGGGGCCTCCGGTGTGCTCGTGTGGGGAAAAGAGCACACCGGAGTTTACGCCCGGCTGTGCATTCCCTGTGGGATTACGACGTGTCGCGTCACTCGCTGAGGTCGCCGAGGGCGGCCTCGGCGACGAAGGAGGCGACCGGCTCCAGTACGTTCTCCAGTTCGAGCACGACGATGCGGTTGTCGCCGGCGCGGGTGACAGAACCGGGCACGAACAGCGTGCGCTGCGGCCCGTTGCGCCAGTAGCGACCGAGGAAGAAGCCGTTCACGAACGCGTACCCCTTGCTCCACACCGAGGTGTCCAGGAACAGGTCAGCCGCGGCATCCAGCGTGAAATCGGCCGTGTACGCGACGGGGCCCTCGCCCTCCGCGGCGCTTCCGACAGCGATTCCCGCCGCGATCTCCGCCACGTCCAGCGACGTCGACGTCCATCCGCCGAGCGCCACGCCGTCCAGCAGGGGAGCGCCGATCATGCCCTTGTGCTCACCCAGACGGTGGTCGTAGTTCACCCGACCCTGGTCCTCGACGAGGATGCTGAGGCGCCGGCCGGCGGGCAGCTCGATGGCGCGGTCGTGGCGGGTGCGCGCGAGCGTTCCGACGCGCTTTCCGTCGACGCTCACCCAGGCCAGATCGCGGATCTCTTCGTCCACCCGCAGGATGCCGCCGGCGAAGCCCTCCGGCAGCTCGGCGTCGTAGCGCACCAGGGCGCTGAGGTGGCCGAGGTCGTCGAACGAGGCCGGCTTCTCGGAGGCGGGTGCGGTGGCTGCGGCATCCGTCCACGCCCCCGCGGGCAGCAGCTCGACGGAGAGCTCCGGTGCGGGCCGCGCCGCGGGCGGGACCTCGTCGGGGACCGGTGCGTATTTGGCGATGACGTCGCGCAGAGCGAAGAACTTCGCGGTCGGGTTTCCGGCTTCGTCGAGCGGGGCGTCGTAGTCGTACGAGGTCACCAGCGGAAGATAGCGGCCCTTGTGGTTCGCACCGTTGGTGAGACCGAAGTTCGTGCCGCCGTGGAACATGTAGATGTTGACCGAGGCGCCGGCGGCGAGCAGGGCATCGAGGTCGCCGGCCGCAGCGTCGACATCGGTCGTGTGATGCACACCGCCCCACCAGTCGAACCAGCCGTCCCAGAACTCGGAGCACATGAGTGGACCGGTCTTCTGGTGCCTGCGCAGCGTCGTCAGGCGTTCGGTGCTGCGGGAGCCGAATGAGCCGGTCTTGTGCAGTTCGGGCAGGCTGCCGTCCGCGAGCATCTGGTCGGTGGGCTGGTCGACCGTGGTGAGCGGCACCTCGATGCCGCAGGCTCGGGTGAGCCGGACGAGCTCTTCGAGGTAGGCCTTGTCGGAGCCGTAGGCGCCGTACTCGTTCTCGATCTGGACGAGGACGACCGAGCCTCCGCGATGGATCTGCCGCGGCTCGACGATCTCGTACACGCGCTCGAGGAACCCGGTGACGTCGGCGAGATACGCCGGATCGGAGGAGCGCAGCGTCCGCTCATCGGCGTCGACCCAGGTCGGCAGGCCGCCGTTGTGCCACTCCGCGCAGATGTACGGACCTGGGCGGACGATCGCGTCCATCCCCTCGGCCGCGACGAGGTCGAGGAATCGGCCCAGGTCGTTCCAGCCGGTGGCATCCCACTCGCCGCGACGCGGCTCATGCGCGTTCCAGGCGACGTAGGTCTCGATCGTGTTGAGCCCCATCAGCCGGGCCTTGCGGATGCGGTCCTGCCACTGGTCGGGGTGCACGCGGAAGTAGTGCAGCGCGCCGGAGAGGATGCGGTGCGCAGCGCCGTCGCGGAGGAAATCGGTGTCGCCGATGGAGAAGGTGGTCACGTGCCGTGCTTTCGGAGAAGAGGATGGGTCGGGGTGCGGGCGCCCGAAGACCGAGCGCGCGCACCCCGACCCTGGATATCACTTGTTGACGGAGAAGCCCTGCTCATTGCCGTACTGCTCGAGCGCGTCCTGCCAGTCCGCGAGGCCGTCGTTCAGGTCGGTCCCGTTCTGGTACGACTGGCCGACGGTGTCGCCGAAGATGCTGTTCGCGTACACCTGGTAGGGCAGGTAGTTCCAGCCCTCGACCACGTCGTTCGCTGCGGCGGCGAGCACTTCGTTGATCTTCTGGCCGCCGAAGTACTCCGGTGCGTCGGCGAGGAACTCCTCGTCGGCCAGCTCAGCCGACGTCGACGGGAAACCGCCGGATTCGAGGAAGATGTCGATGCTCTCCTCGCTGTTGTTCAGCCACCACAGGAAGCCGGCAGCGAGCTCGGGGTTCTCGCTCTGCTTCGTCACGGCCTGGCCACCGCCGCCGTTCTCGGCGCTGGCCGCTTCGCCGTCGTAGGTCGGCATCGGTGCGACGCGCCAGTCACCCGCGCCGTCGGGGGCGCCGGAGATCAGGTTGCCCGGCATCCAGGCGCCGATCACGAGCGTCGCGATGCTGCCGTCGCCGAGGCCGCGGAACCACTCGTCGCTCCAGCTGCCGGTGGGGGCGATGAGGCCCTCCTCTACGAGACGGTTCCAGTTCTCTGTCCACTTCGCCGAGCCCTCGTCGGCCAGGTCGATGGTGACGTCGGTGCCGTCCGTTGCGAACGGCTGGCCGCCGGCCTGCCAGATCATGCTCGTCGCGAAGCCGGCGTCGCCGATGTCGTTGGTGATGTACTTCGTCGGGTCGGCGGCGTGGATCGCCTTGGCGGCCTCGTAGTACTCGTCCCACGTCGCGGGAACGGCCAGACCGAGCTCGTCGAAGACGGCCTTGTTGTAGAACAGCGCCATGGGGCCGGAGTCCTGCGGGAGGCCGTAGATGGCGTCGCCGTCCGTCACGGAGTTCCAGGTGGACGCCGTGTAGTCGTCCTCGAAGTCCGAGAATCCGTACTGCGAGAGGTCGACGAAGGCGTCGGTCAGCGCGAACTGCGGGAAGGCGTAGTACTCGACCTGGACGACGTCCGGCGCGCCGGAGCCCGCCTTGATCGCGTTCTGCAGCTTGGTGTACTCGTCGTTGTTCGTTCCGGCGTTGACGACGTTGACCGTGACGTTCGGGTACGCCTTTTCGAACGCGGCGGCCTGGGCCTCGGCGGACGGCGTCCACGACCAGTACGTGATCTCTCCGCCGGCTTCGAGCGCGGCCTCGACGGAGGAGAACGAGCCGTCGCCGGCTGCGCCGCCGTCATCGCCGCCGCCGGTGCTGCAACCGGCCAGTGCGAGGGCCGCGACCGTCCCGGCAGCGACCGCCGTGAGGGTCCGCCGGAGGGCGGGGGAGGGAAGGTGCTTCATTGCTGTGTCCTTTCGTGGTGGTGCATTCAGGGGAGTCGAGGGCTACTGCTTGACGCCGCCGGCCGTGAGACCGGACTGCCAGAAGCGCTGCAGCATGAGGAAGGCGATCACGATCGGGATGATGGTGATGAGCGAACCCATGATCACGAGGTTGTAGATCGGTTGGGATCCGGCGCCGATGGCCTGCGCGCTCCACTGGTTCAGGCCCACGGTCAGCGGATACCAGGCAGGGTCGGAGAGCATGATCAGAGGGAGGAAGTAGTTGTTCCAGGTCGCGACGACCGTGAACAGTGCGACCGTCACGATGCCGGGAGCCAGCAGGCGCATCGAGATCGTGAAGAACGTCCGGAACTCGCCGGCGCCGTCGATGCGCGCGGCTTCGAGCAGCTCGGTCGGGATCGATTCGGACGCGAACACCCAGATGAGGTAGAGCCCGAACGGGCTGATCAGCGATGGGATGATCACCGCCCACGGCGTGTTCGTGAGCCCCAGCTCGCTGAAGAGCAGGAAGGTCGGAACCGCCAGCGCTGTGCCGGGGACCGCCACCGCGCCGAGCACGATCGCGAACACGGCGCGTCGACCGGGGAAACGGTACTTCGCGAGTCCGTAGCCGGCCATGGTCGCCAGTAGCGTCGCGCCGCCCGCGCCGACGACGACGTAGAGCAGAGTGTTTCCGAGCCACCGCAGGAAGATGCCGTCCCGGTAGGTGAAGGTCTCCACGAGATTGTCGAAGAACGCGAAGTCGTCGGCGAACCACAGGCCGAACGAGCTGAACAGGCCCGACTGCGTCTTGGTCGAGGCGAACAGCAGCCACACCAGCGGGATGAGCGTGTACAGCGCGTACGCGATCATCACGATCAGCAGCGTCTTGGACTTGCGCGGGTTCAGCGGGTCGTTCTTCCTGCGTGCGTCGCGGGCGAGGGGGAGAGCCATCTCAGCGCACCTCCGGGTTCGAGCCGCGCAGCTGCACGACGTAGGCGATCACGGCGGTGATGACGCCCATGATGATGGCGATGGTGGCCGAGTAGTTGAACTGCTGCCCGGCGAAGGACAGGTTGTACGCGTACATGTTCGGTGTGAAGTACGTCGTGATCACGTTCGGCGCGAGCGGCCGAAGGATGTTCGGCTCGTTGAAGAGCTGGAAACTGCCGATGATCGAGAAGATCGTGGCGATCACGAGGGCGCCGCGCACCGACGGGATCTTGATCGAGAAGATCGTCCGCCAGGCGCCGGCGCCGTCCAGGGCGGCGGCCTCGTACATGTCGGTCGGGATGGTCTTGAGCGAGGAGTAGAAGATCAGCATGTTGTAGCCGACGAACTCCCACGTGACGATGTTGCCGATCGAGACGAGCATCCACTCCTTGGCGAACGGCGTGATCGCGTCGATGCCGAGGAAGTCGTTGATGTTCGCCGTGAGACCGAACTGGTCGCCGTAGATGTAGCCCCACATGAGGACGGCCACGACGGCCGGCACCGCATAGGGCAGGAAGATCAGGATGCGGAAGAACGATGCTCCGCGCAGCCGGGCGCTGTCCAGCGCGAGTGCTGCGGCGAGAGCGAGCACCAGCATGATCGGCACCTGGATCACGAGGAAGATCGCGACCCGTCCGAACGCCTCCCAGAACTGCGAGTCGGTCAGGGCGCGCACGTAGTTGTCGAAGCCGACGAATGCGGTCCCGCCGACGAGCTTGTCCTGGAAGAAGCTCAGATACAGCGCATAGAGGAGCGGGGTGAGGAAGACCAGGGCGAACACGACCATGAACGGGCCGACGAAGGCCCATCCCTTCCAGTCGCGCCGTTCCCGGCGTGGTGTACCGGTGGCCGCTGGCGCTGCGGCGAGCTGTGTCGTCATCGACGAACCTTCTTACGTTGGTGGGCGCGACGTGCGCCGATATGTCAACGTCAACATATGCGATGCGGTGCTAGTGTGTCAACGTCAACACATGAACGGATGAATGATCGTGTCCCCAGAGCTTTCGGCAGAGTCGCCGCAGCGCAGACGTGAACCGTCGATGGAGGACGTCGCCAGAGCGGCCGGCGTTTCAGGGCAGACCGTGTCGCGTGTCGTGAACGCGCGCGGCTACGTCGGTGCCGCCACGCGCACGCGGGTCGAAGAGGCCATGCAGCAGTTGGGTTATCGGCCCAACAGCGCGGCGCGGGCGCTGCGCTCCGGGCGATTCCGGGCGATCGGCGTCGTGATGTTCTCGTTCAGCTCGTACGGCAATCAGCGCACGCTCGATGCGATCGCAGTTCGCGCGGCGCAGGCCGGATACGCGCTCACGCTCATCCCGATCGAATCCAGCGCTACCGAGACCGTGGCGGGGGCATTCCGCAGGCTCGAGGAGCACGCGGTGGACGGCATCGTGATCGTCATCGAGGCGCACCAGTTGGACGAATCGGCGGTCGAGATCCCCGCAGGGGTGCCGATCGTGTTCGTCGACTCGAGCCGGGAGAGCACGCGCCCGTTCGTCGACACCGATCAGGCGCAGGGCGCTCGGCTGGCCACGGAGCATCTGCTCGGGCTCGGCCATGAGACGGTGTGGCACGTGGCGGGTCCGGCGAAGTCGTACTCCGCCGAGCGTCGTCGGCAGTCCTGGCAGGAGACGCTCGAGGCGCGCGGATGCCGCGTGCCCGAAGCTCTCGTGGGGGACTGGTCGGCCGACTCCGGCTATCTCGCCGGCCTCAGGCTGCGCGACGAGCCGGACGTGACCGCCGTCTTCGCTGCGAACGACCAGATGGCGATCGGCGTGCTGCGTGCGTTCCGCGAGGTCGGCCGGGACGTCCCAGGCGAGGTCAGCATCGTCGGCTTCGACGGACTGCCGGATGCCGCGCAGCTGTGGCCGCCGCTGACGACCGTCCAGCAGCATCCGGAACGCGTCGGCGCGGCCGCGGTCGACCTGCTTCTCGCCGAACTGGACGGTGAGACCACGACCTCGATGCCTCTGATCGGCACGGAGCTCGTCATCCGCGAGAGCACGGCTCCGCCGCGCCCCCGTTGACCGACCTCAGCCGCACGGTCCGTTTCGACTCGGGGCCCCTCGTTCGTTGAGCGAGCGGAGCGAGTCGAAACGCGTCAGCTGCTGGGCGGCGTCAGCGCCAGAGCACCGCGATGGCGGCGTTCGTGGCGGTCAGGATTCCGACCAGCCAGAAGACCGCCGGTGAAACCGGGGTTCCGCGCTTCTGCCGCGCCAGCCCGGCGCCGACCAGTCCGCCGATGGCGATCAGGATCACGAGCTTGACGCCGATCTTGATGTAGTTCGGCTCGACGCCCTCCGGCAGACCCCACGGGGCCGCGAGGATCAGGCCGGCGATCCCGGCGATCAGGAGTCCGTACTCCATGATCTTGCCGAACTGCCGCTTCCCTCCGAACGCCTGCGTCGCCCACGCGCCGAACAGCGTCGCGAAGCCGATCAGGTGGATGAACAGGACGATGTGGCGCAGGGTCTCCATGACGCTCACGTTAGGCCTCCCGGCGCCGATGCGCTAGGTAGGTCGCCCTGACCTGGGTCCGGCTCGACTCAGCCGCGCAACTGCTTCACGAGCAGCGCCGTGCGGATCGCGGCATCCGCGGCCTCCGCGCCCTTGTCCTCCTTGGAGCCCTCGAGGCCGGCGCGATCCAGTCCCTGCTTCTCGTCGTCGAGGGTGAGCACACCGAATCCCACCGGCTTTCCGGCATCCAGCGACACCCGGGTCAGCCCGTCGGTCGTGGCGGCCGACACGTACTCGAAGTGCGGTGTGCCGCCGCGGATGATGACGCCGAGCGCGACTACGGCATCCGCTCCGCCGGCGAAGGCAGCCTGCGCGGCCAGCGCCAGCTCGAACGAACCGGGCACGCGCACGAGCCGATGCGTGGCGTGTGCGGCGTTCAGCGTGCGCTCGGCACCAGCGATCAGTCCGTCGGTGATCGTGTCGTGCCACGTGCCGGCGATGATCACGACGTTCAGTCCGGTCGCGTCGATCGGCTGCTGCGGGGTGGGGGCTCCTGCGCCGCTCATGCCTTGTCCTTTCCGTTGGCGAGAGCCTCTGCGAGCTCCGCCTCTCCGATGATGTGACCCATGCGGTCGCGCTTGGTCTCGAGGTACTGGTGGTTGTTCGGGCCGACGCCGACGATCAGCGGCACCTGCTCGATGACATCCAACCCGAGCTCGCGCAACTGCTTCACCTTGTCGGTGTTGTTGGTGAGCAGGCGCACCTTCGAGATCCCGAGATCACTGAGGATTCCGGCGGCGGCGGCGTATTCGCGGGCGTCGGCGGGGAGCCCGAGGGCGAGGTTGGCGTCGACGGTGTCGAGTCCGTCCTCCTGCAGGCTGTAGGCGCGCAGTTTGTTGATGAGCCCGATCCCGCGGCCCTCGTGACCGCGCATGTAGATGACGACACCGCCGTCCTGCTCGATCGCGTCGAGCGCGGCATCCAACTGCGGACCGCACTCGCACTTGAGCGAGCCGAAGGCCTCACCTGTCAGGCACTCGGAGTGCACACGCACCAGCGCGGTCTCGCCCGGTTCGCCGGAGACGACCGCGAGGTGGTCGGTGCCGGTGACCCGGTCCTTGTACGCGAGGAAGCGGAACGTGCCGTGCTCGGTCGGGACGGTCGCGTCCGCCCGCAGGCTGACACGGCGCTTGCCCGTCGCGGATGCCGCGGCCGACGCCTCCCGCGGATCCACCTCGTTCAGGTGGGCGATGAGCTGCTCGATCGTGATGACCGGGACGTCGTCCCGCTCGCCGAGCTCGATGAGCCCTGGCAGGCGCATCATGCTGCCGTCCTCGGCGACGACCTCGGCGATCGCGCCGACCGGGCGCAGGCCCGCGAGCTTCATGAGCTCGACCGCGGCCTCGGTGTGGCCGCTGCGCTCCCGGACGCCGCCGTCGACGGCGCGCAGCGGAAGGATGTGCCCGGGGCGGATGAGGCTCGTGGACGTGGATTCCGGGTTCGCCAGGACGTTGAGCGTGTGTGCGCGGTCGTGCGCGCTGATGCCGGTCGTGACGCCCTCCGCGGCATCCACGCTGACCGTGTACGCCGTCGAACGCGCATCCTCGTTGGCCTCGACCATCGGCGGGAGGTTCAGCTGGTCGGCCAGGTCGGTGGGCATCGGGGCGCAGATGAATCCGGAGGACCACCGAACGGTCCACGCCACCCACTCGGGGGTCGCGAGTTCGGCCGACAGGATGACATCGCCCTCGTTCTCACGGTTCTCGTCGTCCGCGACGATCACGGGGCGGCCGGCGCGCAGGGCGTCCAGGGCCGCAGGAATGGTGGCAAGGCTCATCGCGAGCCTCCTTCCGGAGCAGAGCGGAACGCGAGCAGGCGCTCGACGTGACGGGCCAGGATGTCCGTCTCGAGATTGACGACGTCGCCGACGGCGCGGCCGCCGAGTGTGGTGGCGGCGAGGGTTTCGGGGATCAGTGAGACCTCGAGCCAGTGTCCATCTCCGCTGGTCCCTGAGCCCGCCGAAGGGCTGCTCACGGCGCTCACCGTGAGCGAGGTGCCGTCGATCGAGATGGAGCCCTTGTCGACGACGAGCGGCGCGAGGTCCGCGGGCACGGCCACGCGCAGGACGCTCCACTGATCACCCGGTCGAACCTCGACGATGCGGCCGATGCCATCCACGTGCCCCTGGACGATGTGCCCGCCCAGGCGCGCGCCGACCGGCATCGCCTTCTCGATGTTGACGCGCGAGCCGACGGATGCCGCGGCCAGCGCCGAGACGTCGAGAGTCTGCTTCATGACGTCGGCGTCGAAGGTCTCCGGTGTCGAGTCGACGACGGTGA
Organism: Microbacterium sp. STRO-1N; assembly: GCF_057748015.1. Next base: position 1,284,617 of record NZ_CM173234.1, read on the forward strand.
GGCAGACGCCGGATACCGCGATGGACTCGCCGTGGACGGCGTCGGCAGCCGCGCCGGGGGCGCGGACGGTGAGGCGCCAGCCGTCTCCGGACGGTGCGATGGCGGTGATCTCGCCGATCTCGGTGATGATTCCGGTGAACATCAGCTTCCTTCTTCCGTGACGGGGTGCGCGATCAGGAGCAGGTCGTCTCCCACCCAGGCGCGTTCGACGACCCTGAGCCGTCGTGCCTCGCCGATCGATCCGACGCCGATGTCGGTGAGCGCGAGGCGCCCACCGCCGAGCAGGACGGGTGCGATGTAGGCGAGGACCTCGTCGGCGAGGTCGGCCGCGATGAACGCGCTGGCGAGCGTGGGTCCGCCCTCGATGAAGACGCGCTGGACGCCGCGCTCGTGCAGGTCGGAGAGCACGGCGCGCAGGTCGTGGGTGTCGAACCGGAGCAATCCCTGCGGGTGGCGGTGCAGCGCCGCGGTCGCGGGGATCTCCCGCGACCCGATCACGACAGGAATCGGCTGGTGGGGGTACAGGGCGTCGCCGTCACGCGCGGTGAGCGACGGATCGTCCGCGAGAGCCGTCCCCGTGCCCACGACGATCGCATCGGATGCCGCGCGCCGGCGGTGCACATCAGCGCGCGCCTCGGGACCGGTGATCCACTGGCTCGTGCCGTCGTCCGCCGCGGCGCGGCCGTCCAGGCTCTGCGCCCACTTCACGGTGACGTGCGGGCGGCCCAGGCGCCCCGCTGTCAGCCAATCCGCCACGACGGTGCGCGCGGCATCCGCCTGCTCGCCGGCTTCGACCTCGATACCGGCGGCGCGCAGGCGTTCGGCGCCGCCGCCGGATACGGCCCCCGGATCGTCCAGGGCGTAGACGACGCGGCGCACGCCCGCCTCGATGAGCGCGAGTGCGCACGGCCCGGTGCGACCGGTGTGATTGCACGGCTCGAGGGTGACGACCGCGGTGGCGCCGCGGGCCTGGTCCGGCACGAGGTGCGAGAGCGCGTCGACCTCCGCGTGAGCGGTGCCGGCGCCGCGGTGCCATCCCTCGGCGATGATGTCGCCTGCGGGGGAGAGGAACACCGCGCCGACCTGCGGGTTCGCGCCCCGAGGTCCGCGGACGGCGAGTTCGAGGGCGCGGGTCATCGCCCGGCGCTCAGCCTCGGTCACTGCCATCCGTCGTCCTTCGTGAAGGCTCCGGGGGTGGTCGAATGCGCGCGTACGCGCATCGTGCTGCCTCCCATCCGGACTAGCGAGAGGTCTCCCTCGCATCACCGTCGGTTCCGGATTTCCACCGGATCGGCGTCTCGGATGAACCGAGACGTTCGCGGACTGTCACCGCCGGTTCGGATTCCCACCGACCCCGGAGCACGTTTATCGCTCTGAGTGTACTCAACGCACCTGAGCGGATTTCATTCCGTGTCGGCGGGGTCATTTCAGCAACCGGGACAGTCGGCGGTCGGCGAGCACCTTGCCGCCGGTCTGGCAGGTCGGGCAGTACTCCAGTGAGCGGTCGGCGAAGAACACGCTGCGCACGGTGTCGCCGCAGACCGGGCAGGCCTCGCCTCGGCGGGCGTGCACCTGCATCCCGCGGCGCTTGGCGTCCTTGAGGTCGGCCGGCGGCTTGCCGGATGCCGCGGCGACGGCCTCGCGCACGGTCTCCTGCATCGCCGCGTAGAGTCGGTCGATCTCGCCGTCGTCGAGCGTCGCGGCGATCGCATACGGCGACATCCGCGCCGCGTGCAGGATCTCATCGCTGTAGGCGTTGCCGATGCCTGCGATCACGCCCTGATCGCGCAGGAGTCCCTTGATCTGCATGCGCCGGCCGGCGAGCAGGCCGGCGAACACGTCGCGGGTGAAGTCGGGGGTGAGCGGGTCGGGTCCGAGGCGTGCGATGCCAGGCACGTCCTGCGGGTCGCGCACGACGTAGACGGCGAGCGACTTCTTGGTGCCGGCTTCGGTCAGATCGAATCCGCTGCCGTCGTCGAGTGCGACGCGCAGGGCGATGGGGCTCTTGCCGGGCCTGATGAGCGTGGTCGGCAGTTCGTCGTACCAGCGCAGCCATCCGGCCTTGGCGAGGTGGAAGACGAGGTGCAGGTCGTCGCCGCGCGCGAGATCGACGAACTTGCCGTGCCGCGAAGCACCCGTGATCGTCGCACCGTGCAGCGCCGTGTTCGGTGGATCGAACGTCTTCAGCGCGGCGACCGCACCGACGCTCGTCTTCGTGATCGTGCGTCCTGCGGCGCGCTCGCCGAGGAAGTCGACGAGTCCCTGGACCTCCGGCATCTCAGGCATGCAGCCATCCTGTCACCGGCGTCCGACGTCGTCACCCCCTGCGGCGTCGTCAGCCCAGGACCGGCCAGTCCACCGGCGCGCGATCGTCGGTCGCCAACAGGCCTGCGAACCAGCCGTCGTCCCGGCCGCGGGGACTCACCAGGCCCTGCCGCTGCAGGCCCTCATAGCGGAATCCGAGCGCGCGAGCGGTGCGCGCCGAGGGGATGTTCCCCGCGACAGCCTGCCAGTTGATCCTGGCGAAGCCTCTCTCGGCGAACGCCCAGTCGACCACCGCGCGGCACGCTTCGACGAGCATGCCCTGACCCCGGTGCTCCGCGACCATCCAGTAGCCGAGCTCGGCGTGAGCTCCGTCGATGCTCGGGGTGATGTGGTGCAGCCCGACCACGCCGACGAGCACGTCGTCCGAATAGATGCCCCAGATCGCCTGGCTGTCGTCCGCCCACCACTGCGCGACCAAGTCCACGAACCCTTCCGCGTGCTCGCGCGAGTACGGACTGGGCACGGTCGTCCACCGCGGGATCTCGGGGTCCTGGCAGGCCGCCTCGATGGCGTCGACATCGGATGCCGTCGGTGCACGCAGTTCGAGGCGGTCGGTTCTCAGCACGACGGGTTCCATCCCGGCATCCTATGGGGACCGGTGTCGGAGGCGCGGCATAAGCTGGTCAGGTGACTGTTCCGGGGATTCTGCGCGCCTTGGAAGAGGCGTCTCTGTACCGCGACGCCTTGACCTGGGCGCAGACCGACGCCGACCTCGGCCTGGTCGATGGACTCGACGCGCCCGCGCTCGCCGGCCTGCTGCGCAAACGGGCGCAGGGCGGGCACCCGGCGTCCCTGCTGGCGATCGCGCCCACCGGCCGCCGTGCCGAGTCGCTCGCGCTGGCGCTTTCGGCCTACCTGCCGGATGCCGAGATCCTCGACTTTCCGGCCTGGGAGACGCTGCCCCATGAGCGGCTCAGCCCGAGCCCTGACACCGTCGGCCGTCGCCTGGACACGCTGCGCCGCATCACCACGTGGACCGGCGAGCGTCCGCTCGTCGTCGTCGCATCGGTGCGGGCGGCCCTGCAGCCCATCGCCGGCAACCTCGGCGATGCGGCGCCGCTCGAACTCGTCGTCGGCGGGCGGGGCATCGAGCTCGAGCACGCGGTCGAGCAGCTCGTCGAGCGCGCCTACACGCGCGTCGACATGGTGTCCCGGCGAGGCGAGTTCGCCGTCCGAGGCGGCATCCTGGATGTCTTCCCTGCGGCGTCAGAGCATCCCTATCGTGTCGAGTTCTTCGGCGACGAGGTCGATCAGATCCGGGCGTTCTCGGTCGCCGATCAGCGTTCGCTCCCCGGTGATGTCGATCGGGTCGATCTGCCGGCCAGCCGCGAACTGCTGCTCACGGCCGATGTGCGCGAGCGCGCTCGCGCGCTCGTCGGCGCATTTCCCGCGATCGCCGGGATGCTGGAGAAGATGGCCGAGGGCATCCCGGTCGAGGGCATGGAGTCGCTGCTGCCGGCCGTCGCCGGCCCCCTCCAGTCCCTCGTGGAGTACCTGCCAGAGGGCTCGGCGACCGCGCTCGTCGACCCGGAGCGCTCGACGACCCGTGCGCAGAGCCTCGGCGACACGAACCGTGAGTTCCTCGATGCCGCCTGGAGCGCCGCCACCTCCGGCGCCTCGGCGCCGATCGACCTCGGGGCCGGCGACTTCCTCACGGTCGCGCAGCTGCGCGAGGTCGTCGCGGAGCGGGACGGCGTCTTCTGGCGGCTGAGCCCGTTCGCGACGGACGACACGGATGCCGAGAACATCGACGCGTCGATCATCCCGTCCTTCCACGGCAACGTCGACGGCGCGATCGCGTTCGTCGAAGCCCGCGTGACCGACGGCTGGCGGGTCGTGGTCATCGCCTCCGGTGCCGGACTCGTCGAGCGCGCGCGCGACGTGCTCAGCGACCGCGGCGTCGCCGCGCGCATCGTCGACAGCCTGGTGGATGCCCCGGCGGCCGGCGTCGCGACGCTCGTGACGGGATCCGTCGAGAGCGGGTTCCAGGTGCCGGAGGCGAAGCTCGCCGTCCTCACCGACAACGAGTTCTACGGACGCACGATCGGCGGCGACCAGCGCGTCGTCAAGAAGCTCGCGTCGCGGCGCAAGAACGTCGTGGATCCTCTGCAGCTCAAGCAGGGCGACTACGTCGTGCACGCGACCCACGGCATCGCCCGTTTCGTGGAGATGACGCAGCGCGAGGTGTCTAGCGGCGGCCGCAACGCGACCAAGACCACGCGCGACTACCTCGTCCTCGAATACGCGCCGTCCAAGCGCGGCTATCCCGGCGACAAGCTGTACGTGCCGACCGATCAGCTCGATCTGCTGTCGAAGTACGTCGGCGGCGAGGCGCCGGTGCTGTCCAAGATGGGCGGCAGCGACTGGTCTGCGGCGAAGGGCAAGGCGCGCAGGGCCGTACGCGACATCGCGGTCGAGCTGGTGAAGCTGTACTCCGCGCGCATGTCGGCGAAGGGGCACGCGTTCGGCCCTGACACGCCGTGGCAGCGCGAGTTGGAAGAGGCGTTCCCGTTCGCCGAGACGCCGGATCAGCTCCAGACGATCGATGAGATCAAGGCCGATATGGAGCGGCCGATCCCGATGGACCGCCTGCTGTCGGGCGACGTCGGGTTCGGCAAGACCGAGGTCGCCGTCCGCGCCGCGTTCAAGGCGATCCAGGACGGCAAGCAGGTCGCGATGCTCGTGCCGACGACGCTGCTCGTGAAGCAGCATCTCGAGACGTTCACCGAGCGCTTCGCCGGGTTCCCGGTCAAGGTGCGCCCGCTCTCGCGCTTCCAGACCGACAAGGACGCCCGCCTCACGCTGCAGGGACTCATCGACGGATCCGTCGACATGGTCATCGGCACGCACCGCATCCTCACCGATCAGGTGATGTTCAAGGACCTCGGGCTCATGATCATCGACGAGGAGCAGCGCTTCGGCGTCGAGCACAAGGACACGCTGAAGAAGATGAAGACGAACGTCGACATCCTCGCGATGAGTGCGACGCCGATCCCGCGGACGCTCGAGATGGCCGTCACCGGCATCCGCGAGATGTCGACCCTGCAGACCCCGCCGGAGGACCGGCATCCGATCCTCTCCTTCGTCGGCGCACGCAGCGACAAGCAGATCGCGGCGGCGATCCGGCGAGAGATCCTGCGCGAGGGCCAGGTCTTCTTCGTCCACAACCGCGTGCAGTCGATCCAGCGGATCGCCAGCGAGCTCGCCGAGCTGGTACCGGAGGCCCGCATCGCCGTGGCGCACGGGAAGATGGGCGAGCATCAGCTCGAGCAGGTCGTCGACGATTTCTGGGAGCGCAAGTACGACGTGCTCGTGTGCACCACCATCGTCGAGACGGGCCTGGACATCTCCAACGCCAACACGATCATCATCGACCGCGCCGACAAGTACGGGCTCAGCCAGCTGCACCAGCTGCGTGGTCGCGTCGGCCGCGGCCGAGAGCGCGCGTACGCGTACTTCCTCTACGACGACGGCAAGGAGCTGTCCGAGACGGCTGCCGACCGCCTGCAGACGATCGCGATCAACAACGACCTCGGCTCCGGCATGCAGGTCGCGCTGAAGGATCTCGAGCTGCGCGGTGCCGGCAACCTGCTCGGTGCCGAGCAGGCGGGTCATATCGCCGGAGTGGGCTTCGACCTCTATCTGCGCATGATCGGCGAGGCCGTGGCGACCTTCCGCGGTGAGGAGACCGAGACCGGCGGCGAGCTGCGCATGGAGCTTCCGGTGGATGCCCGCATCCCCGAGACGTACATCGACAGCGAACGGCTGCGCCTGGAGGCGTACCAGAAGCTGTCGGCGGCAGCGGCCGCGACGGCCAAGGACGACGCGATCGACCTGGTCCGAGAGGAGCTCGTCGACCGGTACGGCACGCCACCGGATGAGGTCGAAGGCCTCTTCGCGATCGCGCGTCTCCGTCGCAGGGCTGCCAAGGCGGGGCTGGCGGATGTTGTCGCGATGGGCTCGAACCTGCGCGTCGCACCCGCACACCTGGAGGATTCGATGAAGATCCGGCTGCAGCGCCTGTACCCCAACGCCAAGCTCGTCGGAGGGGGAGAGGCGCTCGTCGTGCCGCTTCCGCGGCCCGGGGGCGAGGCGCCGACCGATGCCGGGCTGCTGGAGTGGGTCGGTCAGCTGTTCACGGCGTTGTTCCCCGAGCCGGTGCCTGCCGCTTCCTGACGCCTCTGCTCAGACGGTGCTCTGCTCGAGCAACTCGCCGTGTGTTTGTGCGACGTACTCTCGAATCGTGTCGCGGCTGCGCGTCAGGCAGGCGATGCGGTCCTCGAGCCCGCCGAGCTCGTCGACCAGCATCGTGGCGACGGTCCTGGTGCAGACGATGTCGTTGCGATCCGCGAGGTCCTCGACGTCGAGGAGAACCTTCACGAGTCGAGTCGGGATGCCGGCACGGACGAGCCCGGCGACGCGCTCGATGCGTTCGACATCGGACTCCGAGTACTGGCGGTATCCATTGTCCGAGCGCTCGACGCTGAGCAGTCCCTGCTGCTCGTAGTAGCGGATGAGGCGTGTCGCAACCCTGGTGCGCTCGGACAGCTCGCCGATCTTCACGATAGTCCCTCGATTCGAATTGACATTGACATTAGTGTCAAGGTCTACCGTCTCAAGCATGACACAGACAACCGCTCCACAGGCATCAGCTTTTCCATGGGCCATCACGCTCACTCTCGGCCTTGCAACACTGCTCATGGTCGCTGCCGAGATGCTCCCCACCGCTGTTCTCGGACCGATGAGCGCCGGGCTCGGGGTTGAGGAAGCGCAGACCGCGATGCTGGTCTCCGTCTGGGCTGGAGTGGTGGTGCTCGCCAGCTTTCCGCTCAGCCGACTCGCACGTCGGTGGCCCGCTCGCACCGTCATCGTCATCGGCCTGCTCACTGCCGCGATCTCGTCGGTGCTGACGGCGGTCGCACCGGGCTTCGGCTTCGCCATGGCCGCGCGCATGCTCGGCGCCGCGGCCGTCGGGCTCCTGTGGGCGACGGTGAACGCGTTCGTGGCCGGTATCGTCGAGGACCGCCTGCTCGGCCGAGCCATCGGGATCGTCCTGGGTGGAGCGACGCTCGGCGTGGTGATCGGCACGCCGCTCTCCCGTCTGATCGCAGATGCCACGGATTGGCGGATCGCGTTCGCTGCTCTCGCCGTGCTGCTGGTGGCTGCCGCGGTCACGATCCGGATCATCGTCCCCTCGATCCCCCGCGGCGCGGTGACGTCACAGACAGGTCGTGCGCAGTCTTCGGGCGGCGGCATCGCACGGCTCGTCGCTGTCGCGTCGCTGGTGGCGATCGCGCTGATCGGCCACTACGGCGCCTACACGTTCGTCACGCGTCTCGCCGAACCGGCGGCGTCCATCCTGCCGGGCGGAATAGGGGCGCTCTTGTTCGCCTTCGGGATCGCATCCGCGGTCGGCGTCGCGCTCGCCGCACGCGTCGGCCGTGGGACCACACGCGCTCTGGCGATCTCGATCGCTCTCACCGGCATCGCTGTCGCCGCAACGCTGATCACGTCGCCGGTGGCCTCGCTGGCTGTGGTGGCGCTGTGGGGCGTCGCCTCCGGCGCGTTCCCGCCACTCGCGCAGACGCTCATCCTTCGAATCGCAGGACCTGCGCACCGCGAGTTCGCCGGAGCCTTGATGCCGGTGCTGTTCAACGGCGGCATCGCGCTCGGCGCGGCGGCAGCCGCGGGCGTCGTCGGGGTCAGCGGATGGAGCGCACTGTCGATTCCGGCAGCCGTCGTGATCATCGCCATCGCCGGCGCTTTCGCGATCATGAGCGTGCGCGAGGCGCACGACACGCAGCGCACGCACGAGCCGGCCGCCACGCCCGCGGCATCCTGACACGTCCGGCCGGCGGCATCGCGTCCCTCATCCCGGATGGTGCACAACCCGGTCGGCGTGTCGTCTCAGCGGCACGCCGACCTGGCCACCGAGCATCCGGGATTGGGCACGCCCGCCAGGGCCTTCGCCGCGCAGGACGGATGCCGGAGTACGCTGACGGCATGCTGTACGAGCACCTCGGGGCTCGCCCCCGTATCGACGACACCGCCGTCATCGCGCCCACCGCCGTCATCTCCGGGGATGTGACGATCGGACCGGACTGCCAGGTGCTGCATGGCGCCGTGATCACGGCAGAGGGCGGACCGATCACGCTCGGCGCGCACGTGATCGTCATGGAGAATGCGATCGTCCGCGCGAGTTCGGCCAATCCCGTGCACATCGGCGATCACGTGCTGATCGGCCCCGGTGCGTCGGTGTCCGGTGCGGTGGTCGGCGACGAGGTGTTCCTCGCCACGGGGACGCGCGTGTTCAACGGCGCCCACATCGGCGACAGGGCCGAGGTCCGCATCAACGCCGTGGTGCATCTGCGCACGGTGCTGCCGGAGGATGCCGTGGTCCCGATCGGGTGGGTCGCCGTCGGCGACCCCGTCCTGGTGCTCTCGCCGGATCGGCACGAGGAGATCGCGGCGGCCCAGCGGGAACTGGACTTCCCCGGCTACGTCTTCGGGGTGGATCGGGACACGCCGGATGTCATGGTCCAACTGACCGAGCGCTACGCGCGCTCTCTCGCCAGACACGCGGACGACTCGCCGGCCTGAGCCGCATCAGACCCGCGACGCGAGACCGGCCAGCAGTTCGAGCACGCACAGCGCAGCCAGCCGGACCGTTCGCCCATCAGGCGCGTCCGCCGTGGCATCCACCTCGGCGATGTCGGCGCTGACGACGCGGGGATCGGATGCCACGGCGCGCGTGAGCGCTCGCAGCTCCCACGCGGCGAGGCCCCCGGGAACGCTCGCCGGGCAACCGGGCGCGACCGAGCGATCGCACACGTCGACGTCGATGTCGAGATGCACGCGTGCCGCGGCATCCGCACCGGCGACCGCGACGGCCTCGGCGACGACGTCCGCGATGCCGCGCCGACGCATCTCGTCCAGCGTGATGACGCGGATGCCCCAGTCCGTCGCGCGCCGGACATAGGCCGCCGAGTTGGCGAAGTCCGCGATGCCGATCTGCACGACGCGCGACCCGTCGATGCGTTCGCCGTCCGGCGCATCCTGGATGAGGCGGCGCACGGGGGATCCGTTGGAGACGCCGTCGCGCAGGTCGAAGTGCGCGTCGAACGTGATGAGCCCGGTCGCGCCGGCGCCGCGGGCGACGGGATAGGTCACGGAGTTGTCCCCGCCCAGGGCGATGGCGAAGGCGGGCTGCAGAGCGCGCACCCGCGCCACGACACCCTCGACGTCGGTGTCCGCGTCGGCGACGTCTCCGGCATCCGCGATCCGCAGCAGCTCGTTCAGATCCACCGCAGGGGGGCCGATGAGCGTCGTGCTGTAACGCTGCAGGGCGTCGCGGATCGCCGCAGGCGTCGCGTGCGCGCCGGTGGGGGAAAGGGAGGTCCGCCATGCGGGGATGCCGATGATCGCGGCATCCATCGTCTCGTCGGGTGCGGGCCAGGAGCCGGCGCGGGGCCAGAGCGGGTCGTGGGAGAGTGCCATGTCAGACTCCGGGGATCAGGTTGTGGGCGATGGTGAAGATGGCGAGGCCCGCGAGAGCACCGACCACCGTGCCGTTCAGGCGGATGTACTGCAGGTCGCGACCGACCATGAGCTCGATCTTCTCCGTCGTCTCCGCCGGGTCCCAGCGCTCGACGGTGTCGGTGATGATCGACGCGATGTCGTGGCGGTAGCGATCGACGAGGAACACCGCCGCGTCCGTGACCCACGTGTCGACGCGGCGTTGCAGCGACTCTTCGGTCGTCAGGCGTTCACCGATCTCGCGGATCGCCTGCGCTGCGCGCTGCCTCAACCCGCTCGCGGGGTCGGCCAGCGACGTCAGCAGACCCGCCTTGGCGGTGTGCCACGCTTCGGCAGCCAGTGCCGCCACGCGAGGACTGTCGAACAGGGCCGCCTTCGCGTTCTCGAGCTTCGCTCTCGTCGCCGGGTCGTACTGCAGCCCGTCCGCGAGCCGGCCGAGGTATCCGTCGATCGCGATGCGAGCCGGGTGCTGCGGGTCGGACTGCACGGCGCTGACGAACGTCACGGCCTCGCGGTACACGGTGTCGTCGACGAAGCGGTGCGCCAGCTTGGGCACCCACGACGGCAGCCGACGCGAGACGAGCCCGGTGAAGGCCTCGGCGTTGGCGTCCAGCCAGTTCGCGATGCTGTCGATAGCGAGATCCACGGCACCGTGGTGGGCGTCGGTCTCGACGATGCGCTGCAGCCAGACTCCGGCCGGCGTTCCCCAATCAGGGTCGATGAGGTGTTCGCGGGCGAGGTCTCCGATGAGGTCGCGGACGTCGTCGTCGCTGAGCGCATTGAGCACGGCGGTGGCGACCGTCGCTCCTTCGGCTGCGACGCGCTCGGCATGCGCGGGGACGCGCAGCCACTCGCCGGCGCGTTCGGCGATGCGCGTGCGCGAGAGCTTCTCGCGGACGACGTCGGCTGCGAGGAAGTTCGTCTCGACGAACTCGCCGAGGGTACGGCCGATCTCGTCCTTGCGGTTCGGGATGATCGCAGTGTGCGGGATCGGCAGCCCCAGGGGCCTGCGGAACAGAGCGGTGACAGCGAACCAGTCGGCCAGCGCGCCGACCATCCCTCCCTCGGCTGCGGCACGCACGTACTGCAGCCAGGTGTATCGCTCCTGCAGCCAGAACGCGATCACGAACGCGACCGCCATGGCGATCAGGGCGCCGAGAGCGACGGCCTTCATCCGCCGCAGCGCCCTGGCACGCTCCTGATCGGCCGGGGAGAGCAGAGCCATCGGTGTGCGCGCCATGTCGTCATCCTCGCACGCGAGCATGCACCTGTACGCGAGTACCCTCGGAAGGGTGATCGAAGACATCAAGAAGCGCGCCATGCATCGCACCAGCATCCTCGAGGGGCAGCTGCGCGGCGTCGCGCGGATGATCGAGAACGAGGAGTACTGCATGGACATCATCACGCAGTCCCGCGCCATCCAGAAGTCCTTGGAGTCCCTGAACCGGCTGCTTCTCGAGAACCACTTGCGCACGCACGTCACTCACATGTTCGAGCAAGGCGGTGACGAGCGCGATCAGGCCGTGACCGAGCTGCTCAAGGCGTTCGACTTCGACCGCAAGTAGGCAGTCTGCGGCCGGTCAGCTCTCCAGCGGGCCCAGCCATGCGCTCGCCGCGGTGGAGTGCGCCGACTCAGGATCCGACGGGTGGAACATGCCGGCCAGCACGTCGCGGTACAGTCGCGACAGCTCGTTGGACGAGAAGTAGGCGCCGCCACCCGCGGTCAGGATCGCCTCGTCGACGACGCGCTTCGCCATCGTGACCGCCCGATGCTTGACACCGGACAGCAGCGTGAACCAGCGGCCGCCGTGGTCGGCGAGAGCGTCGACGTCGCGTGCGAGTGCTGCGATCTGCGGAGGAAGGGCGTCGTAGTCGAGCCCCATCTCCGCGATGCGCCAGCGGATGTCCGGATCCTGGCTGTAGGTCAGCCCGGTCTTCTTCGAACGGCGCTTGTGCACCGTCTCGACCGCGAGATTCAAGGCCCGGCGTGCGATCCCGGTGTAGACGGACGCGAGCAGGATCTCGAACACGCTGAAGATCCCGAACACGATCGGATCGGGGTTCGGCCCGGGGTCGATGCGGCGCACGACCTGCTCCGGGGCGGCGACGGCCCCGTCGAGCCGCGTGGTCCGGCTCTGCGTCCCGCGCATGCCGAGGGTGTCCCAGTCGTCGCCGGTCGTCACGGCATCCGTCCGATCGACGAAGGCGAAGACCAGCTTCGGGGCGTCCGGACTCGTGGTGTCGAGGCCGTGCAGGCCCAGTTTCGTCCAGACCGGCGCGAGCGAGGTGAAGATCTTCGTGCCGGTGAAGGCGTATCCGCCGTCCGGCTGGGGCACGGCTGCGGTGTCGCTCCCGAACAGGACGAGATCGTTGCCTCCCTCACTGATGCCGAAGGCGAACACCTCACCGGCAGCGGCGCCGTCCTGGACGAACTCGAGTCCTGGCACGCCTCTATCGCTGAAGACCTTCGCGACGCCGGTCCACACCAGGTGCATGTTGATCGCCAGCGCGGTCGCGGGCGCCGCGGTCGCGAGTCGCTGCTGCAGGATGGCGACCTGTTCGAGGCCGAGTCCCGCTCCGCCACGGTCGGTCGGCACCAGGATGCCGAGGTAACCGGCATCCCGCAGTTCGTCCAGATCCTGCTGCGGGAACGTGTTCTCCCGGTCGTGGATCGGCGCGCGCTCGCGGATGCGCTCGAGCAGATCGTCCGGCAGGTGGACCGTGGGGTCGAATGTCATGAGAGCGCCTCCAGGATCTGCTGCATGGTGTCGTCCGGCTGGTCGCGGTGCGGAGAGTGCCCCGCGCCGGGGACGATCGACATCGAGATGCGGGGATTGGCGGCCAGGACGCCCTCGGCCGTCGTGCCGGTGAACAGGCTGTAGACCTCCGGGTCTGCGCCGATGACGTGGGTCGAGATCGCCAGCCGGGCGGCGTGATCGCGGACGTCCCATGGCTGATTCTGCGCGCTGGTCTGCTCGACGGCCCACGCGCTCGCGCGCGTGACCGCATCGATCTTCAGCTCGAGATCCTGTTCGTGCCAGTGCGGATGCTCCTCGCGGACCACTTCGATGCGATTGTCGGCGAACGCGCGCTCCTGGCTGCGTCGCACGATCGTCGCGTCGCGGCCGTCGACCAGGATGGCAGGGTCGATCAGGAGGAGCCGGTTCGTCCAGGCCGGATCGGATGCCGCGGCCACCGTGCTCGCCGCTGCACCGAGGGAGTGTCCGATCACGGCATCCCATGCTCCGCCGTGATGCGGGCGGGTCGCGGCGAGGTCCTCGGCGTACGCGCCGACCGTGTAGTCGAGGGCGCGCGGTGCGTCGCCGTGGCCGCGCAGGTCGATGGCGACGGCCAGCCAGCCGGCGTTGGCGAGCGCGTCGCCGATGCGCCACATGAGGGCGCCTGATGAGCCGAGTCCGTGCACGAGCAGGGCGGTCTTCGCGGAATCCGGGGCGCCCCAGGAGAGCCGGGGGAGAGTCACAGCAGCCACGCGCTCAGCCTACTTACTCAGGAAGGGGTGACCGCCACGGGTTCGGTATCGGGGAACGGGCTCGGATCGCGGTGGCGCAGGTCGGGGAAGGCGCGGACGAAGACGATCGCGACGATCAGACCCACGATTGCGAACAGCGTCGCGGCCAGGTAGGCGCCCTGCGGGCCTCCCGTGCTGTCGACGAGGAACCCGGCGATGGCCGAGCCCGCGGCGGCGCCGATCAGCTGACCGGTTCCGGCCCAGCCGAACGCCTCCGCTGTCTCGCTGAACTTCACACTCGCTGTGGTGATCGCGAACATGACCGCAAGCGCCGGAGCGATGCCGATGCCGGCGAGCAGCAGGGTCCCGCCCAGCCAGTACACGTTCAACGTCACCATGGTCAGCGACAGGCCGACCGTGACGATGGCGAGGCGTCGGGCCATCGCCCACGGCCCGATCGGGATGTGGCCGAGTGAGAGTCCGCCGACGAGGCTCCCCACCGCGAACACGGCGAGGACGAGACCTGCTTCGAGGCTGCCGTGCTCGAACGTCGCGACGACGCCGACCTCGACCGCCGAGCAGGCGCCGATCAGCAGGAAGCCGGTCAGTGTCGCCAGCAGCACAGGCGGCTTCAGGACGACGCGTCCGA